>NZ_CP043568.1:4692207-5005021 GCF_014076415.1 Comamonas testosteroni
TTCGGTGATCTGGCCCGCTGGTCCACCGCTGGCCGGTGGTTTGCTGCCCATATAGAGAATGGCTGTTCCCATGGTGCCCATCTGCTCGACCACTTTGCGCCGTGCGCCTTCACCGATGGCCAGCATGACGATCACCGAGGCCACACCGATCACGATGCCCAGCAAGGTCAGACTGGTGCGTACCCGGTTCATGCGCATGCCCCGCCAGGCACTGCGTGCAGCTTCGGAAATCTCAGCCACCCAGGATATTGCCGACGTTGCGGTGTTGCGCTGCGGGGTCAGCGGAGGCACCTCTGCTCGGCTCTGAATACCATCGGGAGCGCTGTCATTGACGACGCGTCCATCGCTGATTTCGATGACACGCCTTGCCTGAGCCGCAACGTCGCGATCATGCGTAATCACAATGATGGTGTGTCCCGCATCTGCCAGCTCGCGCAGCAAAGCCATCACCTCGGCGCCACTATGCGAGTCAAGAGCCCCGGTCGGCTCATCGGCCAGGATGATGTGGCCGCCGTTCATCAACGCCCGCGCAATGGACACGCGCTGCTGCTGACCGCCCGACAGCTGGTTGGGACGATTGCCCAGACGCGCCCCCAGCCCCAGAAGCTTGAGCAGGAGCAGGGCTCTTTGCACCCGCTGCTCCTTGGCCAGGCCTGCGTATATCGCAGGCATCTGCACGTTCTCCGAGGCACTTTCACTGGGAATCAGGTGATAGCCCTGAAACACGAAACCGAAGGCTTCGCGACGTAGCCAGGCCAGGGCATCCGAGTCCAGCGTGGACACATCCTTGCCTTGAAATTGATAGCAACCTTCGCTCGGTTTATCAAGGCAACCCAGGATATTCATCAAGGTGGACTTACCCGAACCGGAGCTGCCGACGACGGCCACATACTCTCCCGCGCGAATATCAAGATCAATGCCGTGCAACACGGTCACCGACGGCTGCTCGCCCACTCCGCCATAGTGCTTGCGAATGCCACGCAGCGAAATCAGCGGAACCTGATCCATCGCACTCACCATTGCAGCCACCGCAGACCGCCAGGAATCAGGGTTTCGCCGACGATGACCCGCTCGCCCTCAGCCACGCCGTCGAGCACCTGCACCTGATGGCGACTTCGTACTCCGAGCTTCACGTTTCGCTGCTCAGGCTGCCGCTTGGCTGTCAGCACCCGAACGCTCTGCGATTGCTGATCTTTCTCAGACTGAAGAGCTGTCAATGGAACCGTCAAGGCCTGCTGCGCACTGCCGGTCACAAAGACCACCTGGGCCGTCATTTGCGGCAGCAGTTCCGCGTCCTGGTTATCCACATCGAACAATGCGGTATAGGTCACGGCCTTGGTGGCCACCGCAGGTGCCGCCGCATTGCCTGCGGCGGGGGCAACGCTGGCCGGCGGCGCAGGCAGCACCTGCCTCACCCGGCTGTTCCACCGGCGCGCCTGTTCCTGACCTGCACTCCCCAGAGTCGTGAAATACACGGACATGTCCGCTCTCACGCGCCGCACGTCGGCCTCCGATACATCCGTCCAGACCGTCATGGCAGTCAGATCGGCGATGCGCAAAATATTGGGTGTCTGATAGGTCGCATTCAGGGTCTGCCCTTCACGTGCATCGACGGACACCACCGTACCGGACATCGGTGCATAGATGCTGGTATAGCCCAGACGCGCTTCGTCAGCCTTGAGGCTGGCCTGTGTTTGCTGCATCTGAGCCTTGAGATGGTCGATGCGCGCCGCAGCCCCGGCGACCTGGGCCTCGGCAATCTGCACATCCTCCTGCCTTGTGGCCTCTTCGGCGGCCAGTTGCTGCTGTCGTTTCAACTGCTGACCTGCAAGCTTCAGCTGCGCCTGCTGCTCCGCGATCTGGGCCCGCAGGCTCGCCAGCGATGCTCTGCCTGCATCCACCGTGGCGCGCTGCACGCTGGGGTCGATCTCCACCAGCAATGCACCTTTCTCGACCCTGGCTCCTGGACTGACCAGCAAACGGGTGATCTGGCCCGAAACCTGGGCCCCTACATCCACATAGGTTCTGGGCTGCAAAGTACCGATGGCAGTGACGGTGGACTCCACATCGCCGCGCTGCACCGCAACACTTTGGTACTCGACCCTGGGCCGACTCCCCCACCACAAGGCAATACCTGCAGCACAGACCAGCAGCAGCCCGAGGCTGCCCCAGCGTTTGATTTGTCCGACCGTCATGAACGTTGCACTTTCCAGAAAACAATTCGCAGTCGCTGCTGAAACCCATGGCCACGGCATGAATTGGAGCGATTGAAGATCAGAAGCCTTGCGGGCTTCAAGGGATCCGTCACCAGAGGCAGCTGACGCCCCCCAGCAGCACCGTCACGGCGGCTGCAACAGCCAGGTGTCGAGCCGACCAGGAAAGCCCCGCGACCGTCGCGAGAGCCCCCAGACTCCAGAAGCCCAGCACGAGCAAGGTGCTGGCCGTTGCACTCCATCCGCGGATGCTCGGTAGCCAGACGGCCAGCAAAAGCAGTCCCCCCAACACACGCAGCGCCATACGATGCGCTGCCGGCACCTCGTCCAGAGATGCCAATTGCGCGTAATGGCGGTCCATGGCAAAAGCGAGAGCCGTCATGCCTCCCATCGAAAGAGCAAAGGCCTGCAAGGATGACTGCCACAAGGTCATGACAGGCTCCCCTGCTTCGCGGCACTTGCATCCGCAGCCACAGGCAGGTCTCTCGACAATTCACGAGCCGACAGTTCACGAGCCATTTGCTTTCGCGCAGGCTTCAGGTTCGATGCCTTGCGCATCCAGGCCCAGGCAGCAGCCGCCGCCACTCCGACAGCAACGGCGAAAAGCTCTACCCCCGCGCTCTCCCAGTCACCATCGAGAAGGTATGCAGCAAGTTGCTCTCCAGTCGTCACGAGATTCAGCAAGGGCAACAGAAGACAAAGCACAGCCAGCGCTGCCATCTGATCACGCCATGCCAGTGGCGGCGACCTCAGCAGCGCATGTGTGAGAGCCAGAATCCACAGCGCAAAGAACACCACCAACTCCCATCTGGAGCGTTGCGAGATTTCGACAGGCAGCAAGCGATTGGCCCACAAAAATCCCACACAGGCGATGCCCAGTCCCGTGATGGCCGCCACATTCGCTGCTTCAATCATCCGGTAGACCGCGGAGGTGCTGGAGCCAAACTCCCCATGATGCTTGGCGCGCCGTTTGACCATGAAGAGAATCGCCCCCGTGGCCATCATGGCGCTTCCGGCCAGCCCGAAAATGAAGTACAGCCACTTCAGCGGTCGCCCGCCATAAGTCGCCATATGCATCCCGCCGATCACCGATTGCGTAAGCGATGCCGCACCGCCATCCACACCTCCTGGCAAGCGCAACTGCTGCAACTCTCCAGTGGCGGCCGAGAACATGGCCATGCCGCTGCTGGGGCTGAGACGCTTGCTCAGATCGTCGGCTTCATTCCATCCGTAAATGCCGATGCGTGCAGCTTCATCGCCCGGGTAATCAATCACCACCACTCGCACCGCTTGCCCGATCAAGGCCTGCCCGCGCAGCACGAAGGACTCCAGATCCGGTACGGGCATGGCCTGACCCGAACGCTGTGGCTTGCCTGGTTCATTCAGCGCCACCTGGAAAGACTTGACGGCTTCGGCACTGCTGCCGAAGTAGGCCGCAATGCCGGCAGGCATGAAGGTCGCGCAGGATATGGCGATGCCTGTATAGGCGATCATGAGCAGGAAAGGAAGCGTCAGCACCGCCACGGCGTTGTGCATGTCCAGCCAGCTTCTCTGCCCTTTGCGAGCGCGGAAGGTGAAGAAGTCCTTGAAGATTCGTCTATGGGTAATCACTCCGCTGACCAGTGCCACCAGCATGGCAAGCGCGGCGATGCCCACAATCCAGAGTCCGAGCTGTCCTGCATGCAGCTGATAGTGGAAATCCACGAAATGATGGCCACCCAGTGTCTGGCGCACCTTGGGAACGTCAGCGGCATCCATGGCACTGCCGGACTTCGGGTCCAGCTGGGCCGCCGCATACTGTCCCTCGTGATCGAACCAGTAGACGCGTAAATCCCCGCCCCCTTGGGAGTCTGCAGGCCACAGCTCCCACATGTCTGCGCCAGGGTGCTGCCGCTCCATATAGGCCATGCCCCATTGCAGACGCTGGTTCAGGGAAGACTGCGCTTGCGGCACAGTACCCGCCTGCCTGGCCTCTGCTTGTTCATGGGCATGATGCTCGGGGGTCATCCAATGGGTGATGGGCTCCTCGAAGACGGCCAGGGTCCCCGTCAGAAAAACGGCATACAGCAGCCAGGAGAACCACAGGCCGCACCAGGTATGCAACCATGCCTGTGCCTGCCGGAAGCTGCCTTTGCCTGCGCCCGATTCCTTCTTTGCCGGCTGCATCAGCGTCCCTTCAGAAAGATCAACGCTGCGGTGCCAAGAAGCATGCCGATCATCACGATGCCCAGCACGCCCCATATCCGCCGTGGCGATGCCGGAGAAAAAGCCCAAATCACGGCAGCCACGTACCAGAGCCAGCTGGACTGCATGCCCCCCAGAATGGTCTCCACACGAGATTGACTCATCGCACCACATAAAACCACCCAGGCACTGGAGACGGCATAGCCTCCCAGCACTGCAGCAGCCAGACGCGATCCCAGTCCCCAGTCAGAGCGACACCCATCAGATTGCGACATTGCCACGCCCCGTCAGAAACGGCCCTTGAGCGACACGGTAACCGTACGCTTTTCGCCGTAGAAGTTGCCGTAACCCGCATAGCCGACCGTGCTGTAGTAAGTCTTGTCAAACAAGTTCCCCACATTCATCGCAAGGCTCCAATCCTTGTTGAACGCATAGGCCACACGAGCCGACCAGATGGCATAACCCGGGGAAGTGAAGTTGTACGGCGTCCAGGCTCCGTCATAACGGCCCGTTGCCGGGTTGTAAGCGCTGATGCCCGAAGCCCGGTAGTTCGAGCTCTGCGCCACCACACCGCCGCCCACGCTCCAGCCGCGCAAATCGCCGCTCAAGCGATAGTCCGCCCAGGCCTTGAACAGATGGCGCGGCGTGACCGTGCTGAACTGGGCGCTGTCCTTGCGTCTGTCTTCATTGCTGTTGTAGGTATAGCCCACCGCCAGCTGGAGATTGGGAGTGATTCGCCCCGTCATCTCCAGATCGATGCCCTGGCTCAGCTTGAAGCCGTCGCGGAAGTAGCAGCAACCGCCGCGCCAATCGGTCTGGGGGTAAGCGGGGTCGTAAACGGCCTCGCCTTTTTTATCAGTACGAAACAATGCCGCACTGGCAATCAGATTGGGGGTCAGCTCGCTTTTGACACCCAGCTCGTAGGTACGACCACGCACCGGATCAAGAGGCGTTCCAGGTAGCGGTGCAGAGAATTTTCCGGCCTGAGACTGATAGATCTCGGCGGTGCTGAAATACAGATTGGTGGACCTGGTCAGCTCATGCATCAGCCCCATATAGGGCACAAAGACATTCGACTCCCGGCTGCTGGCCGTGAGCGCACCGTTCATGTCATGCTGGGTATTGCGATCCTGCAGCACATAGCGTCCGCCAAGCACCACGGACCAACGCTCCACGGGACGTAGACGAACGGAGCCATAGAGGCCGCTCTTTTGCGTCTTGGTCTGCGAGCCACTGGTCCAGTCACCGAGCGGATAACCGGGGTCCTGCGGTGGAATCCGGTTGAATACGTCGGCCGGCCCCACTCTGGGCCACAGACTTCGATTGGTATTGCTGTTGCGGTGCTGATCGAAACCCAGGATCACATCGTGGCGCTGACCCAGGGCATCAAAGCTGCCCTGCAAATTGATATCGAAGCTGGTTTCACGCTCGCGTGACTTGGCTTGATGGATCCACCAGTCCGCCCCCTGCAGCGTGACGGGATCCGGCGAACTTTCGATCTCTGCGCCGTTCACGCCTTCATTGAAGCGGGTGTATCTGAGCTGGGTCTTGAGCAGCCAGTCGTTGCCGAGCTGCTGCTCCAGCTTGGCAAAGACCGTGGTGTTTTCGCGATTGATCCAGTTCCAGGGCGCGCCAAAGTTGGTATTGCGCGCAAAGCCGATATCGCTGCCGTCCGCATAGCGCGGCAGGCTGGCATTGAAGCCCGTATTTCTGTCTTTCTGATAGCTGGCCCCCAGCGTGGCAACCGTGCTGGACGTCAGGTCCATCTCCAGCGCCCCATACAACATCTGCCGCTTGAGCTTGGATGGCGCGGCCATTTCCTTGCGGTCATGGTTCACGGCCACGAAACGGCCACGCAGAGTTCCGCTTTCGTTCAACGCCCCCGTGGTGTCGAGCTCAGCGCGATAGTTGCTCATGGTTCCGCCGGAAAGCAGCACCTGCGTCTGACGTTTGGCCTGTGGCCTTTTGTAGGTGAAGTTCAGAACCCCACCAGCCTCACCTGCACCAAACAGGCCGTCGGCCCCGCGCAGCACACTGACGCTGTCGAACTGCGCCATGTCCAGGCTGCGACTGCCCGAGCGAGAGGAGCTGGCAGCACCGCCATCAAACCGGAAATTGGTGATATTCATGCCGCGGGACAGATAGGTCGTATCCAGCCAGGTCTCTTCGCGAGTGATTCCGGTGGTGTAGTTCATCACATCATCGAGCGTGCGCATGGCCTGATCGTCCATGCGCTGACGGGTTACCACCGTCACCGACTGCGGAACTTCACGCAGCGACTGCGCCGCCTTGCCGACCTCCACTCCGCCAGCCACATAGGAGTCCCTGGACTCTCCATATACATTGGGAATAGCCTTCTCCTGCACGGTCACTTCCGCAAGTGTCGATGCAGCATCCTCCTGTGCATGGCTGACAAAGGGCAGCAGGCAGACCACACTGACGGCCGCAGCCGTGGCGTGAAGACGAAATGGCAAAGCCCCGACTACGGGGCAAAACGAACGTTCCAGCATGAGCGTTTCAAAGAAAAACCAGGGTGCTTTCTTCAGGCAAGAAGTGCCGAAGAACAAATGACGCTGTGGCTGGAACGGAGATACCGTATAGGGGCTGGCAGCAAAGAAACATAACGAGAATCAATCTCAGTTCTATTTCTTCGCGGATTGTAAAGCTCAGGTAAAAAAAATACCACTGTTTTGTAAAACAGTAGCTCCTGTCTCTGCCGATGTATCGCTGCGCATCTGCCAGCCTGTTGTCTGACCGATATACAGCTGATGCTATTTACACACCGGCATCAAGCTGGCGTCACTGCCGCAACGATGCGGTCTGGCGCTACGTGGCGCCTCGCCCGGCGAGGTTCCGATTGATAAGTGGATTTTTGCGAAATGCCCCGTGCTTCTGGCGCATAGAAGATACATGGCATGAGCGTCACTCAATGGAGATCGCAGGCCCGCCTCCAAAGATGGCAGATGCGCATCGTGCACAAAGAAAAAGCCCCGGCTGCATAAACAACCGGGGCTTTTATATCTTGGCAGGGGAAGAAGGATTCGAACCTTCGCATGCTGGAATCAAAATCCAGTGCCTTAACCAGCTTGGCGACTCCCCTAAAGAGAAAGCGATTATAGCGCGGTTTTCTCAACTTTGAGAGAACTCCGGCGATCAGGGCCTGAAGGCGAAAATGCTCAGTGCCTGCCAGGTGCTTCCATCAGTCCAGCGTGACCTTGGCCTCGCGAATGACCTTGCCCCATTTGGCAGTTTCGGCGGCGATGAAACGATCGCACTCCTCCGGCGTCGAACCTTCTGCAAACGTGCCCATGGTCTGCTGCATGCGCTGGGAAATCTCAGGACTGCGAATGATGCGAGTGACTTCGGCGGACATGCGCTGCACGATCTCCTTGGGCACTCCTGCCGGTGCAATCATTGCTGCCCAGGTGCTGCCCATCAGGTCGGGGATGCCTTGCTCGGCAAATGTCGGTACATCGGGCAAAACAGCCAGTCGCTTGTCGCTGGCAACGCCAATCAGACGAATGCGACCTGCCTTGGCAGGCTGGATCAGATTGGGCGGAGGATCGAGGAACAACTGGATCTGACCGCCCATGAGGTCGGTCAGTGCCGGTGCGGCCCCCTTGTAGGGCACATGGGTCATATCCGTCTTGGTCAGCAGCTTCATCAACTCGGTTGTCAGATGCGCGCTGGAGCCGCTTCCCGAGGAGCCAAAGCTGACCTTGCCAGGATGTGCCTTGGCATAGTCAATCAGCTCCCGCGTGGTCTTGAACGGAGCATTGATGGACACTGCTGCAACCAGGGGCGAGATTCCCATCAGAGACACGCCGACCAGATCCTTGCCGGGGTTGTAGGGCAGCTTGGGATACAGCGTGGTGTTGGCCGCATAGGCGGCAATCACCACTCCGAACGTGTAGCCATCAGGTGCGGACTTGGCCACCTGATCCACACCGATGAGACTGTTCGCGCCGGGCTTGTTGTCTATGACTATGGGTTGGCCCAGCGCTTTCTGCAAACCCACTTGCAGCAGACGAGCCATCTGGTCGGTGAAGCCGCCCGCCGTGTAGGGAACGACGATGCGTATGGGTTTGGAGGGCCAGGGGCTCTGAGCCCAGACCGAGGGAGCCAGCATGGCGGCGCCGGCTGCGGCGCTTGATTGAAGAAAGCTGCGGCGAGATGTCGAAGGCATGAATGTCTCTTGGTTCTTGCAAGGATAAAGCGCCGCGCGGCAGCGCGACAGGGAAGGGAATATACGTCTCAGTATCCGCGGGTCACGTCCACCAGGTTGAGCAAGGGCTCGCCCGCACGCAGGCGGCGCAGATTCTCCAGGCACTGGCGGGCCACGGTATCGGCCGAGGCCTGGGCCGCAATATGCGGAGTGACAAAGGCCTTGGGGTGCCCCCACACCTTGTTGCCGGGCTGGGGCGGCTCCTCGCGCAGCACGTCCAGCGCGGCGCCGGCCAGATGGCCTTCGTCGAGCAGGGCCAGCAGGTCGTCTTCCTCCACCTGCTCGCCGCGCCCCACGTTGATGAAGTAGGCGCCACGTGGCAGCAGGGACAGGGTGCGGCGGTCCAGCAGGTCGCGCGTCTCGGGCGTGAGCGGCAAGGCGCAGACCAGGATGTCGCTGCCGGACAGCAGCAGCTGCAGACCCTCGGCACCGCTGTGCGTGGCCAGGCCTGCAATGCTCTTGGCGCCGCGGCTCCAGCCTGCGACGGGGTAGCCGATGGCCTGCATGGCGCCAGCCACGAAGCGGCCGACCTCGCCCAGGCCCAGGATGCCCACGCGGCAGTCTGCGCTGGCGCGTACGGGGCGGCGCAGCCAGTCGCCGGCCTGCTGCTGGCGCGCGAACAGGTCCAGCTCGCGCGTGTGGCGCAGCGCCGTGCCGACCACATACTGGGCAATCTCCACATGCTGCTGCGGATCGACCGTGCGCGCCACGGGCAGGCCGGCCGGCAGGTCGGGCACGGCCAGCAGCTTGTCCACGCCCGCGCTGGGCGCGCACAGCAGCTTCAGGCCCGGATAGGCCGGCAGCACGCCCGGCTTGAGGCTCCAGGCGAGCATGGCCTCGACCGCATCGGCCGGTGCTTCGTCGCGATGGGCCCAGACCTGTACGTCGGGCGCCAGCGCTCGCAGCGAATCGACGATGGGTGCGCCCATGCTCGGGTGGATGTTGACCAGGATTCCCATGTTTCTATCAGTCCTTGTAACTTGGATCGAGACGGTCCAGGCGGCGCAGCAGGCCGGGCCAGGCGAGGCCTGCGCCCTTGCCCTTGGTGACCTGGCGCGACTGGTTGACCGCATCGGCAATGATGGTCTGCGGGATACGCATCAGCTCGCTGCCGCCCGACTGCGCGAGGATCTGGATGCGGCAGGCCGACTCCAGCGTGTACATGGCCAGCACGGCCTCGGCCACGCTTCGGCCGCAGGTCAGCAGCCCGTGGTTGCGCAGGATGAGGAAGTTGCTCGCACCCAGGTCATCGACCAGGCGCGGCTTCTCGTCATCGCGCAGGGCCACGCCCTCGTAGTCGTGGTAGGCCAGACGCACCAGCGGGAAGATGGACTGCTGCGAGATGGGCAGCAGGCCATCCTTTTGTGCCGACACGGCCACGCCGTAGCGAGTGTGCGTGTGCAGCACGCACTGCACCTCGGGCCGGCCGTCATGGATGGCGCTGTGGATGACGAAGCCGGCGGGGTTGACGTCGTACTCGGTCTCCATCAGCGGCCGGCCCTCGTGGTCCACCTTGACCAAGCTGGACGCAGTGATCTCATCGAACAGCATGCCGTAGGGGTTGATCAGGAACTGGCCGGGCTGGCCCGGCACGCGCGCCGAGATGTGGGTGAAGATCAGGTCGTCCCAGCCGAAGTGGGCAACCAGCCGGTAGGCGGCAGCCAGCTCGACGCGGGTCTGCCACTCTTCGGGCGTCACCTGACGGCGGACCTCGGACATTGTGGTGTCATGGCTCATGGGATTTGTCTCGTGATGGGCATCATGGAATGGAAGACAGGCTCAGCGCCCCGCCGCGTACTGGTCGCGCAGCTCGCGCTTGAGCACTTTGCCAATGGCGCTTCGCGGCAGCTCTGCGATGAAGCGCAGGTCGGCCAGACGCTGGGTCTTGCCGGCTTGCTGGTTGTACCAGCCCATGATCTCCTCGGGCCGGGCCGGCTGGCCCGTGCGCGCCACCACATAGGCCACAGGCGTCTCGCCCCACTGCTCGGAGGGCACGCCGACCACGGCCACGTCGTCCACGGCCGGGTGGGCGCGCAGCTGGGTTTCCAGGTCGCTAGGGTAGATGTTGAAGCCGCCGCTGATGATCATGTCCTTGCGGCGGTCGAACAGGGTCAGGAATCCGTCGGCGTCAAAACGGCCCACATCGCCCGTGCGAATGAAGCGCTTGCCCGTGGCATCGAACCATTCGGCCTCTCGCGTCTTGGCGGGCTGACCGTGGTAGCCGCTCATCATGCTGGCCGAATGGCCCACGACCTCGCCATCCTCGCCCGGGGCGACCTCGCGGCCGTCCTCGTCGATGAGGCGGATGTCATGGCCTTCGGCGGGCCGGCCCACGGTATGCAGCTTGTCCGGGTGCAGATGGGCTTCGAGGATGCAGGTGCCGCCGCCTTCGGTCATGCCGTAGAACTCGGTGAGGCTGCCCGGCCAGCGCGCCACCACATCTGCCTTGAGCTCGGCCCGGAACGGTGCGCTGGTGCAGAACTTGGCCTGAAAGCTCGACAGGTCATGCTCGCTGAACTGAGGCAGCGCCATGATGCGCTGGTACTGCACGGGCACCAGCATGGTGTGGGTGACGCGGTGCTGCTGGGCCAGTTGCAGGTAGCGGGCCGCATCGAACTTGGGCATCAGCACCACGCAGCCGCCACTGCCCAGCGTGGGAAAGAACACCACCAGCGTGGTGTTGGAGTACAGCGGCGTGGCCAGCAGCGTGGTGCCCTCGGGGCCGTAGCCGTAGACGCCGCCCCGGTTGATATGGGTCCAGCGCATGCCGTGCGACTGCACGATGCCCTTGGGCGTGCCCGTGGTGCCCGAGGAATAGATGATGTTGAACGGCGCGGCCGGCTCCACGCTCACGGGCGCGGGCTGCGCGCCTTCGGGCGCCAGCCAGTCGTCAAAGGCCCGGCCGGGAGCGGCGCCATCCAGCGAGATGCATTGCAGGGCGCTGTCGGCAGGCACCAGATCCTGGGCCGCCTTGTCGAGGAACAGGTGACGCGCCTGGGCATCGCGCAGCATGCAAGCCAGGCTCTCGGCTGTGGAGGATGGCGCCAGCGGCGCGACCACCACGCCCGCGCGCAAGGCGCCCAGGAACAGGGCGGCATAGCGCACCGAGTTCAAAGCGCAGATGGCAATGGCCTGACCCGGCAGCACACCTTCGCGCTGCAAGGCTGCGGCCACGCGGTCCATGAGGGCGTCGAGCTGGGCGTAGCTCAGGGTCTGCTGGTCGTCGCGCAGGGCCGCATGGGCAGGCTGCTGGCGCGCATGGCTGCGGATCAGCTCGGCCAGCGTGGTGAAGGGCGCATCGGGCGAAGGCAGGGTAACAGTCATGAGGGGCTCCGTTTCAGGAATTCACGAATCTCAAGCGAACTGCGCCTGCGAGCCCCCGGCCCTGCAGGCGCTTGGGCAGACGGTGGCTTATTTGGCAGCCAGACCCAGGCGGTCGATCAGAGCCTTGTCCTTGGTAAAGGCCTCCCTGGCCCATTGCGCATAGTCGGCGCCCGAGCGGTACCAGACGTCCTGGTTGAGCTGCTTTAGCACCTCGACATGGCGCGGATCGTCCATGGCCTTCTTGAAGGCATCATGCAGCTTGCGCACCACCGCCGGGTCCATGCCCTTGGGGCCGGCCAGACCGTAGGGCGAAGTGGAGACCACGCCATAGCCCAGCTCCTTGGCCGTAGGGACATCGGGCCAGCGCTGGGTGCGCTTTTCGCCAAAGGTCATGAGCAGACGCATCTGGCCGCCATTCACATAGGTGTCCCAGCCCGAGGCATCGCTTTGCGCGGCCACATGACCGCCCAGCAGGGCCTGCTGCAGGTCGGCGTTGCCCTTGAAAGGCACATGATTGAGAGTGACCTTGGCATTCTCGGCCAGTTCCTCCATCAGCAGATGCGGCGAGGAACCTATGCCTGTGGAGCCGTATTCGATCTTGCCGGGAGTCTTGCGTGCGGCGGCAATGTACTCGTTGAAGCTCTTGTAGGGAGAGTCCGAGCGCACCGTGAAACCGAAGGTATATCCCGAGACACCGATGATGTAGGTGAAATCGGTGACCGGGTTCCAGGCGGTTTTTTGCATATGTGCCATGCGCAGCATGGACATGGGGAACTGGGTGATGGTGTAGCCGTCGGGCTTGGCTGTGCGCGCCATGGCGCCGGGACCCAGCGTGCCGCCTGCGCCGGGCTTGTTCTCGACAATGATGGGCTGGCCCAGGTGCTTGCCCGCGATGTCGGCCAGCGTACGCATATGGCGGTCGGTGGGGCCACCGGCCGGGAATGGCACGATCAACGTGACTGGCCGCGCGGGATAGTCGCCGGACTGAGCCCAGGCTGATGCGCCGGTGCCTGCGGCAGTCAAAAAGGCGGCCGCGGCAAGCACCAGGCTGCGGCGGTCAAGGGAAATCTGCATGTCTTGTCTCCTGAATCTCTGAACCAGGTGGGGCCGGGGCACATGCCTTGTGTGCCGCTCTGGCCAGGGCCCGGACACCTGTGTCCGGGCCGCGCATTGCTATGGCAACGCTTAGATCGCCTTCACCAGCTCCGGCACTGCCGTGAACAGATCGGCTTCCAGACCGTAATCGGCCACCGAGAAGATCGGTGCCTCCGGGTCCTTGTTGATCGCCACGATCACCTTGGAGTCCTTCATGCCCGCCAGATGCTGGATCGCTCCCGAGATGCCGCAGGCAATGTACAGCTGCGGCGCCACGATCTTGCCCGTCTGGCCCACCTGCAGGTCGTTGGGCGCGTAGCCCGCATCGACAGCCGCACGGCTGGCACCGATGGCCGCTCCCAGCTTGTCGGCCAGGGGGGTGATCACTTCGGTGAACTTCTCGGCCGAGCCCAGAGCACGGCCGCCGGAGACGATGATCTTCGCTGCCGTCAGTTCGGGACGGTCGCTCTTGGTCACTTCGCTGCCCACAAAGGCGCTCTTGCCGCTGTCGGCCACGGCAGCCGCCGTTTCCACCGCCGCCGAGCCGCCAGTGGCAGCCGCTGCGTCAAAGCCCGTGGTACGCACGGTGATGACCTTGACGGCATCGGCGGACTGCACGGTGGCAATGGCGTTGCCCGCGTAGATGGGGCGCTCGAAGGTGTCGGCGGAGTCGACCTTGGTGATGTCGCTGATCTGGGCCACGTCCAGCTTGGCGGCCACGCGAGGGGCTACGTTCTTGCCCGAGGCGGTCGAGGGGAACAGGATGTGGCTGTAGTTGCCGGCACCATTTCCAGCAAGTGCCAGCACCTGGGCCGCCACGTTCTCGGCCAGGCCGTCCTTGAGGCTGGCGCCGTCGGCATGGATGACCTTGGAGACTCCGGCGATCTGGGCGGCTGCAGCGGCGGCAGCGGCTGCACCTTCGCCAACGACCAGCACATGCACATCACCGCCGCAGGCCTTGGCGGCCGTCACGGTGTTCAGGGTCGCGGTCTTGATCGAAGCGTTGTCGTGTTCTGCAATAACGAGAGAAGTCATTTCAGTCGTCTTTCTCTAAAATTTTTCATGATGCCTGCATCACCCGCGGCCGGCTAATCTGGCGCGGCGCAAGTGCAGGACACCGAGGAAGGGCCGCCCCGCACCGAGGGTGTCGTCCCCCTGCGGGGGATGACGCGAAGCGGCTCAGGGGGCCTTAGATGACCTTCGCTTCGTTTTTCAGCTTGTCGACCAGGGCGGCCACATCGGCCACCTTGACGCCAGCGCCACGCTTGGCAGGCTCGGAGACCTTCACGGTCTTGAGGCGGGGCGTCACGTCCACACCCAGGTCTTCGGGCTTGAAGGTGTCCAGCTGCTTTTTCTTGGCCTTCATGATGTTGGGCAAGGTGACGTAGCGGGGCTCGTTCAGGCGCAGGTCGGTGGTGATGACGGCGGGCGTGGACAGGGCCACGGTTTCCAGGCCGCCGTCCACTTCGCGGGTGACGTTGACCCGGGGCGCGTCAGCCTTGTCGCCGGCGACTTCGACCTTGGAGGCGAAGGTGGCCTGGGGCAGGTCGGCCAGGGCCGCCAGCATCTGGCCGGTCTGGTTGGCATCGTCGTCGATGGCCTGCTTGCCGCAGATGACCAGACCGGGTTGCTCCTTGTCCACCAGGGCCTTGAGCAGCTTGGCCACGGCCAGAGGCTGCAGCTCGACATCGGTCTCGACCAGGATGCCGCGATCGGCACCGATGGCCATGGCCGTGCGCAGGGTTTCCTGGCACTGGGCCACGCCGCAGGAGACGGCGATGACTTCGGTCACCACGCCTTTTTCCTTCAGGCGCACGGCTTCTTCGACGGCGATTTCGTCAAAGGGGTTCATGCTCATCTTGACGTTGGCGATGTCCACACCCGTGCCGTCCGACTTCACGCGGACCTTGACGTTGTAGTCCACGACACGTTTGACGGGTACAAGGATTTTCATGAGAAAGCTCTTTCCTGGTTTTGAAGAGTGAAAGGCTTAGCGGGCCAGACCCGCGAGCCGCTCGTTGATCAGTGCATGGGCCTGGTCCATGATGCCGGCGATCAGTTGCGCCACCGTAGGCACATCGTTGATCAGGCCGGCCACCATGCCGCAGGACCAGACGCCCGCGTCCATGTCGCCGTCGTGCATGATGCGCGGATAGACGCCGGCCACTTCGGGCGCGATGTCGGCAAAGGTGATGGCCGCGCCCAGCTCGCGCTCCTTTTGCAGCAGGCGCTCGGTCGCCGGGTTGGTCAGCACGCGTTCAGTGTTGCGCAGCGGGCGCATGACCAGGCGGGTGTCGAGCTCGCTGGCCGCCACGATGGCCTGCTTGACGTTGGCGTGTACAGGAGCCTCTTTCGTAGCGATGAAGCGCGTGCCCATGTTGATGCCCTCGGCGCCCAGCGCCAGCGCGGCCACCAGCGAGCGGCCGTCTGCCATGCCGCCCGAGGCGACAAAGGGAATCTTCAGCTCTTCTGCCGCGCGCGGCAGCAGGATGAAGTTGGGAATATCGTCCTCGCCCGGATGGCCGCCGCATTCGAAGCCGTCCACGCTGATGGCGTCGCAGCCGATGACCTCGGCCTTGAGCGCATGGCGCACCGAGGTGCACTTGTGAATCACCTTGATGCCGGCTTCCTTGAGCGCGGGCAGCCATTTCTGCGGGTTGTTGCCGGCCGTCTCGACCACCTTGACGCCGCCTTCGATGATGGCCTTGACATAGCCCGGGTAGTCAGGCGGGTTGACCGAGGGCAGAAAGGTCAGGTTGACGCCAAAGGGCTTGTCCGTCATCTCGCGGCAGCGCGCGATCTCGCGTGCCAGCAGCTCGGGCGTGCGCTGGGTCAGGCCCGTGATGATGCCCAGCCCCCCTGCGTTGGAGACGGCAGCGGCCAGCTCGGCCAAGCCTACATGGTGCATGCCTCCCTGGATGATGGGGTGCTCGATGCCAAAGAGTTCGGTGATGCGTGTCTTCATGTCCGTGTTACTCCACTGCAATGCCCTTGTCGCGGATCAGTTGGCCCCAGCGCGTGTAGTCCTGCTGGATGCGCTGACCCAGTTGGGCGGGATTCTGGAAGGTGGCGATGGCGCCCGCGTGGAGCAGCTTGTCCTGGATGTCCTTGTCGGCCAGGATCTGCTGGACTTCTGAGGCGATGCGGTCCACCACGGCCTTGGGCGTACCCTTGGGCGCGAGCAGACCGCCCCAGGAGACGGCGTCGTAGCCCTTGATGCCCTGCTCGGCAATGGTCCTGGTGTCAGGCAGCATTCTCACGCGCTGGGGCGAACCCACGGCGATGGCGCGCAGCTTGCCGGCCTGGATGTGGGGCAGCGCGGCCACGAGGTCTGCATACATGATGGGCACCTGGCCGCCGATGGTGTCGGTGATGGCGGGCACGCCGCCCTTGTAGGGCACATGCTGCATGTCGAAGCCGGCCATCTGCTTGAGCAGTTCCATGCTCAGGTGGCCGAAGCTTCCGGCGCCCGAGCTGGTGTAGTTCAGCGGCGACTTCTGGGCTTTGGCGTGGGCGATCAGACTCTTGAGGTCGGTAACGTCGGGCAGCAGCGCAGGATTGACCACGATGACGATGGGCAGGTCATAGACCGTAGCCACGGGCGTGAAGTCCTTGACGGTGTCGTAGCCCGCCTTCTTGTACAAGTGCGGCGCCAGCAGCGTGGGCGTGGCCAGCATCATCAGCGTGTAGCCGTCGGCCGGACTCTTGGCGACCTGCACTGCCGCGATCGAGCCCGAGGCGCCGGGGCGGTTCTCCACCACCACGGTCTGCCTGAGGCGCTCGCCCAGCTTCTGGCCCACGATGCGCGATGCGGTATCGGTGGGTCCACCCGCCGGGAAAGGCACGACCAGGCGCAGCATCTTGCTGGGCCAGTCGGTCTCGGCCAGCGCGCCGCCGGCCATGCCGGCCAGCAGCGGCGCTGCGGCCAGGGCCAGAACGCTGCGCCGGGTGGCTCCGGCCTGAGGTGCGGTATTGCGCGTGTACATGAAGTCTCCTCTCAAAGCTGCCCAGAGCGTGCTCTGAGTCGTCGGTGGTGGCCCGCTACCGCAGGCCAGGTAAATCAGTTGTCCATGGCGCTCGCGCCGCCTGCAGCCCATGAAATCGGCACGGCCCAAAGCCAGTGACAGCAAGCAAGGGCCTGAGCCGGCCACGCCGCCCCGCAGCGAGGCTGTCGCCGGCCGCCCGTATGCCCCCTTCAAGGGGGAAGGCGCGAGGCCGCCCAGGCGAAGCGACTCAGGGGGTTCAATCAAGCTTCGCGCCGGCTTGCTCGACCAGCGCCTTCCAGATCGGCATATCGCGCTGGTAGTTGTCACGGAAGGCCTGGGGGCTGTTCATCATGGGGATGAAGCCGGCGCCTGTAATGCGCTCCAGCACCTTGGGGTCCTTGATGATTTCACGCAGATGGCCGTATAGCTGGTCCACGACCTCCCTGGGCGTGCCGGCGGGCGCGCCCATGGCCACCCAGCCGTAGATCGAATAGGCGTCGTCGGTCACGCCCTGCTCGAAGATGGTCGGCAGCTTGGGCAGGATTTCCATGCGCTCCTTGCCGGTCACGCCGATGGCTTTGAGACGGCCCGACTCAATGAAGGGCTTGGTGTTGAGCGCGCTGGAAAAGCACAGCTGCAGCTGGCCGCCGATCAGCTCCTGGATCATGGGTGCATCGCCCTTGTAGGCAGCGTGGTTCATGTCGGCATCCATGGTCTTGCTCATATAGGCACCGGCCAGATGGGCATATGAGCCCACGCCCCAGGAGCCGTACGAAAGCTTGCCCTTGTGCGCCTTCACATAGGCCAGCAGCTCCTTCATATTGTTGGCAGGCACCGAAGGATGGACCACCAGCGTGACGGGCGCCGCGGCGATCTGGCTGATCAGCGCGATGTCCTTTTGCGGGTTGTAGGGCAGTTTGGTATAGAGGAACTGGTTGATCAGCATGGAGGTGCTGAGCGACAGCAGCAGCGTATGTCCGTCGGGCGCTGCCTTGGCCACGGCCTCGGTGCCGAGGATGCCAGCCGCACCGGCCTTGTTGTCCACCACCACGGGCTGGCCCAGGCGCTTGGCCAGCACCTCGCCGATGGTGCGCGCCATGATGTCGGTGGCACCGCCCGCGTTGAAGGGCACGACCACGCGGATGGGCTTGCTGGGCCATGCCGGCTTGCCGGCCTGTGCGAAGGCGCTGCTGGCGCCAGTGGTCAGCAGGCTGCCGCCGCCGATGGCGGCGAGTCCTTGCAGAAGATCGCGGCGTGTGACTGGGATGCTCATGGTTTGTCTCCTATGAAGTCGCTGTCTTTGTTTGCCGTCTTGTGCGGCCTTCAAACTTGCTTTTCAGTTATTTTTGGCTCTATGAGATGTCCGCTGCCTGTGAGCCTGACACGGCCCAACGCAGCGACACCGAGCAAGGGCCTATGCCGGCCGCGCAGCGGCTCAGGGGTGCTTCATGAAGGCTCCTGGGGCAGCGTGAGAACGCCCCTGGCTTGCAGGTCCTGCAGTTGCGCATCATCGAGCGTCAGCAGGCGCTGCAGCACTTCGCGCGTGCCCTCACCCAGCGTGGGCGGTGCATGGCGGATGGGCAGGCGCTGTCCGTCCAGGCGATAGGGCGGCGCGAACACGGGCGTGGTGCCGACCACGGGATGGGGCATGTCGCGCAGCAGACCGCTGCGGCGCGTGCGCTCGCTGGTCAGGGCCTCGTGCAGGCCGGCCACACGGCCGCAGGGAATGCCGGCTGCCGTCAGGCGCTCCAGCAGCAGATCGCGCGGGAAGCTGCCAATCAGTGCCTTGAGCATGGGCAGCAACTCCAGCCGGTTCCTGGCCCGGTTGACGTTGGTGGAGAAGCGCTGGTCCTCGACGATGTCGGGGCGCATGATGACCTGGCGGCAGAACTTGTCGAACTGGCTGTTGTTGCCCACGGCAATGATCAGCGGGCCGTCGGCGGCCTCGTACATGCCGTAAGGCACGATGGATGGATGGGCATTGCCGTAGCGCTCGGGATCATGGCCCAGTTGCAGGGCATCCAGGCCGTAGTAGCCGGTGACCGTGATGCCGCTGTCGTACAGTGCCATCTCGATGAGCCGGCCCTTGCCCGTGCGCTCGCGGCGGAACAAGGCGGCCAGCACGGCCTGGGCTGCATACATGCCAGTTACCAGATCCACCACGGCCACGCCGAATTTGAGCGGCGGCATGCCTGCCTCACCATTGAGTGCCATCAGGCCCGCCTCGCCCTGGATCACCAGATCGTAGCCAGGGCGCTTGGCCTCGGGGCCGCTGCTGTCGTAGCCAGCCACTGCGCAGTAGATCAGGTCCGGCTTGATGGCCTTGAGCTGCTCGTAGCCCAGGCCCAGCTTCTCGGCGCCGCCGGTCTTGAAGTTGTGGATGAGCACGTCGAACTGAGGCAGCAGATCATGGAGAATCTTCACGCCCTCGGGCGTTTGCAGATCCAGCGTGATGGACCGCTTGTTGCGGTTCATGCTGTTGTAGTAGGTGGTCTCGGTCTTGCCGATGCGAATGCCCCAGTCACGCGTGTCATCGCCGCGACCCGGGTGCTCGACCTTGACCACTTCGGCGCCGAAGTCGGCCAGTACCATGCCGCACAGCGGCCCGGCGAAGACGCGGGACAGATCGAGTACTCGCACCCCCTCCAGCGGGAAGTCGATGTCCTGGTTCTGTTCGGTATTGCTGTCGGCCATCTGCCTTGTCTCCTTGGAAAATCTTGGTTTCGTCGAGCGCTCAAGCACGCAGTTTGGTGAAATCGGCGCTGCGCTTTTCGAGAAAGGCGGCAATGCCTTCACGGGACTCCTCGCTACCTTGCGAGTTCACCATGTGCTGCGCTTCCAGCTCCAGCTGCTGCTCCAGCGTATTGCGCGGCGCCCGGCGGCACAGGTCCTTGATCAGGGCCATGGCCCGGTCCGGGCCGGTAGCGATCTGGGCGGCCAGCGCGATGGCATCGACCAGCGCCTGGCCGGGCTCGGCCAGGCGGTTGACGGGGCCCAGAGCGTGCATGCGTTCGCCGCTGATGCGCTCGCCGGTCAGACACAGCTCGGTCAAGACCTGCCGCGAGACGAACTCGGCCAGAAAGGCCGTGGCGCCGCCATCGGGCGTCAGTCCCACTTTCACATAGGCCACGGAGAACAGGCTGTCGCGGGCGGCCACCAGCATATCGCAGGCCAGCGCCAGCGACAGACCCGCGCCCGCTGCCGCGCCTTCGACGGCGGCGATGACGGGTTTGGAGCAGTCGCGCACGGCGCGAATCAGATCGTGCAGGCCTTCGAGCTTTTCTCGGCGCTGCTCCACGGGCAGTTCGCGGCGCCTGGCCAGTTGGCGCAGATCGCCACCGGCGCAGAAATGCCCGCCCTCGCCCGTGAGCACGACCGCCCCCACGCCGGCATCGGCCGCAGCATCCGCCAGCGCGGTCGTGACGGCCGCGTAGAACTCGGGCGACAGCGCATTGCGCGCAGCCGGGTTGTTGTTGCTCAGCACCAGCACGGCACCTTCGCGGCGAATCAGCAAAGCGTCACTCATTGATATTCTCCATGTCTAATGAAACCGCAGCACCTCAGGCGCTGAAGTTCATGCCTGGGTCAAGGCCATGAAACGCGCCAGGTGATGGTCCTCGTCGCCAAACTGGTGGTCGATCATGATCAGTCGCTTGGCGTAATGCGCCAGCGGCAGCTCCCAGGTCATGCCGATGCCGCCATGCATCTGTATGCTTTCCTCGGCCACCAGGGTACCCACGGAGCCCACGGTGTACTTGGCGGCAGACAGCATCTTCTCGCGCTCGGTGCCCTGGGCATTGTCGATGGCATCGGCCGCATTGATGACGGCAGAGCGCACCTGCTCCACCTCCAGCAGCAGATCGGCCATGCGGTGCTGCAGCGCCTGAAAGCTGCCGATGGCCACGCCGAACTGCTTGCGCGTCTGCAGATACTCCAGCGTGTTCTGCTTGGCCACATCCATGGCGCCCAGCGCCTCGGCAGCCAGTGCCAGCAGGGCAAAGCCCTGCACATGCTCGAGCACGGCATGGCCCTGGCCCTCGGCACCCAGCAGCGCCTCCTCGGCCAGCTGCACATTCTCGAAAGTCAGCTCGGCGGCACGACCGCCTTCCATGCGGCTATAGCCACGCTTGGCAATCCCGGCGGCGTTGCCGTCGACCAGGAACAGGCTGATGCCGGCAGTATCGAACATGCCGCCTGCGGTGCGCGCGGACACCAGCAGCAGATCGGCTTTTTCGCCAAAGGCCACCACGCTCTTGGCGCCGTTGAGCACCCAGCCCGTGGCGCTCCTGGCCGCCGTGGCCGTGACCTTGTTGAGCTCGTAGTGGCTACCCGGCTCATCGTGTGCCAGGGCGGCGATCACGCCTCCTGCGATGATGTCTGCCAGCTGGCGCTTGTGCGCTTCGGTGCCGGCCGCAATCAGGGCCTGGCCCACGACCAGCGCACCCAGCAGCGGCTCGGCCACCAGGCCGCGGCCCAGCGACTCGAACACCACGCTGATGTCAAAGCCCGAGCCACCAAAGCCGCCCTCCTCTTCGGGGAACAGTGCGCCGATCGCGCCCAGCTCGGCAAATTGCGCATACAGCGCGGGGCTGTGACCTTCTGCGCCATAGGCCAGTTGGTTGCGCTGCTCGATGCCGTATTGCTCGGCCACAAAGCGGTTCAGGCTGTCCGCCAGCATGCGGCGGTCTTCGGTGTGTGTGAAGTTCATGACAAATTCTCTCTACCCAATCGAACGAATCGGTGTCGCATGCCACCGCCCGGTTCGCCAGGGATGCCCGGCAAGGGCCTAGGCCGGCCGCACCGCCCCGCAGCGAGGGCGTCGTCCCCCTTGGGGCGTCCGGCTAGGGGCGTCCGTCTAGGGGGCGCCCGGCCAGGGGAAGGCGCGGGGTCGCCCAGACGAAGCGACTCAGGGGGTTACAGGTTCACAGGCCCAGAATCATCTTGGAGATGATGTTCTTCTGGATTTCGTTGGAGCCACCGAAGATCGACAGCTTGCGGTAGTTGAAGTAGTTGGCCGAGGCCGTGGCGGCTTCGTCGATGCCGCCCACGGGCGCCTGGTCATAGCCTTCGTACTGGGCCTCGTCGATATAGGGCACGGCATACACGCCCATGGCGCGGCGGATCAGAGACAGGATTTCCTGGCGGATCTCGGTGCCTCGGATTTTCAGCATGGAGCTTTCCGCACCGGGCACGCCGCCACCGGCCACGGCCGCGATCACACGCAGATTGGTGGTCTTCATGTTCTCCAGATCGATCTCGACGCGCGCCATGCGGGTGGCGAACAATGGGTCCTGGTTCAGCGGCTGGCCGTTCTTGTGCATCTTGGCGGCGATGACCTTGAGCTTGGCCAGGGCCGAGATGCAGAAGCCCACGCCCGCAATGCCGGTGCGCTCATAGGTCAGCAGATACTTGGCATAGGTCCAGCCCCGGTTCTCCTCGCCCACCAGATTCTCGACCGGCACCTTCACATCGGTGAAGAAGACTTCGTTGACTTCCTTGTCACCGTCCAGCGTGCGGATGGGACGCAGCTCCACGCCGGGACTGTTCATGTCCACCAGCAAAAAGCTGATGCCGGCCTGGGCCTTGGCTTCGCGTTTGGTACGCACCAGGCAGAAGATCATGTTGGCGTGCTGGCCCTGGGTGGTCCAGGTCTTCTGGCCGTTGACGATGTAGAAGTCTCCATCGCGCACGGCCGTGGTCTTCACCGAGGCCAGATCGGAGCCCGCGCCGGGCTCGGAATAGCCCTGGCACCACCAGTCCTGCCCGCTCAGAATGCGCGGCAGCCAGTACTTTTTTTGCTGCTCGTTGCCGTACTTGATCAGCACCGGCCCCAGCATGTTGACGCCGAAGGGCACGATGCGCGGGCCGCCAGCCAGGGCGCATTCGGTGTCGAAGATGAACTTCTCGACCGCTCCCCAGCCCGGACCGCCATGCTCCTGGGGCCAGTGATTCGCATACCAGCCGCGCTCGTTGAGAATGGCATGCCATTCATCCTGATCGGCCTTGCTCAGACGCTGGCCGGCCTTGACCTTGAGCGAAATATGCTTGGGCAGCTTCTCCTTGAGAAAGCTCTGCACCTCGGCGCGAAACGCCTCTTCCTGGGGGGTGAATTGCAAATCCATTGCTGTTTCCTGGTGATCCATGGCTCATTGCGCCTTCGCAGCCTCTGACACCGGCACACTCTGAACCAGAGATGCCGAGCAAGGGCCTGGGCGGCCCCGCCGCCCCGCAGCGAGGCTGTCGTCCCCCTTTGGGGGAAGGCGCGCAGCGCCTCAGGGGGTCTTAGTAAATCTCGAACAGGCCCGCAGCGCCCATGCCGCCGGCGATGCACATGGTCACCACGCCCCACTTGACCTTGGGGTTGCGGGCCTTGCGGCGCTGGCCTTCGAGCAGGATGTGGCCGGTCAGGCGTGCACCCGTCATGCCGAAGGGGTGACCGATGGCAATCGCGCCGCCGTTGACATTCAAACGCTCGTTGGGAATGCCCAGCTGACGCTGGCAATACAGGGCCTGCGAGGCAAAGGCCTCGTTCAGCTCCCAGAGGTCGATGTCATCCACCGTGAGGCCGTGACGCTTGAGCAGCTTGGGCACGGCAAACACGGGGCCTATGCCCATTTCGTCAGGCTCGCAGCCGGCCACGGCAAAGCCGCGGAAAGCGCCCAGGGGCTTGAGGCCCAGACGCTCTGCCAGCCTGGCTTCCATCACCACGCAGGCGCTGGAGCCGTCGGACAGCTGCGAGGCATTGCCGGCCGTGATGAAGTTGCCCGGGCCCTTTACAGGCTCCAGCCTGGCCAGCCCCTCCAGCGTGGTACTGGCGCGGTTGCAGTTGTCCTGCGTGGCCACCACGTCGCGGTAGGTGACTTCGCCGGTTTCCTTGTTCTTCTCCATCATGCGTGTGGAGCAGGCAATGATCTCGTCCTTGAACAGATCGGCGGCCTGGGCCGCTGCCGTGCGCTGCTGGCTTTGCAGCGAGAACGCATCCTGGTCTTCACGCGTGATGCCATAGCGCTTGGCCACCACATCGGCGGTGTCGATCATGGCCATGTACAGCTCGGGCTTGTGCTCCACAAGCCAGGGGTCCATGTCGGTGGGCAGGTTGTTGCCGGCCCGGATGCCGGAGATGGTCTCGATACCGCCGGCCAGCATCACGTCCACGCCCTCGGCCACGACGCGACCCGCCGCAATGGCGATGGATTGAAGACCCGAGGCGCAAAAACGCGTGATCGTGGTGCCGGCGATCGACAGCGGCAGCCCGGCGCGCAACACGGTCTGGCGACCCAGATTGCGGCCCTGGAAACCGTCGGGGTTGCCGCAGCCCAGAATCAGGTCCTCGATCATTTCGGGATCGACTCCCGAGCGCTCCACCGCCGCCTTGACGGAGAAAGCTGCCAGCTGGGCGGCGGGAGTGACGTTGAACTCGCCGCGATGCGACTTGGTCAGCGGTGTGCGGGCGGTGGAAACGATAACGGCTTCACGCATGGTGCTTGTCTCTGTGAATGTTGAAAACTATTTTTGATAGCTTCAAGCGCCTGTCATTACCTGCTTTCAGATATTTTTCATACTGAAATCAATACAAATAAAGCGCTAGCAGCTACTTATTTTGATTAATCGCTCAAAAACTGGCACACCCCATCGGCGGACTGCCGAGCAAGGGCCTAGGCGGCCCCGCCGCCCCGCAGCGAGGGCAGTGTCCCCCTCCCGCGAAGCGAGAGAGGGGGAAGGCGCGGAGCGCCTCAGGGGGTGTTACTTATTCAGGCTTTCGAAGTTCCTGCCCTCGGCCACCAGCTTCTGCAGCAGCGGCGCGGGCTTCCAGAACAGCGCGTCTTCCCTGGCAAAGGCCTCGATATCGGCCAGCACCTTGGGAAGGCCCTGCATATCGGCCCATTTCATGGGGCCGCCGCGGTGGCGCGGAAAGCCGTAGCCGGAGATAAAGGTCACGTCCACATCCAGCGGGCGCAGTGCAATGCCCTCGCCCACCACCTTGGCGCCTTCGTTGACCATGGCAGCCATGTAGCGGCGCATGATTTCCTCGGCCGTGAACGAACGCGGTGTCACGCCCTTCTTGGCGCGCTCGGCATCCACAATGGCCAGCACTTCGGGGTCGGGCTGACCGATGCGCGCACCTTGCGGGTAGAGATAAAAGCCGCGGCCCGTCTTCTGGCCGAACCAGCCATTTTCGCAGATGCGGTCGGCAATCTCCACATAACGGGCCTTGGGGTCGCGCGTGGCAGCACGGCGCTTGCGTGTGGCCCAGCCGATATCACCGCCGGCCAGGTCGGTGACCTGGAAGGGCCCCATGGCAAAGCCGAAGCCGCGCACGGCCTCGTCGATCTCGTAGGGGCTGGCTCCGTCTTCCATCAGGTAGTCGGCGGCCTGCTTGTAGGTGGCCAGAATGCGGTTGCCGATGAAGCCGTCACAGACGCCGGCGCGCACCGGCACCTTCTTCATCTTCCTGGCCAGTTCGAAGGCCGTGGTCACCACATCGGGCGCCACCTTGGCGGGCACGACGATCTCCAGCAGCTTCATGATGTTGGCCGGGCTGAAGAAGTGCAGACCGATCACATCCTGCGGGCGGCTGGTGACGGCGGCAATCGCATCGATGTCCAGATACGAGGTGTTGGTGGCCAGCACGGCGCCGCTCTTGCAGACGCGGTCCAGTTCCTTGAACACCGCCTTCTTGACCTCCAGGTCTTCGAAAACCGCCTCGATCACCAGATCCACGTCGGCAATGTCGTCATAGCGGGTCGATGGCGTGTAGCGCGCCATGATGGCGGCCTTGGCCTCTTCGCTCATGCGGCCCTTGGCGATCAGGCCGTTGTAGACCTTTTCCACATTGGCCTGGCCGCGTGCGATGGATTCGGCATCGCGCTCGATCATGGTCACGACCAGGCCGGCATCCAGTGCCGAGACGGTGATGCCCGCGCCCATGGTGCCGCCGCCGATGATGGCGATCTTGCTGAAGGCGCGCGGCTGGGCGGCGCGGGCCTCGGGAATCTTGGCCGTCTCGCGCTCGGCAAAGAAGGCGTGGATCAGACCGGCGCGCTGCGGGCTGTCGATACAGGCCAGAAACTGGGCACGCTCGAACTTCAGGCCTTCGGCAAAAGGCAGATCCAGAGCGGCCTGCACGCAATCGATGATCTTCAGCGGCGAGAACAGGCCACGCGACTTCTTGGCGGTGTCGGCACGCAGCACATCGAGTTCCGCCTGGGCCGCGGCCTTGTCGGCCAGACGGCCCGGCGTGGCGCTGACGGGACGCAGCGGCGCGCCCTGGGTCAGCAACTCACGCGCATAGGCGAGGCCGGCCGCCACGGGGTCCGTGCCCTCTTCCAGCTTGTCCACCAGGCCGGCTGCCAGCCCGGCTTTGGCGCCGATCTGCTGGCCGCTGAGCATCAGCTCGGTCGCCGCCTTCACGCCCATCAGGCGCGGTGCACGCTGCGTGCCGCCGGCGCCGGGCACCAGACCCAGAGAGACCTCGGGCAAACCCAGCTTCGCGCCAGGCAGCGCCAGGCGGTAATGCGCCGACATGGCGATCTCCAGACCGCCACCCAGTGCCGCGCCATGAATCACGGCCACCACGGGCTTGCTGCAGGCCTCGATACGGTTGCAGACATCGGGCAGGAAGGGCTGGACCGCAGGCTTGCCGAATTCGCGGATATCGGCACCAGCGATGAAAGCCTTGCCCTGACCCACGATCACCACGGCCTTGACCGCGGCGCTGGCATCGGCCTGCTCCATGGCCGCCATCAGACCCTGGCGCACGGCAGCGCCCAGCGCATTGACGGGCGGATTGTTGACGCTGACGAGCAGGACGTCACCGTCTTGCTTGAGTTCAACGACAGAAGTGCTGGCTTCGGCGGTCATGCATGTCTCCTGAATCTCTTTATGGAATGGGCTTTATTTTTACGACGACAATGTTTTCTAACAATCCCATGAATCATTGACAGACTGTCAAAGAAAATTAGACAAATACACCATGGACTCCCAATCGCTGACCCTGCTGGTCGAAATCATTGATAGCGGCAATCTCAGCCAGGCAGCGCGCAAGCTCAAGATGACGCGTGCCAATGTGAGCTATCACCTGACCCAGCTGGAAAAGGCGGCGGGCGTGCAACTGGTCAAGCGCACCACGCGCCGCGTGGAGCCCACGGAGATCGGCATGCGTCTTTACGAACATGGGCGCAACATCCACAACGAAATGCTGGCCGCACGCGAGGCCATCACGGCGCTGGGCCAGAGCCTGCAGGGCCGCGTGGGCATCAGCGTGCCCAGCGGCTACGGCCAGATCGTGATGAGCGAATGGCTGATCGAGTTCAAGCGCCTTTATCCGGGCATCGTGCTCGACGTGCTGTTCGAGAACCGGGCCGACAATCTGCGCGACGATGTGGACATCATCGTGCGCGTGATCCAGGAGCCGCCCCTGTCCCTGGTGGCGCGCAGCCTGGGCACGGTGCGCTACCTGGCCTGCGCCTCACGCGAATATGCGCAGACCCACGGCCTGCCCAAAACCCTGCATGCCCTGCGCGCCAGTCCGCTGATCACCGCCGGAGTCACGGGGCGGCAATTGCGCCTGGCCGCCTATCTGGGCGCCGAGCGCCACGAAGTGATGCTGGAGCCCACCATGATCTCCGAGCATTTCCCTTTTCTGCGCGACGGCATCCTGGCCGGTCTGGGGGTAGGTCTGGTGCCCGACTATGTGGTGCAGGACAAGCTGGCCACGGGCGAGGTGCTGAGCACGCTGGACGAGTACCGGCTCAGCATCTTCGGCACCCATATGTATCTGCTCTACCTGCCCAACCGGCATCAGACCAAGGCCGTGCGCACCTGTATCGATTTTCTGCTGGCCAAGGCCCAGCCCGAGGCAACCCAGCTGGCCGCGATGCCCCAGCCCTGAGCGGCAACGCAAGACGCCAGCGACCAAGCTGGCGTTTTCATTCGGACAGCGCTCTCAGGACAGGCTGCGATTCAGATTCTGCTGGCGCCAGCTGCTGGGGCTTTGCTGAAAATGCTTGCTGAACCAGCGCGTGAACGAGCTGTTCTCGGCAAAGCCGGCCTGGGCTGCCGCTTCGCTCACCGACAGCTGCGGATTCTGCAGCGCACGCAGCGCTGCCTGGCTGCGCACGGCGTCCAGCGTTTCCTGAAAGCTGGTGTTCTGGGTTTCGAGGTGCCGCTGCAGCGAGCGGGCCGTATAGCCAAGCGCGCCGGCCACATGGGCAATGCTGTGGCGGCCGTGGGGCAGCAGCGACTGCAAGGTGCTGCGCACCTGCTGCTCCAGCGATCTGGCCATGGGCCGCGGTGCATGGCTCTCCATCAGGCTGCGGGCGTGGCTCTCCATCAGGCTGTCGTGATCGGCATCGATGGCCTCCAGATCCTCGTTGCTCACCACGATGCCATCGAAGTCCGAGCCGAACACGATCTCGCTGCCCAGCACGCGGCGATGGCTCATGGTGCTGCCCGGTGCGCTGTGCGAGAAGTGGATGCTGGCCGGGCTCCAGTGCTTGCCCAGCTGATAGCGGCACAGGCTCATCAGCGCCGTGATGCCCAGCTCCACCGGGTGGCGACCCGGGTTCTCGCGCTCGGTATCCAGGTTCAGCTGAATGATGGAATAACGCCCCTGGGTCACCACCTCCGTGCCCACGGTGGTGCTGATCATGTGGTCGTAGTCCTTGAAGGTCTTGAGCATGCTGGAGAGGCTGGCCTGGTGCTGCAGCAGCAGGCTGATCGGCCCGAAGTCGGACAGACGCCAGTGCGATCCCATGAGCAGGCCCAGCGAAGCATGGCCAGCCTGGGCGGACGAAGCCTCGAGCAACTGCGCAAACGCAGCCTCTGGAACCATGAGGTCGGGAGAGCTCAGACAGCTGTGATCCAGCCCCACCTGGCGGAACATGCGCAGCGGATCGATGCCGAGCTCGTTCGCCACCTTGGCGTACTTGCACAGGCTCACACTTCGGATACGGGGCTTCATCGTGACCTGGAAAACGGTTGACCCGGGTCCTGCACAACAGGCCCGGATTTCATGGACGGAGACAGGACCTGGGGTCATTTGCCATTTCGGGCATTGATGTTTATCAATATCAAGACAAGCAGTCAATCAATGGATACCAGTAGATCGCGACAGATATGACGGTTTGGTGCGCAGATGCGTCCACTTCATGACGACCCGGGCCCGCCCTAGGGTTTTCCTTGCACCCACCCAAGAGGGCAACAAGCTGACGCGTTTGGTCAAGCCCTGCGGCTGTTGCTGCGCCGAAAATTTTTCCATCAGACGGCGGCGCCCTGCATCAAGGCCTTGCCGGGTACTTAGGAGAAGACCATGAAAGTCGAACAACTGACCTGCAGCATCGGCGCTGAGGTTTCCGGCATCCACCTCGGCGATGCGTCCCGCGACAAGGGCCTGGCCGAGGAAATTCGCGCCCTGCTGCTGCAGCACAAAGTGCTGTTCTTCCGCGATCAGGACATCACGCGTGCCGAGCATGTGGGTTTTGCCCGCCACTTCGGCGATCTGGAGGACCACCCCGTGGCCGGCAGCGACCCCGACCACCCCGGTCTGGTGCAGATCTACCGCAGCGAAAAGCGCGAAAACTACGAGAACACCTATCACACCGACGGTCAGTGGCGCGAGAACCCGACCATGGGCTGCGTGCTGCGCTGCATCGAAGGCCCTGCCGTCGGTGGCGACACCATCTGGGTCAACATGGCCGAGGCCTACCGCAACCTGCCCGAGGACATCAAGCAAAAAATAGCCGGCCTCAAGGCCAAGTCCAGCATCGAGCATGGCTTCGGTGCCGTCATGCCCGAAGAAAAGCGTCTGGAGCTGGGCCGCCTGCATCCTCCGGTCGAGCATCCCGTGGTGCGCACCCATCCCGAAACCGGCGAGAAGATTCTCTACGTCTGCAGCTTCACCACCCACTTTGCCAACTACCACACGCCCGAGAACGTGCGCTATGGCCAGGACAAGACGCCCGGTGCCAGCATGCTGCTGAACTATCTGATCAGTCAGGCGGCCATCCCCGAGTACCAGGTGCGCTTTCGCTGGAAGCCCGGCAGCGTCGCCATGTGGGACAACCGCTGCACCCAGCATTACGCCGTGCAGGACTACTGGCCCGCCGCGCGAAAGATGGAGCGTGCTGCCATCATCGGCGACAAGCCCTTCTGACAAGCCTTTTTTGACGGGCCAATCCCAGCCGGCACCACCGCACCCCGGCGCCGCGACATGGCGCACAACATTTGGCAAAACGCCTGTGCTGCATAAAAAACAATAGCTAGCATCGCCTGACTGACATCGAGGATAGAGACATAGCTGCCCGAAACGCTTTGAAAACAAGCGCAGGCAGCTATTATTTTTTGCCATCACCCGCAACATGGATGCGCGCCCAACCGGGCCCTGCCCTGTCTTGCGCCAATCTCGCCCTGAAGCCGGAACGCAGAACCCAGACCCGGGAGGGGGCGACAGCGTCGCCAGGTACAGCCTGTCATTGCTGTGCCCCCTGGCGTGCGGAGACTATGTCAGGCCTGCCCTCACCCTGGCCAGGGCCATTTTCCGGGCCCGCCAGAAATCATCCTGGCATGAAAAAGGCCTCCATCGCGGAGGCCGTTTTTTGCGCATGTCGGTTCAGCAGAGACCGCTTGCAGGCGAGGCCGTGATCGCCTTGCCTGCAAGCCTGCCCCGGAAGATCAGGAGGTCTTCCTGAGAAAACCCTGGTTGGCGCCGGGCCGGTTGGGCGCAAAACCGTTGGCGGCCAGGCTTTCCTCCACGCTGTCGTAGAACACGCCGATCTTGCTGATCTCGCGCGCCTGCCTGGCGGTGGCGACAGGACGACCGAACTCGCGCGAGATGCGCACCAGCTGCTCGATCTGCGAGACGGTGCTGGCCTTCTCTGTGCGTGTCTGGTTCCACAGACAGTCCTCGGTGCCGCAGCGCACATGCAGACCGGCGGCGATGCCCCACATGTTCACGGGCAGCACGTTGCGCACATTGCTCTCCACGGTCAGCACGGCGCCATCGGGCACGGCGCGCACAAAGTTGGCCAGGCTGTACAGGCTGGGCGTGTCCATGCCGCCGGCAATCGCCACCCAGTTCATGACCAGCGGGCCCATGTAGAAGCCACGGCGCATCAGGCGCTCCACCGACTCGAAGCTGTTCAGGTTGTAGCACTGGAAGGCGCTCTGGATGCCGGCCCTGGTCAGGCGGCGCACATGCTCTTCCACCCAGCCCGGCTGCGCGGGCACGGTCATTTCCTTGTAGGCATTGAACAGCGTGGGATTGGCGCGCGAGGTGCCCGCAAAGTCCGCATCTTCGGCCTGGTCGGTCACGTTCATCTGCGAGGTGTTCACCGTCACGGTCACCTGATCGGGCACCGGGTCCAGATCGGCCAGCATGTGGCGGGTGTCGTCGGAGAGCCATTTGGCCGCCTGACCTTCGTCCTCGGGAGCAAAGCTGATGGAGCCGCCGACCTGGATGATCATCTCGGGCACGGCCTTGCGCACGCCGGCGATCAGTTCGTTGAACTTGGACAGGCGCTTGCTGCCCTTGCCGTCCAGCTCGCGTACATGCAGGTGCAGCACCGTGGCGCCCGCGTTGTAGCAGTCCACGGCTTTCTGAATCTGCGCCTCCATGGTGACGGGAATGTCCTCGGGAAAGTCCGAAGGCAGCCAGCCCGGGGCATAGGGCGCCGCTGTGATGATCAGGGGTTGCTGGTTTTCGGGGAACAGATGGCCGTCGAGAAAGTTCATGACATGTCTCCAAGTGAATGCGGGCTCCGACGCACAGCCACGGCCGCGGCTTGCCCGCCCTGAGCAATGCCGCCAGGCATTCAAAAGACATGGGCAACAGCGGCCGGCAGGCACCGGGTCGTCGAAATTGAAAGCAATTTCACTGTAGGAGAGCTGTCTGCAAAGCGTTTGCCCCAGGACGCTCAAAGCTTGGCAAAGTGCGCCAGCGCACGCGGGCGCCCCGATGCCTGCTTGCACCGGACCGGCCCGTCGGCCTGCCGCCGCCTTGCTATCGCAGCGGGCCGCCTAGCCGCGCCAGGCAGCCTCGATAGCGGCGATATCGATCTTCCTCATCTCCATCATGGCTTCAAAAGCCCGCTTGGCGGCGGCGCGGTCCGGATCGGCAATGGCCGTGGTCAGCACGCGCGGCGTGATCTGCCAGGACAGCCCCCAGCGGTCCTTGCACCAGCCGCACTGGCTTTCCTGGCCGCCATTGCCGACGATGGCGTTCCACAGGCGATCCGTTTCCTCCTGACTGTCCGTCGCGACCTGAAACGAAAACGCCTCGCTGTGCTTGAAGACAGGGCCGCCATTCAGGCCCAGGCAGGGAATGCCCATGAGCGTGAATTCGACCGTCAGAACATCGCCCTGCTTGCCGGACGGGTAGTCGCCCGGCGCATGGTGAACCGCGCCCACGGCGCTGTCGGGAAAAGTCCGGGCGTAGAACCTGGCGGCTTCCAGTGCCTCGCTTTCGTACCAGAGACAAATCGTGTTTTTGCTGACCATCTTGGCTCTCCTGAACAGGGACTGATGAATGTCTGCAAACCCGCAGACCGCGAACCCCTCTCTATCGATGCACTGGCGGCATTCGGTGTCCGTGCATTGAAGCCCCATTTCTGCGCCGCTTCAATCCCCAAGTCGGCAGGCGCGTCCCATCTCCACGCAAACAGCATGGCTTCCCGGCTCTGGGCATGGCCCCGGATCGGATCAGTCCATAGCGGCGCAGCCGGCTTCCGGGGCGGGCCTTCATCCGGGGCAGGCCTTCTCCCGGGACGGGCCTGTCCCTGCCGCCGTATCTCGGGCCAGCAAGTCGCCGCCCGGCGCAGGCCGAGCCTGCCTCGGCTAGCGCACACCAGAGCAACAGCGTCTGCTTTATATCAAGTGAACTTCTTTTATTTTTGTCTAGTCATATAATTGACTACACATATATAAGACTGACTCTTGAAACCTACGTCATGAAATTCACTCTGAACGGCCAGGAAGTGAACGCGCAAAGCGCCACTGCCGACACACCTCTTTTGTATGTGCTGCGCAATGACATGCAGCTCAACGGCCCCAAGTTCGGCTGCGGCCTGGGCGAGTGCGGTGCCTGCGCCGTGCTGATCGACGGCAAGGTGGCGCGCTCCTGCTCCGTGCCCCTGAAGGCGGTCGACGGCAAGAAGGTCACCACGCTGGAAGGCCTGTCGCCTGACGCCAGCAAGGCCGCCAGCGCGCAGGCCCTGCAGGACCGCGCCGTGCTGGATGTCAGCGCCGCCGAGACAAAGGCGCCTGCCACCGCACGCACCTACACCCTGCATGTGGTGCAGCAAGCCTTTGTCGATGCACAGGCTGCGCAGTGCGGCTACTGCACCAACGGAATGATCATGGCGCTGGTCGCCCTGTTCAACCAGCAGCCCAAGGCCAGCGACGAAGAAATCAGGCACGCCCTGTCCGGCCATCTGTGCCGCTGCGGCACCCATGTGGAAATCATGCAGGCCGCCGCGCGCGCCCGCGAGCTGATTGCCAAGGGCCACAGCCCGGCCCTCCCCGCCGCCGGCGCATCCACTACCGCAAAGGCTGCCTGATCATGAAATTCTTCACCAAAGACAATCACGCTCAACTGACCCGTCGCCAGCTGCTCAAGGCCGGCGGCATGCTGATGGTCGGCTCCGTGGCAGGCGGCCATCTGCTGATGGCCCAGACCGCCCCCGAAGCGGCTGCCAAGGGCGCTTTCCCCATTCCCTCGGCCAAGCTGGTGGACAGCTTCATCGCGATTGGCGCCGACGGCTCCGTCACGGCCTACAACGGCCACGTGGACCTGGGCACGGGCGTGCGCACGGCTCTCGGCCAGTTGGTGGCCGACGAGCTGTATGTGGACTTTGCCGCCGTGACCATGGTGCTGGGACACACCGCCCGCACCCCGGACCTGGGCCCCACCATTGCCAGCAACACCATCCAGGTATCGTCCCTGCCCATGCGTCATGCCGCAGCGCAGGTGCGCCAGCTGCTGATCAAGCTGGCCAGCGAAAAATCCGGTGTTCCCGCCGAGCGCATCACCACCCAGAAAGGCTTTGTCATCGCCGGCGGCAAGCGCTACGGCTATGGCGAGCTGGTTCAGGGCCAGGATCTGCAGATCGAGGTCGACGACAAGATCGAGCTGCGCAAGTCCGGCTTCGAGTACATCGGCAAATCGGTGCAGCGCGTGGACATCCCCAACAAGGTTCTGGGCGCGCTGACCTATATCCATGACCTGCGCGTGCCCGGCATGCTGCACGGCCGCGTGATCCGTCCTCCCTACACCGGCGCCGATGCCACGGCGCCCCTGGGCTCCAGCCTGGTGTCGGTGGACGAGAAGTCCATCGCCCATCTGCCCGGCATCGTCAAGGTCGTGGTCAAGGGCGACTTCGTGGGCGTGGTGGCCGAGCGTGAAGAGCAGGCCATCGCTGCCATGCGCCAGCTCAAGGTCACCTGGAAGGAATGGAACGGTCTGCCCGATATGTCGCTGAGCGGCCTGCATCAGACCCTGGTGGACCACGCCAAGACAGACCGCGTGCTGCAGGAAGACGAAGGCGCGCTGCAGGCGATCGAGCAGGTCAAGACTGCACTGACCCGCGACTATGTCTGGCCCTATCACGCTCACGGCTCCATCGGCCCGTCCTGCGCGATTGCCGAAGTGGGCGACGGACAGATCCAGGTCTGGACCGGCTCGCAAAACCCCCACGACGTGTGCAAGGACATTGCCAAGCTCATGGACGTGAATGCCGACAACATCAACGTCACCCGCCTCGAAGCCTCCGGCTGCTACGGCCGCAACTGCGCGGACGACGTCTGCTCGGATGCGGTGCTGATGTCTGCCGCCGTGGGCAAGCCCGTGCGCGTGCAGCTGATGCGCGAGCAGGAAGCCGGCTGGGAGCCCAAGGGCACGGGCCAGCTGATTCGCGTGCGCGGCGGCCTGGACGAGCAAAACAATGTGGCCGCCTATGAGCTGCGTACCTGCTACCCCTCGAACAACGCCTCGGCGCTGGCTCTGATCCTCACGGGCAAGGTGTCTGCCAAGACCGAAGCCCAGCAAATGGGCGACCGCACTGCCATTCCGCAGTACGAGTATCCCAAGATGCGCGTGATCTCCCAGGACGCCGTGCCCATCGTGCGCGCCTCGTGGATGCGCGGCGTCTCCGCCCTGCCCAATGTGTTCGCCCATGAGTCCTGGATCGACGAATGCGCTTACCTGGCCAAGGCCGACCCCATCGAGTACCGCCTGCGCTATCTCAAGGACCCCCGTGCCGTGGCGCTGATTGCCGAGGCCAAGAAGCAGTGCAACTGGCAGGAAGGCCCGGCACGCCGCAATGCGGCAGCTGACGATCAGCGCCTGGTCAAGGGTCGCGGCTTTGCCTATGCCCGCTACTTCCACAGCAAGTTCCCCGGCTACGGTGCGGCCTGGGCAACCTGGGTGGTCGACGTGACCGTGGACCGCGAAACCGGGGAAGTCAAGGTCGACAAGGTCTTTGTCGCCCAGGACACCGGCGCCATGGTCAACCCCGCAGGCGTGCGTCATCAGGTGCACGGCAACGTGGTGCAGTCCACCAGCCGCGTGCTCAAGGAGTTCGTCACCTTCGACAAGAGCGGCGTCACCTCCGTGGAATGGGGCGGCTACCCCATCCTGCGCTTTGACGAGCTGCCCGAGATCGACTCGCTGCTGGTCGAGCGTCCCAACGAGGCACCCATGGGCGCCGGCGAATCGGCCTCCGTGCCCAGCGCCGCCGCCGTGGCCAACGCCATCTTCGACGCCACCGGCGTGCGCCTGCTGGAAGTGCCGTTCACGCCCAGCCGCGTGCTGGCCGCGCTCAAGGCTGCCAAGAGCAGCGCCGCCTCGTCCAAGTGACTCCACCGATAAAGAACATAGATATGCGAACGTTCCAAAAGATTCTGGCGGGCGGTGCGGCTGTAGTGGTCGTGCTGGCTGCCGCCGGCCTGGCACTCACCCATCAGGGCGAGATTGCGCCCCAGTCAGCCATTCCTGCAGCAGACTTCACGCCCCAGCAGATTGCCAAGGGCAAGCTGCTGGCCGCCATGGGCGACTGCGCCGTCTGCCACACTGCGCCCAACGGCAAGACCAATGCGGGCGGTCTGGCCATGCCCAGCCCCTTCGGCACCATCTACACCAGCAACATCACGCCCGATCTGCAGACCGGTATCGGCAGCTGGAGCTATGAAGCCTTCGAGCGCGCCATGCGCCACGGCGTGGACCGCGAAGGCCAGTACCTCTACCCCGCCTTCCCCTACACGGCCTTCAGCCGCGTGACGGATGAGGACATGAAGGCCTTGTACGCCTTTCTGATGAGCGAGCCCGCCGTGGAGAACCAGCCGCCCGAGACGGCGCTGAACTTCCCCTACAACGTGCGCCGCGGCATTGCGGCCTGGAACTGGCTCTACCTCAAGCCCGGCGTCGTCAAGGACGATGAAAAGCAGGCTCCCGAGTGGAATCGCGGTGCCTATCTGGTCGAAGGCCTGGGTCACTGCAGCGCCTGCCACACACCGCGCAACGGCCTGGCTGCTGAAAAAACGGGTGAGTTCCACCTGAGCGGCGGCAGCGCCGAAGGCTGGGATGCTCCCGCCCTGACGGACAAGACGGCCTCGCCCCTGCCCTGGACCAAGCAGGATCTGGTCGACTATATGAAGACCGGCTTCTCTGCCCGTCACAGCGTGGCAGCCGGCCCCATGGCTCCAGTGGCCCACGGCCTGTCGCAGCAAAGCGATGCCGATCTCGACGCCATTGCCAGCTATCTGATGAGCTACCGCAAGGCCGACGCCGCCCCTGGCGATGCCAAGGCACTGATAGCGGAAAAAACCGCCAAGCCCAAGCTGGCACTCGATGCTGAAGGCTACCGCCTGTACCAGGGCGCCTGCATGGCCTGCCACAAGGCAGACCCCTCGGGCAGCAGCTTCGGCGTGCGTCCCCAGCTGGCGCTGAGCACCAGCCTGCACTCCGCATCGCCCGACAACGCCATCATGGCCGTACTCGAAGGCGTGCAACATCCGGCGCATGCCGACCTGGGCACCATGCCGGCCTTCCGCCATGCGCTCAGCGATGCACAGATCGCCACCCTGCTCAACACCATGCGTGTCCAGTACGGCGTGGACGAGTGGAAGGACCTGCCTGCCAAGGTAGGCCAGTTGCGCAAGCAGACCCAGGCGCATTGACAGCAGGCGCTGCCAAAGCGCTGCACAGCTCTGCACAAGCCGGCCTTCCCTGTCCTTCAGGCCTCGGAAGGCCTTTTTACGGGTGATCATTTACGGGTAGCGCCGCTACCCGGTGCCCGCCTGATGCTTCAAAATTGCAGCGAGCGAGAGAAACAGAGAAAGCAAGCAATGGACAATATCGACGTCTTGGTACTCAAGGCATTGCGCGACTGGCGTTCGGCCGGTCAGCACGCCTTGCTGGCCACCGTGGTACGCACCTGGGGCTCGTCCCCGCGCCCGGTGGGCTCCATGATGGCCTTGCGCGAGGACGGTCGCGCCATTGGCTCGGTATCCGGCGGCTGCATCGAGGACGATTTGATAGCCCGCCACACCAAGGCCCTGAACCAGAGCCTGGGCATTCCCGACGGCCCGCCGCAGCTGGTGCGCTATGGCGTGAGTGCCGACGAAGCCCACCGCTTCGGTCTGCCCTGTGGCGGCACGCTGGAGCTGCTGCTGGAATTCAACCCCGATGCGGCCAGCCTGCAGCAACTGGTGGCCGATCTGGAAGCCGGATCACTGGTGAAACGCAGCGTCGACTGCAGCAGCGGCGAAGTCCGCCTGCAGACGGCCGAGCACCCCGACGCGCTGGAGTTTGACGGCCAGCAACTCGTCAACCACCTCGGCCCCGGCTACCGCATGCTGCTGATCGGCGCTGGGGCCCTGGCCGAATACCTGGCCACCATGGCCTTGTTCAACGGCTTCACGGTCACCGTCTGCGACCCGCGCGAGGAATACATGGGCAGCTGGTCGGTGGCGCAGGTCAGCACCGTCACCGACATGCCCGACGATGCGGTCATGGCCTTCAAGCCCGATGCGCGCAGCTGCATCGTCGCCCTCACCCACGACCCCAAGCTCGACGACCTGGCCCTGCTCGAGGCCCTGCACAGCCCGGCCTTCTATGTGGGCGCCATCGGCTCGCGCCGCAACAACCACGCAAGGCGCGAGCGCATGATGGAGCATTTTGGCGAGACCGAAGCCTCGCTGGCCAGGCTGCGCGGCCCCATCGGCCTCTATATCGGCAGCAAGACTCCGGCAGAGATTGCGGTGAGCGTGATGGCCGAGATTCTGGCCGTGAAGAACGCCGTGCCGCTGCCCCAGGCCATGTCGGTGGAAGTGGCCAAGCACGAGCATGACATTGCCATGAACGAGGCCGGCACGCATTGCGCCATTCCGCAAATCCTCCAGCCGGGCTCTGCGCACTGATATCCGGCAGTTCAGGCCCGCAGCGCAAAGTCCACGGCCGCTGCAGCATGCAAGGCCGTGGTGTCCAGCACCGGCAGCACGCTGTCTTCGCTCTTGATGAGCAAGCCGATCTCCGTGCATCCCAGCACCACGGCCTGCGCCCCACGGGCCGCCAATGACTCGATGGCACGCTGATAGAGCTTGCGCGACACATCGCTGATCTGGCCCGCGCAAAGCTCCTCATAGATGATGCGGTGCACCTGCGCGCGCTCGGTCTCGCCCGGCACCAGCACCTTCAGGCCGAACTGCTGCTCCAGCCTCTCGCGCATGAACGGCTGCTCCATGGTGAAGCGCGTACCCAGCAGCCCCAGCACCTGCACACCGGCTGCGCGCGCAGCCGCCCCGACCGGGTCGGCTATGTGCAAAAACGGAATCGACACGGCTGCCGCCACCTGATCCGCCACCTTGTGCATGGTGTTGGTGCAGAGCAGCACGCAGTCGGCGCCTCCGGCTTGCAGGCGACGGGCGGCATCGGCCAGCAGCGCCGCCGCGTCATCCCAGCGGCCTTCATGCTGGGCCTGTTCGACAGGGCCGAAGTCCACGCTGTACATCAGCAGCCTGGCCGAGCGCAACGCGCCCAGACGGTCCCGGACACCCTGGTTGATCAGGCGGTAGTACTCGGCGCTGGACTCCCAGCTCATGCCGCCGATCAGGCCTATGACCCCATGCGGCCCGGCGCTTGTTTGCAGGTTTTGATTCATGAGCAGCAGTGTGACGCCGGCTGCCCGCCATCGTCTATCATGAAATTTCAGCCCGCCATGAAGACCCACCTGATTCAGCCTTCGGCAACCGATATGCCAGCCGCGCAGATCCATTTGCTCGGCCGCGCCGCCTACAGCAGCCGCGACCCGGTGCGCATGCATGCGCTGGGCATTGCGCTGCAAAGACAGCAAGGCGTGCACGCGATTGCCTCCGACAGGCGCGTGGACTTCGACACCTGGCCCGGCACCCTGAGCTATACGCCGCCGGGGGTGGAAGTATTTTCCGAATCGGCCACCGGCGGTGAATATCTGGTGCTGCGCTATGCAGCCCATGAGGCCGACGCGCCCGGGCCGTCGCAGCGCATCTCGCGACATGGCCAGCGTGCGGCCTTGCAGATGGCACAGCATCTGCGCCTGCTGCTGCTCAATCCTCGGCCTGACGCCCTGGCCATCGAGCAGGCTGCGCTGCAGTTCATGGCCTGCCGGGATGGCAGCGACTGCGAGGCAGACGCCCGCCCCGGTGCCAGCTATGCGCGCGTGCTGGACCGCATTGCCGCCGAGTTCGAGCGGCAGCTGAGCATTGCCGATCTGTCCGCCATGGTGGACACCAGCCCCTTGCGCTTTCTGCGTGAGTTCACACGGCTCACGGGCATGACGCCACATGCCTGGATCACGGAGACCCGGCTGCAGGCTGCCCGCGCCATGATTCGAGGCGCCGATCTGCCCCTCACGCAGATCGCGCTGGAATGCGGCTTCAACCACCAGTCGCATATGGGCCATGTGTTTCGCAAACACCTGGGGCTGACGCCTGGCCAGTACCGGCAACAGCAGGGCCGGAAACAAACACTCGATCCTTGAATCACCTGCCTGCACGCAGGCAATTCACATACGGTTTCATTGCCGGACACACAAAGTGCGGCCGGCGGCCCGCATCACGCCTCAAGCAGCATTCAGGCAGCGTACCATTGCCGCCTCAATGACGACCGCCAAGAAAAAGAAAACGCCTGCGCGCAAGCGCGGCACCGCTTCCAAGACTGCTCGCTACAGCCTCTCCCGCATCAGGCGCTTTGCCCTGTCTGCGGGAGCCGCGGCACTGGCCAGCTTCCAGATTGCCAGCTGCAGCTTCAATCCCAGTGTTTCTGCCGAAAGACTGCTGGGCCAGGCGCTGGCCGCCCTGCATATCCCCGCACTCGATGCACTCGGCCAGACCCTGCAGGCCTTTCGCAAGAACGGCTGGCCGGATCTGGATGGCCTGCATTCCAGCTCCGGTGCCCACACGCCCAGCGTGGGCGGCAAGGTGGACAAGGCCGATGTCACGGCCACGGCCCTGCCCACGCACTTTGCCCGCTGCCCGCAGTTCTTTCCCGGCGGCAAGGCTCCGGCCCTGCAGTTGCAACCCCGTGAGCGCGAGCTGTGTTTTTCGGGTTTTGCCGTGCTGCACAACGGCAGTACCAAGACCCCGGTGTTCGTCGCCGAGCGCCTGAATCGTCAGGTGCTGCAGCAGGCCCAGGGCTTGCAGCGCAGCGACAGGTTCTATGCCGACGCCCGCCTGCCGCGCGCCGAGCGCTCCGAGCTCGACGACTACAAGCGCTCCGGCTTCTCGCGCGGCCATATGGCCCCGGCTGCCGACATGAGCACGCCCGAGGCCATGGCCCAGAGCTTCAGCCTCGCGAACATGGTGCCGCAGAACCAGGTGCATAACGCTGGCGCCTGGAGCCAGGTGGAACAGGCCACGCGCAAGTATGCGCTGCGCGCCCGGGGCGATGTCTTTGTCTTCACCGGCCCGGTGTTCAGCAAAAACGCCTCCACCATCGGTGAGAGCAAGGTGGCGGTGCCCGATCACCTCTTCAAGCTGGTCTATGACGCCAGCACCGGCAAGAGCTGGGTGTACTGGCAGGCCAATAGTGCCGACACCCGCATGGGCCCGCCCATCAGCTACGAGGAGTTCACGCGCCGCACCGGCATGCCGCTGCTATCGGCAGTGCATCTGCCGCAAGCATAAAAAATGAGCTGACTACGCAATTCATTCAATGGTTTCAATGACATTCAAACTTGAAATCATTGAATGACGAGCGCATAAAGCTCACTTTTCAATAGCTACACAGCTCCGCAAAGACTGCGGGACTCAAGCCGGCTCGCCCGCCAGCCGTCGCACCACCCCGGATAGCCGCTGGGCCTTCTGGCGGGTGCGCTCATTGGCCATGCCCGTGAAGCCACGCTTGCTGGCCGTGTGGTGCAGCGTATGGCCGACCTGCCGGCGGTACAGCGCACGCGCCCGGTCGCGCATGGTGCAGGCACGCTGCAGCTGCAGGCGGCGCTGGGCCGGGCTCAGCCTGACCAGGGAGGCATCGGACCGGGAAAGGTCGTAGACTCACACTAGAAAGTGATGACCTTGTCGGCCGCCAGCGTCCAGTCGGCCAGTTCAGGCAGAGTTCCTATTTCCAAGCCTGCAATCAGTGTCAGATCGGCCAGGCCTCGCGCCAGTGCACAGGTACGGCACAGCCTGACGCTCACGCCCTCGGCAACCAGATGCTCGACCATGGCCTGCAGACCGCTGCCCGCGCCATCGTGCTGATTGGGCAGGCCGACCACGGTGGCGTCGGACATCAAAAAGATTTTTACCTCAGGCCTGGCATCATGGCCGCGCAAGGCTGTCGCCACGCGCAGCGCCGACAGGCAGCGCTCGCTGCCATAGGGCGCGGCGTGAACGATGATGACGATTTTTTGTGTCATGGCGAAATCTCAAACAATGATGCAGGGCACAGCGCCTAAAACTGGCACAACCCGACAAGGGGACAGCAAGCCAGCGCCGCCGCGCAGCGAGGCTGTCGTCCCCCTCCGCGAAGCAGAGAGGGGGAAGGCGCTCAGCGCCTCAGGGGGAGTTACTTCCTGATCAGGTATCGAATCGTCGGCCCGTCCTGCTGAATCTCCAGCACCTCATAGCCGTGGTTCCTGGCATCCAGCGGAATATTGTTGATGGACTGCGGGCAGTCCGAGACCACTTCCAGAATCTGGCCCGGCTGCAGGCTGGGCATGGCTTCCAGCGTGGCGACGGCGGGGTATGGGCAGGGCTCGCCCAGCATGTCGAGGCGGAAATCGGGAAGGTATTTGGAGTCACTCATGATGGATTCCTTGAGATTCAGGCAATGCGGGCCGCAGCAGCGGCCAGACGGGATTTTTTGGCAAAGAAACGCTTTTCCCACCACAGCACCAGAGCCAGCGAGATACCCAGCATCACATAGGTCAGCAACAGGCCGCCCTGCGGGCCCAGCGCCTTGAGCAGATTGACCTTGTCGTAACTGGTCGCCAGCACGGGCGAGATGTCGTCCCAGACCAGCGCCAGCAAGGTCGATCCGATCACATTGCCCAGACCCACCCACCAGTAATGCACCTGGCCTTCGACGGCACGGTACATCCAGCCGGTTTCACAGCCGCCGGCCAGCACAATGCCGAAGCCGAACAGCAGGCCGCCGATGACGGCATTGGGGCCGGCCCAGAAAATCTTGGGGTCCATGCCCAGCTGCACATAGCTGTAGATGCCGATGGTGCCCACGGCCATGCCCGCGATGATGGCCTTGGCCATCTGAGTGCGGCCCGTGATCCACAGATCGCGAAAGGCCGATGTAAAGCAAACCTGGGCGCGCTCGATGATCAGGCCGAAGGCCAGACCGAACAGAATCGCCATGCCCAGCCTGGGCGCTTCGGCAGCCTTGCAGATGCCCCAGACCACACAGGCCAGGAACAGCGCCACGCCGATGCGAAAGCGCCGCCTGGCCTGGGCCTCGCTTTGCTCCAGGGGCTTGGGTGCCGTCACTTTCTGCAGCTTGACGGGAATCCGGAACATCGGCAGCAGACTGACCTTGGCACCGGCCAGCGAGCCGATGGCCGTGGCAATGGCGAAGAACCAGGCATGCAGCGAAAACTGCGGAATGCCGGTAAAGAACGCAGCCAGATTGCAGCCCATGGCCAGACGCGCGCCAAAGCCCGCGATGATGCCGCCCACAATGGCCTGAAACACGCGAATACGGTGATTGGGCAGGCGCAGCTTGATGTTGTTGGCCCAGAGCGCAGCCGAGAAGCAGCCGACAAACATTCCGATGATCATCAGCCCGTCCACGCGCGTGAGCGGCGTGCCTTGCAGACCAATGACCTTGAAATAGCCCCAATCGGAGAGATCGACACCGAGGAACTGCAGGATATGCCCGCCCCAGCGGGTGAATTCACCGGTCACGGCCCAGAAGGTGCCGGTAATGCCGAAGTAATATGCAGAAAGGACGCCGGCCGCAATCACTGCGGGCACGGGCGACCAGAAACGCACCAGATATTGGTGCTTGAAATCTTGCCAGCTCATTGCCTTGCTTCCTGCCACGCGAAACCGCATGGACGTTTTTCCAGTCGCACCAGCAAAAAAGACGCAAAAACCCTTGGCTTTTGCGTCTTCAGCAAGCTGGTGGATGGCTACAAAAGTGGCCCGCTCAGGGGCTAAAAATCAGGGTTAACCCTTGATTCAAACATGGCTGGCGATTATCCATCTGCACTCTGGCACATGCACAAGGCAGCTGTGCTTACCTTACCTTGCTGCTGCGCCACCTGCAGGTGCAGCTGGCTCCATGGCCGCGGCTGCGCTAGCAACTGCAGAGCCGTGCTGCCAGCTGACGGGCAGCAAGGCGTCCAGCCAGTGCATGCGCCAGGCCAGCAACGCGGCGGCTGCCACCAGAGCCAGCACACACAGGCTGTTGCGCAGGCCGTGACTGTCCGCATAAGGGTCGGCAATATTGCGCTTGGCGTTGACCGGTACCTTGGCCGTCTGCGACAGGCTGCGACCCAGGCCCAGGTTGATGTTCATGCGGCCATTGATGGCCCAGCCGCTGGCATCCAGAATCGGCCCCAGGCTGCGCTGACGCAGCTTGAGCCAGGCAATCAGCATGCTGGGACCGGAGATGGCCAGGATAAGGCCCAGTATGGCCACCGGAATCCACGGCCCCAGTTCGATGAACTTGCCGAAGATGCCAACGATCACGGCACTCAGCGAGCCCAGTGCCACGCCGATGGCGGCCACCGTACCCACATCGGTCTTGCGCGCGGCGGCAGGTGCCTGGGCCAGGTCCTTGGGTGCCGTCACCAGCTTGGTCGCGTTGTCGCTGAGGCTGGTATTGACCACATCGCTCTTGGCTGCGGCATGCTTGGCGACCTGCTCCTCGATCAGGCGCAGGAACTTCTTGTAGGGCGAGAAGAAGGCCTGGCCGATGCTGGTCGGGTTGTCGATGAGCTTGACGATGGTGGCGTCCCAGTCATTGCCCGCACGGTCGTAGAACACGCCGTTGCGTCCCACGAACAGAAAGTCCACATCTCCTGCCGTGAAGGCCGCGACGATCGTCTTTTTCTGCCCTTCGCGCTTGCATTCGCAGTAGGCCAGATAGGTTTTGGCCATGGCGGCCAGCGTGGAATGGGCCGCAGCATCGGCAACCTCCACGGTCAGATCGCAGCTGCGGCCGTCCAGGAACAAGGTTCCGGCCTGAAAGGCCGCGCCTTCGCGGCGATAGAAGCGGGAGAAGGAGACAAAGTTGTTGAGCAGCTCCAGCAGATCGCGCTGCAGGCGGATCAGCTTTTCCAGGGCCATGGCCTGCACGGCATGCTCTTTTTCGGCATCGTCATGGTCCAGCAACTGCATCACTGCGTCTTTCAACCCGCTGGACAGCAACTGCTGAATTTCAACCTCGCTCACTGCGCCCAGCGGCGTGGCCGGGCACTCCGACAACCATTGCTGGCAATGGGCCAGCATGGTCTTGAGCTGATCCCACTGCACCTCGGTCAGCGCCGTCAACGCTTCGCCGAACACGGGTTGTACGGCCTGCTCGCGCAAGGTCTGCAAGGCAGCAGCCCAGGCGGGGTTGACGCCATTCACCAGCGGCAGGCTGCGCTCGCCGGTCACTGCGGCCAGCGGCAGCGCGGCCAGAGACTCCGATGCATTGCTGAGCACTTGCGTCCCCAGAGCGGCATAGCCTTCTTCCGTGGGGTTGAGCGGTGCCCGTGCATTGGCATCGAACTCCACCAGTCGCGTGCGGGCAAAAAAGTCATCGACTTTGGCCTGCACCGCGTTCACGGCCTCGGCCGCCGCCAGCGCCTGCGCGCGCGGCTGCAGATTGCAACCCAGCTCTGCCGCCCGGGCAAACCAGTTCTGCAGACTTTGCACGTCTTCCCAGAAGGCCTCGGCCTTGCTGCGATCGATGCCGGGCACGCCATCGCTGCCGTCCACCGCACCGTAAAGCTCCTGAATGCGCGCAATCAGACCGGCCAGGGCCTCATCGCCTTCCGCCGTGGCTGCACTAACGACGCCGTCGCCATTGAAGCGCAGGGCCTGCAGCGAGGCCATGCGCTCCTGCACCTGGGCCAGCGTGATGGCTGGGGCATCAGGCAGGCCCGCAAGCTCCAGCACGCGCCTGGCTTCTGCCAGCAACAGCGCACCTTCTTCCGTCGCATCGTTGATGCTGTTCAGCTGCAGCACATCGCCGCCATCGGCCAGAACCTGCGGGTCACGCACTCTTGCCACGGCCCATTCACAGGCGGCCACCAGCTCCGGAGGACGAATACGGCCGTCCTTGCTTTCGTCAATCAAATCCAGCGTTGCGCTGTCGAACTCGATACCTCTGGTGGGACAGGCCAGAGCCACCCACAGCTTCTGATCCAGCTCACCAATATGGGCAATGTCCTGGCCCGTGCGAATCACCACCTGGTCCACCTCGCCGGCGCGGAAAAACTGCCACTCGTACTGCTTGTGCATGAAACTACCAACTCCCAGGCAAGGATTGCCCTTGTCAAAGCGCATGGCAACCAATGGTTGCCTGCACTATCCGCTATCAAAAGCGAGGAGTTTAAAAGTCATTTGCACCGTCTGAATGGTGACATTTGTGAACTCTTGCGCTCCTTGGGGCCGGTTTGCACTCCCTCCCTCTGCCTTGCTGCGCCATCTTGATGGGCTGCTTGTTTTCTTTAATAAAGTACTTTTTTAGATACTTTATTTGCTACACTGCCCCGCAAAACCGCGCCTATGACTGCTACGTCCACCGCCTCCCAATCTCGCGACAAGCTGCACCTGCAGCTGGCCCGGCTGTTTCGCAACAAGATCGCGACGGGAGAGTGGCCGATCGGACAAAGCATTCCCACGGTCGAAGAGCTCGAGGCTCTGCACAGCGTCTCGCGCACCACGGTGCGCATGGCCGTACATGGGCTGATCGATGAAGGCCTGCTGGAGACCCGCAAGCGCGGCGGCACCAAGGTCGTGAGCCAGCCCTACAAGCCCCCATCCTTTTTGCTGCCCACGACCTGGCAGGAACTGGTGGCCTTTGGCGAACAGATTCAGCAGACCACGCTGCAGCAAGCAAATGACTGTGTGCCGCCCATTCCGGCCGGCTTTCCTTCCCCTGGCGAGCTGGCCCCTGCCTATACCTATTTTTTGCGCGTGCACAAGCACGGCGATGCACGCTTTTGCCTGTCCGAGCTGTACCTGGAACAAAACCTCTACCCCAGGCTGCAGGAACAGCTGGAGCGCACCACGCTGGCTCAGGCGCTGGGAAATGATCCTGCGCAGATCGCCACGGCCCGCCAGTACCTGAGCGTAGCCCCGGCCGACGAGCTGATTGCCGAGCATCTGGGCGTGCCGCTGGGCACGCCGCTGATGCAGGCGCTGCGCTGGGCCTGCAATCCACAAGGCTTGATCGTCTACTGGGCCAAGGTACGCTTCATCAGCGAATATGTGCATATCGAAATGGACCTGCTCAAATGACCACCGTCCTGCCCCAAGTCCGGCAGCTCTCCAGGCCCCATAGCGGCCGTGTGGCCTGGATCACCGGCTCCACCAGCGGCATAGGCTGGGCCATTGCCAGACAGTTGGCCAGCGAAGGCGCCGCCATTGCCCTGCATGGCAGAGCCCAGGCGTCTGCCAGCACCGGTGCACAGCTGGCCGAGCTGCAGGCACTGGGTGTGGCAGCCCGCTATTACGCGCTCGACCTGACTGACGGCGAAGCCATTGCCCCCCTGGCCCGGCGTATTGCCGCCGAGCTGGGCGCGGTGGACATTCTGGTCAACAACGCGGGCATGCAGCATGTGGAATCCGTGCTCAGCTTTCCGCCAGACCTATGGAACACCATGCTGGCCCTCAACCTGAGCGCACCGTTTCACACCATACAGGCCTGCACGCCGGCCATGCTGGAGCGCGGCTGGGGGCGCATCATCAATATGGCATCCGTCAGCGGCCTGGTCGGCGTGGCCCACAAGCCCGCTTATGTGGCCAGCAAGCACGGCCTGCTGGGCCTGACCAAATCCGTGGCGCTGGAGCTGGCCACCACGCCCGTGACCTGCAACGCCATCTGCCCCGGCTGGGTGCTCACGCCGCTGGTTCAGGCCCAGATCCAGGCCCTGGCGCTGCGCGAAAACCTGGACGAGCCCACAGCCCGGACCAAGTTGCTGGGAGCCAAGCAACCCTCGCAGGCTTTTGTAACGGTGGAACAGGTGGCGGCACTGGTCAGCTTTCTGGCCAGCGACAACGCCGCCCAGGTGCGTGGCGCACAGTGGAATATGGATGGAGGCTTTACCGCGGCATGAAAGCTCCACAAGCCAGATCCCATCGATCAGTCATAGATCGGTCATAGATCAACGGCTGGCAGCGCACAGCAGATAAGCGCTGCAGCCTGTTTTTATTCAAATCGTTTAAGGAGACGAACATGGCATTGAACGAAACCCACGACGCCGGCCTGCAAAGCTGGGTCGCCAGCGCCAACACGGGCAGCAGCGACTTCCCCATCCAGAACCTACCGTTTGCAGTCTTTCGTCGCAAGAGCAGCAGCGAGGCTTTTCGCGGCGGCGTGGCGATTGGTGACCAGGTGCTGGACATGGCGGCCGTTCGCGATGCCAAGGCGCTGGGCGGCGATGTGCAGGCCCAGGTCGAAGCAGCGGCGCAGGGTCAGCTCAACCGCTTGATGGCCATGGGCCCCGCGTCTTGGTCGGCTCTGCGCCTGGCCCTGTCGCGCGCCCTGCGCGCCGGCGCTGCCCAGGAAGCTGCCCTCAAGGCCTGCCTCGTGCCCCAGGCCGATGTGGAATACAGCGTGCCCGCACAGGTGGGCGACTACACGGACTTCTACACCTCCGTACATCACGCCACCAATGTGGGCAAGCTGTTCCGCCCCACCAACCCGCTGATGGAAAACTACAAGTGGGTGCCCATCGGCTACCACGGTCGTGCTTCCAGCATCCGCGTCTCTGGCGTGGACTTCAAGCGCCCCAACGGCCAGCTCAAGGCCCCCGATGCCGACCCCGTGCTCAAGCCCTGCAACCGCCTCGACTATGAGCTGGAGATGGGCATTTACGCAGGCTCGGCCAATGCCTGGGGCGAGGCCATCGGCATCAAGGATGCCGAAAACCATATCTTCGGCCTGTGCCTGCTCAACGACTGGTCGGCACGCGACGTTCAGGCCTGGGAATACCAGCCACTGGGCCCATTCCTGTCCAAGAACTTCGCCACCAGCATCTCGCCCTGGATCGTGACGCTGGAAGCGCTGGAGCCCTATCGCACGGCCTTTGTCCGCCCATCCGAGGACCCACAGCCCCTGCCCTACCTCAGCTCCGAGGCCAACTCGCAGCGCGGTGCGCTCGATGTGCAGCTCACGGTCGCCATCCAGACCGAGAAGATGCGGGCCGAAGGCAAGGCCGCCGAACAGATCACCCGGACCAGCTACCGCCACGCCTACTGGACCATGGCCCAGCTGATTGCCCACCACACCGTCAACGGCTGCGATCTGCAGCCCGGCGACCTGCTGGGCACGGGCACGCTGTCCGGCCCCACCATGGACCAAGCCGGCGCCCTGCTGGAAATCACCGAAGGCGGCAAAAAGCCCTTGAGCCTCAGCAATGGCGAAACCCGTACCTTCCTGCTCGACGGAGACGCCGTGGTCTTTACAGGCTGGTGCGAAAAGCCTGGAGCCGCGCGCATCGGCTTTGGCGAATGCCGCGCCACCGTGCTGCCCGCGCACCAGGCCTGAGCGCGCCTCGGCCATCCCCCAAAGAACCGGCCTGGCGCCGGTTTTTTGTTGGGAATCTGCCTTCGGCCTACTCGTAACGCCATGACACAATTGCAGCCATGCCTTCCGCTTCGGACACCCCACCCCCTGCGCTCGCCCCTGCCCGCCAGGAACCTGTGCTGGACCAGCCTCTGCGCTCGGACGCCAGCCCCCTGCCTGCCTCCATTGCCGGAGCCTTTGCAGCAGCAGCCTATTCCATGCAGCACAGTCTTCAACACGAGGCCGAGCAGACCGCTGCGCCCGAAGAAGAGGACAGCGGTCTGCTGCCTCAGCTCTATGCCAGCCGCCTGAGCCCACGTTCACGCGACTTTTACCTGGCCCAGTTCAAGCGCTTCGATGCACTGGACCGCAGCCTGCCCAGCTGGAACATGGCGGCCGCCTTGCTGACCCTGGCCTGGTGCAGCCTGCATGGTTTATGGCGCGAGGCTGCGAAATACCTGGCAGCCGTCACGGCAACCGCGTTGATCTGGTGGTTTGGCCTGCGCCCGGCTCTGCCCGAGGCCATGGCCCTGGGCCTGGGCATTGCTCTGTGGCTGGTCGCCGTGGCCGTACCCGGCTTGCTGGGCAATGGCTGGTACTGGCGCAAGATCAGGGCCCAGACGCTGCAGGCGATTACGGACGCGCCCAATATGGCCGCCGCCCATGCAGCCTTGCAGGCGCAGGTCGACGCTCCTCGCAACAGAACCGCAGCCATGCTGGTGCTGGCCCTGCCTGTTGCAGCGGCCGCAGGCGCGGGCCTGGCCTTGCTGCCCGCCGAAAATACGGCGCCGCAGCCAAGTGCGGCACCCGCAGCCATCGCCCGGCCCGCTGCCGACAGCGCCACCGGCGCCGCCGCTCCTCGCCCCATGACAAGCCCGGCGCCGGCAGATCCTGCGGCCACCCAGCCCGAAACCCGACCGCCGGAGCCAGTGCCCCCCCCCGCAGCCGGGACGGGCAGCAGCGCCGGCAAAGCGGCGCCCCAGGCCCCTGCCCCGGTGCCAGACAAGACAGCAGTCCTAGCCGAGCCCAGCGACAAGCCGCCGGCAACACAGGCTGACCGGCCTGCGGCAGAGACCAAAGAGCAGCCCGTAAAAGAGGCCTCGAAGGCGGCGCCGCAAGCCAGCTCGGATCTGGTTCCTGGCAAGTTCTATCTGAATCTGGGCGTCTATTCCGAGGCCGGCAATGCCGACAAGGTACTGGCGCAGCTGCAAAAGTCCAGATTGCCTGCGCTGACGCAGAAGATGGCCAGCAACAAGGGAGAAGTCACCCGAGTACGCAGCGGCCCCTTCGAGAGCCGAAAGCGCGCTGAAAAGGCTGCGCGCAAGCTGCAGGCCGCAAATATCGATGCCGGCATCTTTCAAAGTGCAGAAGGCGCCCACAAGCCATAGACCCTGGCGCCGAAATTGACAATCAAAGTGCAATCATTCCCTTTATGGAATTGCGCATGAAGCTATCAAATTTGCGCATTGCTTTGTTGCACCCGCTTGCACATCAAGGCTTGGTCTGGCATGCGCGAGCACCTGGGGGCGCTATGGTGTGGGGCATGAAGCATCGAACACCCACTCTGCATATCTCCACCCGCCCTTTGCTGGGTATGGCTGCTGCCAGCATGGCTCTGCTGATGGCTGGCTGCGCCAGCAACGGCATGGTCGCAGGCGGCACGGCCGCCCCGGCTGCGCGTCAGCTGCAGGTATGCCACGCGGAACCGGTACAGATCTATATCGGCCACAACACGGTGGCATCGACGCTGGAAACCATCCGCCAGAAATCCGGCTCCTACCTGCTGCGCGTGCTGCGCGAGGGGCAGCCCACAACCATGGAATACAACCAGGAGCGCCTGAACGTCATCACCAATGACGCAGGCAAGATCACGGCGCTGCGCTGCGGCTGAGCACCCACCAGGACTTACAGGAACATTTCCTGCAGGTCGCTCAGAAAGTCAAAGCCGCGTTCGGTAGGAACCACCCGGCCCAGATCGCGGCTGATCAGGCCCTTGGCCTGGGCCTGATCGAGCCCCTTGGCGATGGCCGACATGGGCAGACCCGTGCGCTCCATGAACTCCTGCAAGGCAAAGCCGCCGCGCAGGCGCAGCGCGTTGAGCATGTATTCGAACGGCAGATCGGCACGCTTGACCTCGTTGTCCTGTGCCAGCGGCGTGCCGGCCAGCGCCATGTCCATATAGCGGGCCGGATCGCGAAAACGCACCTGGCGCACGATTCGGTGGGCAAAACTCAGCTTGCTGTGCGCTCCGGCGCCAATGCCCAGATAGTCGCCGAACTGCCAGTAGTTGCTGTTGTGAAAACACTGGTGGCCATCCTTGGCATAGGCCGAGACTTCATAGCGCTGCATGCCGGCTCTCCGGGTGCTGGCCGTGATAAGGTCCAGCATCTCATAGGCCGTATCGTCCTCGGGCACCAGGGGCGGGTATTTGGCGAAATAGGTGTTTGGCTCGATGGTAAGGTGATAAATCGACAGATGTGGCGGCGCAAACGACAGTGCCGTGTCCACATCGCGCTGCAGATCGAGCAGGCTCTGGCCGGGCAGCGCATACATGAGATCGATATTGAAGGTCTCGAAATTGTCCGCCGCCTCGCGCACCGCAGCCTGGGCCTGCGCCGCGTCGTGCACACGGCCCACAGCCTGCAGATAGCGGTCGTCAAAGCTCTGCACCCCGATTGACAGGCGGTTCACACCGGCCGCACGGAAGGCCTTGAAACGGTCCTTCTCGAAGGTGCCGGGGTTGGCTTCCATGGTGATTTCGCAATCGGGCTCCATGCGCAGGCGCGCGCGCAAACCGGCAATCAGCTTGTCTATGGACTCGGGCGAAAACAGGCTGGGCGTGCCCCCGCCCATGAAGACGCTGTGCACCGTACGTCCCCAGATCAGCGGCAGTGCGCTCTCCAGATCGGCCATCAGCGCATCGATATAGCGATCCTCGGGCAGCGCCCCCCCCTTGGCCCAGGCATGCGAGTTGAAGTCGCAATACGGGCATTTCTTGAGACACCATGGCAGGTGCACATACAGCGACAGCGGCGGCAAACTTCCCAGCTGCAGCGTGCCGGGACGCATGTAGTGCTGAATGTCGCGCTGCACCGCAGCTTCGGCAGTCTCTGTTTGAGGCTGAATGGGGATCATGGGAAATATGCTTTTCTAGCGTAAACAAAACCGACGCCGCTAAAACTAGCACACCCCAACCAGGGGACAGCAAGCAAGGGCCTAGGCAGCCCCGCCGCCCCGCCTCGAGGGCATCGTCCCCTTCCATAGCGCGCAGCGCGTAGAGAGAGGGGCGCCCGGCTAGGGAAGGCGCGGGACCGCCTAGGCAAAGCGCCTCAGGGGGAGTGCGGTCAAAAACCGCTGGTTATAACCATCTCTCTTTCACCATCGCAATCATCTTCCGAGAAGACAGTCCACGATGGCTGTGCGCATGCTTGAGCTCGGGCTCCATCTCGGCAAAGGTCAAGCCCAGCTCGGGGATCAGCAGTACCGGGTCAAAGCCGAAGCCATTGCTGCCACGGCGCTCGGTCGTGAGCAAGGCCTGCACGCGACCTACTGCAATCAGCGGCTCGGGGTCCTTGGGCGAGCGCACGCCCACCAGGGTGCTGACCATGGCGGCACGGCGGTTGGCCACGCCCTGCATCTGCTCGAGCAGCGCACGCACATTGTTGTCGTCGCTTTTCTCGTAGCCGAACTGGGTGCAATAGTAGGCCGTGTCCACACCGGGCAGACCGCCGAAATGATCCACACACATGCCGGCGTCATCCGCAATGGCGGGCAAGCCGGTCTTCTCGGCCGCAAAGCGCGCCTTGGACAGAGCATTCTCTACAAAGGTGCCATAGGGCTCGGGAGCTTCTCCCTCGAACAGATCGCCCTGGCGGATCAGCTCCACGCCCAGCGGGGCAAACATGGCCTGCAACTCGACGAGCTTTCCGCGGTTATTGGATGCCAGCACAATTTTCATAATAAAAACCCATGGAAGCGCTTATGGCGCTTGCGCAATCAGCTATTGATTCAGTATTTTCAAGCCAGCGCCTATTGCAGCGCGCAACCGTGTTCAGGTCTTGGCTCTCTGGCGCTGCGCCGAACGGCGTATGGCCTCGTTGATTTCGGCAATCGATCGCTCGATGGCCTCGTCGTCGAGTTCATCCTCGCATTCATTGATCGGCCCCACCTGTATCGTGGACTCGAAGCCCTGATCCTCGATCTCCTGTGTGGAGATGGAAGACGGTTCGAAATTATTCGGTGTTTCCCATACCAGTGCCAGCACGGTGACATTGTCGCTGCCGTCTCCGGCTCGCTTGAGTGCCGTATCGACCAGCATGGGCACGAAATGGGCCACTGCCTTGCCATTCATGATCTGGAGAATTTCCGGCGTCGGCACCGCCCCCCAGAGGCCATCGGAGCACAGCATCAGCTGATCGCCCTCCTCAAGCCGCCTTGTCTCGCTCACATCGAAGATGGGCTTGGAAGGCGAGCCCAGGCAGGTGAACAGCACATTGCGGCTGGCCGGCGCCAGCGCACCGGAGACCTTGCGCATCTCGCTATAGGAATGATCACGTGTTCGCTCCACGAGCTGCCCGTCGCGCACCCAGTACAGGCGCGAGTCGCCGCAGTGTATCCAGGTCACCTTGCCGTCCTGCAGCACGGCCGCAACCAGCGTGGTGCGCGGCGTGTCCATCATGCCCTTGGTACTGGCATAGCGCAGGATCTGGCGATGGGCCTGCAGCAGCGCCTCTTCCAGAAACAGGACAGGCTCTTCCAGCATGGGCTTGGCCTTTTGCTGAAAAAGCGTGGAAACCACCTGCAATGCTATCTGGGCGGCCACTTCGCCATCCGGATGCCCGCCCATGCCGTCCGCCAGCACGAACAATGCCGCCTCTCGCGTATAGCAGTAGCCCATGCGGTCTTCATTGAGGGCACGGCCTCCGCGGCGGCTGAGCTGGAAGACGGAAAATTTCATGGTTTGCGATTGCTGTCGGTCACCGCTCCACGTTCGGAGCCGCCGAGTTTCTGAAGATTCTTCCTGGCGTCATGCACCATGTTGTCAAACTGCATGCGCATGCGCTCCTGCATGCTGAGCTTGGTATAGCGACGCTCGCCTTCGCGGCTCAGCTCTTTTTGCAGCGCAAACACCGACTGCGGCCGCGAGAGCGGATCCATGGCCATGCACCACTCCACCACCTCGATCAGATTGTCCGAATACACGCCGCGCAGCTTGTTCAAGGCAAGGGCCAGTCGGTCCTTGTCCTGACGCTGCGGAGCTTCATTGGGCGGTATGCCCTGCATGCAGGCATAGATGCAGGCGCCAATGGCATAGATATCGGTCCAGGGACCCAGCTGGGAATCGCGCCGGTACATCTCAGGGGCAGCAAAGCCCGGCGTGTACATGGGACGAATGAAGTTGCCCTCCTTGGACAGCACTTCACGCGCCGCGCCGAAATCGATCAGCACGGCCTTGTCGTCATTGGTGATGAAGATATTGGCGGGCTTGATGTCCAGATGCAGCATCTTGTGCTGATGCACGATGCGCAGGCCGCGCAGCACCTCGTCAAACAGAGAGCGGATGGTCGACTCCCTGAACACCTTGTCGGCCTTGAGCTCGCGCGCCGTAACGATGAACTCCTGCAGGGTCGCCCCTTCCAGGTAGTTCATCACCATGTAGACGGTTTCGTTTTCGCGAAAGAAGTTCAGCACGCTCACCACGGAGGCGTGGGAAATCTGCGCCAGCGAGCGCCCTTCCTCGAAAAAGCTCTTGAGCCCGAGGCGATACAGGGACAGTTTTTCTGGCGCCACCATGGGCTGCAGTTCGGCAGGCGCCCGAGTGGCAAGCGAAGCCGGCAGGTACTCCTTGATCGCAACCTGCTGGCCATCGGCGTCCAGAGCCAGGTAGACAATCCCGAACCCCCCCGAGGAAATCCTGCGCACCACCCGGTATCCACCTATTGTGCTGCCCGACGGTAGGGGCGCTGGCTTGGTTTTTGTAGACATTTTTTACCGGTAAACCTCAAGGATGATACGAAACCCGGATAATCGGGAAATTGCAAGCATCCATCAAAAGTCCAATGCCAGTTTACAGCATGACCGGATACGCCAGTGCCCAGCACAGCGCATCCGTTGAGGGTGGTCAAGAGTCCCAGTCCAACAGCCGTCTGGGCCTTGAGATCCGCGCGGTCAATAGCCGCTTTCTGGATTTGTCCTTCCGCCTTCCCGACGAACTGCGCGCCCTTGAACCGGCACTGCGCACCTTGCTCACCGCGCGCCTCAAGCGCGGCAAGGTGGAAGTACGAGCCGCCATCGACGTCTCCAGCAACCAATCCCTGCCCATTCCCTCGGCCACCCAGCTGCAACGCCTGGTGACGCTGCAGGACTCGGTTCAGGCCTGGCTGCCCAAGGCACGCGACCTGTCCGTGGCCGATGTGCTGCGCCTGTGCAGCGGCACAGCCACCGCCGGCACGGACTGGAGCGAGATCGCTCCGGCCCTGGCCGAACAGGCCATCACCGAGCTGCTCGCGGCTCGCGCCCGCGAGGGTGAGCGCCTGGCCGACATGCTGCTCGACCGCATCAAGCAGCTGCGCGCGCTGGCCAAGACCGCCGTGCCGCTGGTGCCGCAACTGGTGGAACAGCAGCGTCAGAAGTTCCTTGAGCGCTGGAAAGAGGCCATGGCCCTCGGTGAAGGCTCGGTGGCCCCCGAAGCCGCCCAGGACCGTGCCCTGGCCGAAGCCACGGCCTTTGCCATCCGCATCGACGTGGCTGAAGAAGTCACGCGCCTGGGCTCTCACCTCGACGAAATCGAGCGTCTGCTCAAAAAGGGTGGCGACATCGGCAAGCGTCTGGACTTTCTGATCCAGGAATTGCACCGCGAAGCCAACACCCTAGGCTCCAAATCAGCCACGCTGGAGCTGACCCGCATCAGCGTCGACATGAAGGTGCTGATCGAGCAAATGCGCGAACAAGTGCAGAACATCGAGTAAGCAAGCCCTGAGCGTACCTACCCCGTACGCTCGATTCATGCCCAAAGTCATGCCCAAAGTCATGGACCATCCCGGAAATCTATTTGTCGTGTCGGCACCCAGCGGTGCCGGCAAATCCTCTCTGGTACGCGCTCTGCGCGAATTCGACGCACGCGTCTACCCCTCCGTCTCTCACACCACGCGCGCGCCGCGCGGCCAGGAAAAACATGGCCGTGAGTATTACTTCGTCTCGGACGCCGAATTCGACGCCATGGTCGCCAACAACGGCTTTGTCGAATGGGCCAATGTGCACAGCCGCCGCTACGGCACGGCCAAGAGGTCTCTGGAAGAGCGCATCCAGAGCGGCACCGACGTGCTGCTCGAAATCGACTACCAGGGTGCATTGCAGGTCAAACAGGCGTTTCCCAATGCCGTGCTGATCTTCATCCTGCCGCCCAGCTGGGACGAGTTGCGCGCCCGCCTGGAAAATCGCGGCGAGGACGCCCCCGAAGTCATCGAGCTGCGCCTGAAAAACGCCGAAGAGGAAATGGCGCAGGTCGCAAAATTCGACTTCGTTATAATCAACGAACTGTTTGAGAGTGCGCTCTTTGATCTCAAGGCGATCATCCACGCGCAACGCCTCAAATATGCGGCCCAGCGGCGCCTTCGCGCCGACACCTTCGAGTCGCTCAATATCCCTGAATCCAACTGACCGTTCCCGGAGTTCCTGATGGCACGCATTACTGTTGAAGATAGCCTGGAGCAGATCCCCAACCGCTTCCAGCTCGTTTTGGCCGCGACTTATCGCGCCCGCATGCTCAATCAAGGCCATACCCCCAAGATTGAAACCAAGAACAAGGCCAGCGTCACTGCCCTGCGTGAAATCGCAGACGGCAAGGTAGGCCTGGAAATGCTGAAGAAGGTGCCGGGTTGAGCTGTTGCATCGCAGCACCAAAATAGACAATTAAGCACCGCTCGTCGGTGCTTTTTTGTGCCTATCAGCTTGCACTACATACTTGCAGGCTACATTTAAGGAATATGACAGCGGCCCAGAACTCGACGATTGCTCCTTCCTCTACGGCACCGGCCAAGCCTCAGCGCATGCCCGCTGAACAGGCTGCACGTGTGTCGGCTGCTGCTTTTGAGGGCTTGATGGAGCATCTCGGCTACCTGGATGCCGACAGCGCCGAGCGTGTGCGCCAGGCGTATGTCTACGCAGATCAAGCACATACGGATCAGTGGCGCAGCAGTGGAGACCCCTATATCACCCACCCCATCGCGGTCACGGGAATCTGCGCCAACTGGAAGCTCGATGCCCCTGCCCTGATGGCGGCCCTGCTGCATGACTCCATGGAGGATTGCGGCATCACCAAGCTGGATCTGAAGGAGCGCTTTGGCGAGGATGTGGCCGAGCTGGTGGACGGGCTGACCAAGCTGGACAAGCTGCAGTTCAATACCCGCGAGGAAAACCAGGCCGAGTCCTTTCGCAAGATGCTGCTGGCCATGGCACGCGATGTGCGCGTCATCCTGATCAAGCTGGCCGACCGCACCCACAATATGCGCACCATGAGCGACATGCCGCGCAGCAAGTGGGGCCGCATCTCGTCCGAAACGCTGGAGATCTACGCCCCCATCGCTCACCGCCTGGGTCTGAACCAGACCTATCGCGAGCTTCAGGACCTGTCGTTCAAGCATCTGCACCCCTGGCGCTATGCCACGCTGGAAAAAGCCATCGGCCGCTCGCGTACACGCCGCCGTGATCTGGTCCATCGTGTGCAGGATGAAGTCAGCACCGCTTTTGCCACGCACAGCCTGCCGGTTCGCCTGCTGGGCCGCGAGAGCACGCTGTATTCGCTGTACCAGCGCATGCAGAAGAACCAGCTGAGCTTTGCCAAGGTCACCGACATCTACGGCTTTCGCATCATCGTCCCCAAGACGCTGGACTGCTACACGGCCCTCGGGGTGCTGCACCAGAAGTACAAGCCCATGCCGGGCCGCTTCAAGGACTACATCGCCATCGCCAAGAGCAATGGCTACCAGTCGCTGCACACCACGCTGGTCGGCCCCTCCAGCGTCAGCATCGAATTCCAGATTCGAACGGAAGAGATGAACATCGTGGCCGAGGCCGGCGTCGCGGCCCACTGGCTGTACAAGGCGCAGCAAGGTCATGACTCCGAGCATCTGTCCACCCAGTGGCTGCAGTCCCTGCTCGACATCCAGAACGAGACCCGTGACGCGGCGGAGTTCTGGGATCACGTCAAGGTCGATCTCTTTCCCGATGCCGTGTACGTGTTCACGCCCAAGAGCGAGATCATGGCCATGCCGCGCGGCGCCACGGTGGTGGACTTTGCCTATGCCATCCACAGCAAGATCGGGCATCGCACCACGGCAGCCAAGATCAATGACGAAGAAGTGCCGCTGCGCACCGAACTCAAGAGCGGCGATGTGGTGCAGATCATCACCTCCGAGACCTCCACGCCCAATCCGGCCTGGCTGAGTTTTGTGAAAACCGGTCGCGCGCGATCCAAGATCCGCTCCTACCTCAAGAATGCAGCCCAGACCGAAGCCGGTCAGCTCGGAGAAACGCTGCTGGCCCAGGCTCTGCGTGCCGAAGGCATTGACAGCGTACCGTCGCAGGACGATGCCAACAAGAGCGTCTGGGACGAGATTTTGCGCATCACGGGCAACCGCACGCCCGCAGACCTCATGGTCGATATCGGCATGGGCCGCCGCATCGCCTCGCTGGTGGCGGCGCGCATGACCGCCTTCATGACCAAGCAGGGCGTGCGCCCGGATGCCCTGCTCATCACGCAGGAGCGCTTCAACACGCACAACCGCCCCTTCCAGGGCGCGGTCACGCTCAACGGCGACGAGAGCAGTTCGGTCTATTACTCGCACTGCTGCCGCCCCGTGCCGGGCGACCCGATTCTGGGCTACCTGGGCGGCCAGGGCCTGGTCGTGCACCACGCCCACTGCAACAATGCCATCAAGCTGCGCGAAAAGGATGCCGACCGTTTCATCACGGTGGACTGGTCAGACGACATCACGCGCCTGTTCGAGGCGGGAATCGTGGTCACTGTGCAGAACAACAAGGGCGTGCTGGCCCGTGTGGCGGCCGAGCTATCAAACGCCGAAGCCGATATCGTGCGCGTCGAGATGACCGACGAAGCCGCGATCGGCACCACCGATCTGCGCTTTGTCATCTCCGTGCAGAACAGCGTTCAGCTGGAGAATGCGCTGCGCAATCTGCGTCGCCTGCACTCGGTCATTCGCGCCAGCCGCGTCATGGCCTGACTTCTCTCATGCTCCGCAGGGCCGCCGCGGGCGGCCTTTTTCATGGGCGAAAGATTTTGTTGCATTCTGCGGGCGCTATCCCGTCATGCAACAGCCCCCAGGCCACGACAGCAAGCGACAATGGCATTCATGCTCCAAACCGCACCTTCGCTTCTGAATGTCCGTCAGCCGTTGCTGATCACCGCCGTCGCAGCAGCCCTGCTCGCAGGCTGCGCCACCCGGCCCGAACCTCCAGCAGCGGCGGCGTACGAACCGGTACAGCCTGCCAAAGCAGAGCAAGCCACCGACGAAGCGGCGATGGAAAGCCCCATACAGGCCAGCAACTTCGCGCACTGGAAGCAGGAATTTGCCCCACGCGCACGCGCAGCAGGCATTTCGGAGCGCACGCTGCGCAGCGCATTGGCCGGAGCCAAGCTGCAGCCCAGCATCGTCAAGCTCGACCGCTCACAGCCCGAGTTCACGCGCACGCCCTGGCAGTATCTGGATAGCGCCGTCTCCGCACAGCGCATCAGGACCGGCAAGCTCAAGATGCAGGAATACGTAGCCAGTCTGCAAGCGGCCAGCCAGCGATATGGCGTGCCTGCGCCCGTGATTGCAGCCATCTGGGGCATGGAGAGCAATTACGGCAGCAACTTCGGCAGCTTCTCGGCCGTGGATGCACTGGCCACTCTCGCCTTCGACGGCCGCCGTGCCGAATGGGCGCAGAAGGAGCTGATTGCCGCGCTGCGCATCATCGACAACGGCGACATCGACGCCGCCCATATGATCAGCTCCTGGGCCGGCGCCATGGGCAACACCCAGTTTCTGCCCTCGGTCTTCCTGCAATATGCAGTCGATGCCGATGGAGACGGCCGCCGCGACATCTGGGGCTCCATGGCCGATGTGGCCGCATCCACGGCCAACTATCTTGCAAGCTCGGGCTGGAACCCCGGCGAACCCTGGGGTGTGGAAGTGCGCCTGCCAGCCGATTTCGATTACGCGCGCACCGAGCTTTCCACGCGCCAGAACAGCACTGCCTGGGCTGCAGAAGGCGTGCAAAGCGTGAACGGCCAGGCCTTGCCCGCGATGGCAGGAGCCAGCATCATTGCACCGGCCGGTGCCCGTGGTCCGGCCTTCATGGTGGGCAGCAACTTCCGCGCCATCCTGCGCTACAACAACTCCACCAACTATGCACTCGCCGTGGGCCTGCTCGCATCGCAGCTGGCAGGCAATGGAGGCGTCAGCGCCGAATGGCCGCGCGATCTCGGCGCCCTGACGCGTGAGCAGACACGGGCGCTGCAGACCGCCCTGACGCAGCTCGGCTTTGCCACCGGAGCGGCCGACGGCGTGATGGGTCCGGCCACCCGTGCCGGACTTCGTCAGTACCAGCAGAGCCAGGGTCTGGCGGCAGACGGCTACCCCACGCTGGAGCTGCTGCAGCGCCTGCAGGCTGGCAATCAGTCTCAAAAACAATAGCTTTTAGCGCTTGTTAATCAATGATTTCAATACTGAAGCTATCCGAAATCATTGAAAACCAGGCGAGTACAGCTCACAAAATAAAAGCGCGGCTTCCACACGGAAGCCGCGCTTTTTTGTTGCTCCTGAACTCAGGATCGCGTTGTGGGCTGAGGATAGCTGACGTCCAGAATCTCCAGCATGCGCACGCCGGCCGGCGTGGGCAAGGCCACCTCGTCGCCCACACGCGCCTTGAGCAGCGCGCGCGAAACCGGGGCAATCCAGCTGACCTGGTTCTGCGCGCTGTCCGCCTCGTCAATGCCCATGATGGTGATGGTGCGCTCCACGCCCTCGTCATCCACGTAGCTGACCGTGGCGCCGAAAAAGACCTGGTCGCTGCCTGAGTGCACGGCAGGGTCGACGACCTCTGCGATTTCCAGTCTCTTGGTAAGAAAGCGAATGCGGCGGTCAATCTCGCGCAGGCGCTTCTTGCCATAGAGATAGTCGCCGTTTTCGGAGCGGTCGCCGTTGCTGGCCGCCCAATGCACGATCTCCACGATCTTGGGGCGCTCGTTGTCGATCAGATCCAGCAGCTCGTCCTTGATGCGCTGGTAGCCCTGTGGCGTGATGTAGTTCTTGCCGCCGGCGGGCAATGGCGGCAGAGCTCCGACGTCTTCATCGTCGTCGCCATCCGATTCTTTGGTGAAAGCCTTGCTCATGAGACCGATCTTCACACAGATCCTGGCCTGATCAGGCCAGGGCTCGTCAAAGCCCGGAAACGAAAAAGCCTCAGAACCTTGCAGTTCTGAGGCTTGTCGTTTGGTGCGGCTGGCAGGAATCGAACCCACGACCCCTTGGTTCGTAGCCAAGTACTCTATCCAGCTGAGCTACAGCCGCTAAGCCTCGAATTATATACAGTTTTTGAAGCTCCTCGGTGAAAACCCGGATTTTTCTTCAAATGCACTAAACCACCATCAGTCCGTCAACAGCACACCTGGCAGAAACGAAAAAGCCTCAGAACTTTTCAGTTCTGAGGCTTGTCGTTTGGTGCGGCTGGCAGGAATCGAACCCACGACCCCTTGGTTCGTAGCCAAGTACTCTATCCAGCTGAGCTACAGCCGCTAAGCCTCAAATTATATACATATTCTGGGGCTTGCAGAAAAGTCTCCCAGGATTTTCAAGTTCCGGACGCCGCTGCGCGCGTGCAACCACATGAAAAGCCTGATTCCAAGCACATGCATATGCGCTAATCTCGAACGCTGAAACCGGTCCGCCAGCAAGCTGCTGGCGGCCTCTGCGATGCCTCGGTCATGGACCCCAAGGAACCAGACCCCGCGCGTCAGGGCAGCCGGTCGCTCCAGGCCACCACGGGCTGCGGCAGTGCATTCAGAACCATCAATGACGACAGACAGAAAACAGGCCTCGCCTTCGATTCCTCCATCCGTGGCCATGTGGGAGCAGTTGTTTCGCCGCAGCGCCAGGCCCTCGCTGAGCCTGCAGGGCCAGATTCGCGAAATGCTGGTCGATGCCATCCTCACCGGCATTCTCGCGCCCGGTGATGCCATCCCCTCAAGTCGAGAGCTGGCCAAGCTGCTGGGCGTGGGCCGCATCACCGTGGTCATGGCCTACCAGCAGTTGACCGAAGAGGCCTTTTTGCTGAGCCGCGAGAGAAAAGGCCATTTCATCCACCCCGATGTGCTGCAGGGCCGCACCGCAGAGCGCAACCCCGGCAATGTCAGGAATGCGGACGCCGAGGTGCACACGGACTGGTCTCGCCGCCTGTGGCTGCGCCCCAGCCTGCAGCGCAGCATCGTCAAGGAAGACGACTGGCAGCAGTTCCCCTATCCGTTTCTCTACGGCCAGTTCGACAAGGAGCTGTTTCCCACGGCCGCCTGGCGCGAATGCTGCCTCAAGTCCCTGGGCGTGGTGGACATCCGCATGTGGGCACCCGATCACATCACCCGCGACGACGACAGCCTCATCCAGCAGGTCCAGACCAAGATCCTGCCGCGCCGCGGCGTCTGGGCCTCACCCGACGAAATCATCATCACCGTCGGAGCCCAGCATGCGCTGTACATGGTGGCCGATTTGCTGATGCGCGAGGGCACCTCCATCGGCATCGAAAACCCCTGCTACCCCGATGCGCGCAATATCTTCAGCAGCCGTACCTCTCAGGTCATCCCCATTGGCGTGGATGGCGATGGGCTGCCTATCGTCAATGCCATGCGCAAGCTCGAGTACCTCTACGTCACGCCCAGCCATCAGTGTCCCACCGGCGTCACCATGCCGCTGGAGCGGCGCGAAGCCTTGCTCGAGGCCGCACAGAAGCACGATCTCATCATCATCGAGGACGACTACGAAAGCGAAAGCAGCTTCGACGAACAACCCATCCCGGCACTCAAAAGCCTGGACCGCAACAACCGCGTAATCTATATCGGCAGTCTCTCCAAGAGTCTGGCACCCGGCCTTCGCGTGGGCTATATCGTGGCCCCGCCCGAGCTGATCAAGGAGCTGCGTGCCCTGCGCCGTCTGATGATCCGCCATCCGTCCACCTTCATCCAGCGCACATTGGCCATGTTCATCTCGCTGGGCCACTACGAAGCCCAGTTGCGCCGCCTCGGTCAGGCCCAGAAAGAGCGTCATGCCGAGCTGACGGCAGCCATGGCTCGCTACCTGCCCCAATGCCGCATCACGCCGGTACGCGGCGGCGGCTCGTGCTGGGTGCAACTGCCCGACCATGTGCCCGCGCAGGCACTGGCTCGCCAGGCCGCCGAGCACGGAGTGCTGATCGAGCCCGGCGATGTGTTCTTCACTTCCACTAGCAACACGGGCAACTTCATTCGCCTGGGCTACCAGTCCATTCCTGCGGGACAAATCGCCCAGGGCATCAAGGCCCTGGCAGAAGCCATGCACTGCATGTAGAGGTGCCAAACAAAAGGTTCATCGAGGAATTCCGTGGAGATGAGCCCGTTCGTTTTGTAATCTGACGACAGCGAAGCTGACATCGGAGAACAAATCAAATGCTGGACTCGAAGTTATTGCAGGCTCTTGGCGGCTGGGAGGGCTACGAGGTTGAACGTGTGCAGTGGCCCCAGGGCGATAGCCGCACCGTGTCGATCTATCTGAAGCCGCAGGCCAGCGTCATGCATTGCGAACGCTGCGGTGCGCAGTGCAGCCAAGTCCATGAGACCACGACACGGCGCGTGCGCGATCTGGCATTGTTCGAGTACAAGGTGGTGCTGCATGTGCCGCGTCGGCGTCTGTGGTGCGATAGCTGTGGTGGCCCGCGCCTGGAGAAACTCAGCTGGCTCGGTCGCTACCAGCGCGTCACAGACCGTCTGGCACAGGCGTGCAGCCAGTTGCTTCGCAGCAGCAGCATCAAGGCAGTCGCGGCCTTCTTCGATCTTGGGTGGCACACGGTCAAGTCCATCGACAAGACCTTATTGCTGGCCACTACCGCGCAGCCGCAATGGGAGCGGATCGAGTACTTGGCAATGGACGAGTTTGCGTTGCACAAGGGCCATCGCTACGCCACAGTCGTCATCGACCCCATCAGCCGGCAGGTGCTGTGGGTGGGGCAAGGGCGCTCACGCGAGACGGCCCGCCAGTTCTTCGAGCAGTTGCCCGTTGGCGTTGCCCAGCGCATTCGCGCGGTTGCTATCGACATGACTACTGCCTACGAGCTGGAGATCCAGGCCAACTGCCCCAACGCCGAGATCGTCTATGACCTGTTCCATGTCGTGGCCAAGTATGGCCGGGAGGTTATCGACCGAGTGCGTGTCGATCAGGCCAACTTGCTGCGCCAACAGCCCTTGGCGCGCAAGGTGCTCAAGTCCAGCCGCTGGTTGCTACTGCGCAATCGCAACAAGCTGCAGGCTCAACAAGCAGTGCAGCTCAAGGAGCTGCTGGCGGCCAATGAGCCATTAATGGCGGTATACGTCTTGCGCGATGAGCTAAAACAGCTGTGGTTTTACCGTCGTCCGGCTTGGGCGCATCGCGCCTGGCAGCACTGGTGTGAGCAAGCGCGCCAAAGCGGTATTACAGCACTGAGCACCTTTGCTCAGCGCTTGCAAAGCTACCTGCACGGGATCATCGCCCGATGCCGGCATCCGTTGAACACAAGTGTTGTCGAGGGCATCAACAACACCATCAAGGTCATCAAGCGCCGGGCCTATGGCTACCGCGATCAGGACTATTTCTTTCTGAAGATTCGCGCAGCCTTCCCCGGTAATGCGCGATGAACCAAACAAAAAGCCCCGGACTCAGGGTCCGGGGCTTTTGCTGGTCTCATCAATTCTTGCGCAGCTTGGGCGGTGCCAGCTCGTCTAGCAGGCCCTCGGGACTCATTCCGCGCCGCAACGCCTGGCGCACGCGATAGGCAATCAGCAAGATGCACAGGCTGGCCACACCCAGGGCAAGCGGAGTGCGCTGTTCGGGAATGAAGCCCATGGCCACCACGATGGACAGCATGCCCGCAATCGCCAGCCAGGTCAGATAAGGGAAGCACCACATGCGCACCTTGAGCAGATGCGGCGCTTCGCGCTCCAGACGCGAGCGCAGGCGCAGCTGGGAGATCGCAATCAGGATATAGACAAAGATGGCAACCGTTCCGTAGGAGTTCACGAGAAAGGCGAACACCTTGTCGGGAGACAGATAGGACATGACGATGGCACCGTAGCCGAACAATGTGGCCACCAGAATCGCGTACACGGGCACGCCATTGCGGCTGACCTGGGCCAGCACCTTGGGTGCATCGCCGCGTCGCGTCAGCGCAAACAGCATGCGCGACGAAGCATAAAGCCCGGAGTTGAGCGCCGACAGCACGGCGGTCAGCACCACTGCATTCATGATCTGGGCAGCGGCCGGCACGCCCATGGCATCGAGAGCGCTGACATAGGGCATGGACATGCCCGTGGAGTTCCATGGCACCAGGCAGGCCACCAGCAGCACCGATCCCACGTAGAACACCAGCACGCGCAGGATGACCGAATTCGTGGCCTTGGCCACGGCCTTCTGAGGCTCGGCGGTTTCAGCCGCCGCAATCGTCACGATCTCCGCGCCGAAATAGAAGCCGGTCGCGGCCACGGCCCCCGTGAGCACCGGAACAATGCCGTTGGGCATGAAGCCGCCGTTCTGGCTCAGATTGGCGACATGCATTCCGCCACTCCCCGGAGTCAGGCCCAGCACATAGACACCGGCGATGAACAGAAACACCACGATGGCCGCCACCTTCACGGAAGCCAGCCAGAACTCGCATTCGCCAAAGGACTTGACCGAGACCAGATTGGTCAGCGTCATCATGACCAGCAGGACCAGGCTGATGCTCCAGGCCGGTACGTCGGGCAGCCAGTAGCGCACCAGCTCTGCCCCCGCCACCGCTTCGATCGCCACGACGATGACCCAGAAATACCAGTACATCCAGCCCGTCAGAAATCCCGCCAGCTGACCCACGGCGGGCCGGTCGCGCCATGCTTCCCGGGCGTACTCGTAAAAGGAGCCCCCTGTCATGGAGCAGGCCATCTCGCCCAGCATGCGCATGACCAGCACCACCAGCAGGCCGGTGATCAGAAAAGAGATGACAGCCGCCGGCCCGGCCGACTTGATGACCACGCCGCTGCCGACGAAGAGCCCGGCACCGATGACGCCGCCCAGGGCAATCATGGTCATGTGCCGCTGCTTGAGACTGTGCGACAGCCCGTCCGGCGACGAATGCGGATTTCCAATCATTTTTGTCTCCTGTCTTGCCGGCCTGGAAATGCCGGTCGCCACGGCTTTATGTATCGGATCGCGCCTTGCTGTTCATGCAGGCCGTTGCCGTGGTCGTTCAGTTATCTGCTTGAAAATTGTCGTGTGAAGCCCTGCGTGCAACACCTCCCACCGTAAGGCAGGAAGGTGTGCACGCATGCCTGGCGTGTGTCAGGAAAGCGCCACTGGAGGACGATCCTTGCGGTAGGCGTTCTTGACGGCGATCTTGCCGTCGCGGAAGGTGAACACATCGACCATGCGAGCTTCCACACGCAGGCCGTCGGCCTTGGTGCCTTTGAAGGTGCTTTCAGAAACACCGCGCGCGCCCTGGACAAAATGCTCTCCATCCACCCAGGCGGCATCGGGGAAGACCTGCCAGGCCAGCTGAAAGCCTTCGCGCACGGCCTCGCGGCCCACGAAGCTGCGCCCCATCAGATCAGGGCCGGCAACGGCGTGAAACTCGCATTCGTCGGCCATGAAGTCCATCAATGCGTCAATGTCATGCCGATTCCACGCGTCGGAGAAACGCGCCAGGAACTGGACATCGGGTTGGGATTCTTGCTTGCTCATATGCTCTCCAGATTGCTGTCATGTCATGGGGGCCGACCATCGCAAAAGCGACCCCTTTCGATCGAAAAATGCCTGAAATTCCGATGGTTCATGGTAGGTAGCACTGGCTCCATTTCGTAGGGCCAGTTGCCGGCTATCGTTAAGTCCAAGACCTTGTCGCGCAAGGCGCGGATACCTCGCGAAATGACGGCGGCGCGCACCGGAAAATGCCTTGAGAAAGTCCGCTTCTCCTCTGAGCGCGACGCTCTGCCGCAGCTCTTGCGGACGCAGACCGAAGCCCGTCGGCAAACGCCTCTTCTGCCGCTTCCTTTAGGTGAAAACGATAGGAGAGCATCAACACGCTCAATGCGGTCATCGCCGCCACAGGCGCAGGGAAAGTTCACGGCCACGCCCGCTGGCTGCACGGGTTTCGGTGGGCTCCAATGCATTCCCTGAGGTTGCGACCGACACAGCCAGGTCATTCCGGCCTGAAGCAGGCCTGCCCGACGAGCGCGACTCTATGGGTCGCCCAGTTGGCAAGAGACTCGCCGCAACCCACCTGCGGCAATCCCGAGATTCGGATGGCCAGGCTTGCATGCTGGCTCCATCAAAACCTGTGCCGTGGCCCTAACCAGCGACACAGGGGGCTGGCTATGCTGCTCTCGACATCGCAAGCAGTGCATCTGCATTGACTTTGCGTCCATCAATTCCATAGCAATAGAGCGCCGCTTCAAACGCAGCCACACCAGGAGACGACCGCCATGAAAGCCGAGGACATCCGCCCCAGCCATCTGAATCCATACGACCCGCAGTACGACCCCCTGGTTGCAAGAAACCCCGGACATGGCGCCGGCTACGCTCCGACCTACTGGGTAGGGACGGCAGGCCGGCCACCCGAGGACGATGGTCCGGTCTGCGGCGACATGGAGGCCGATGTGGTCATCGTGGGCTCGGGCTTCACGGGCCTGTCCACGGCCCTGTTCCTGGCCCGCGAACACGGCATTCGCGCCGTGGTTCTCGAAGCCAACCAGAGCGCCTGGGGCTGCACCAGCCGCAACGGCGGCCAGGGCCAGAATGCCAGCGGCCGCCTCTATCGCTCGCAGTGGATAGAGCGCTGGGGCAAGGACACAGCCCTGAAACTTGATGCGGAAATCCGCGAAGGATTCGACACGTTCAAAAAACTGGTTGCGGAGTTTCCAGAATGCGAGCCGCAGCCGGGAGGGCATTTGTATATTGCCCACCGCGACAGAAAAATGGATTTTCTGCGCAACGAGACCCGCGTCATGCGCGAAGTCTTCGGCTACGACGCCCGCATACTCAGCGTCGACGCAGTGCGCCGCGACTATGTCGACGACGCCGACTGCCGTGGCGCGATGCATGAGCCCGACGGCATTGGCGTGCATCCGCTCAAGCTGGCATTCGGCTATCTGCGCAAGGCCCGCGAGCTGGGAGTGAAGGTGCATCCCGCCAGTCCCGTGCTGGGCATGGAGACACGCAACGGCGTGCATTACCTCCAGACACCGGGCGGCACGGTCAAGGCACGCGCCGTCGGCTTTGCCACCGGCGGCTATACCAGCAACGGCCTGCACCCCAGCCTGCGCTCCAAAATCATGCCGATTCTCTCGAACTCGCTGGTCACCAGGCCCTTGACGCAAGAAGAGCTGGCCGCCACCAATTTCAAGACCACGCAGGTCATCACCGACACCCGTACCCTGCGCTTTTACTACCGCAAGCTGCCCGACAACCGCGTGCAGATCGGCAGCCGCAGCTCGATCACCGGAGCCGATGCGCCCAATCCGGTCCATATGGCCAAGCTGGTCGAGGGCCTGCACCACAAGTTCCCGGCCCTCAAGGGAATCCAGGTGGACTACTCCTGGTGGGGCTGGGTCGATGTAAGCCACGACATGATGCCGCGCATCACCCAGCCCGATCCAAGGGAAAGCGTCTTCTATGCGGTCGGCTATGGCGGCAACGGCGTGTCGTTCTCTGCGCATGCAGGCCGTCGCATGGCCCAGCGCATCGCAGGTCAGAACCTCAAGGCCTTCGAGTTGCCAATCTACAACTCATCGCTCGAATATCCGAATGTGTTCAATATGGTGCGCTCGGAGGCGTTTGCACCATTTCGCCGCATGGGCCAGCGCTTTCTCTACCACTGGTATCACATGAACGACGAGAAGAGCTGACCCTGCCAGCCGCCGTTCGGGCTTCACGCAACGAAAAGCACCTTCCTCGAGGAAGGTGCTTTTTTTCATCCTATCTGCGGATGCGGTACAGCGCACACCCCGGCGCCCCGGCCACAGGAAAACCGCCTCTCTGGCATGCATATTGCGCAAGCATTCATGCCTCTCGGACAGCCCGATCCTCCCGCATCTGTCTGCGATCAGTGAAACCACCTAAGCCCATGCAGACGTCGCAAAAATGCCCTCCACCAGAACCGAGATATCCCGCGCAAGCCGCGCCATGCAAGGCTTTGCAATGCACGGTCGCGGTGCACGCCAATCCATGCTGCACGCACCATCCGGGACCATGCGCGACTGGACCTAACGATTCACATCAACTGGCCCTACTGGCTTCACAAGGTTGCTCACTACGATCCGCTGAGAAAGCTCTTTGAGCCTCGCGATGCGGCTTTCAACCGGTTCAGCCAGAAGCGGGAATGGGAAAACAGTCAGCAAGAGTGAGCACAGCAAGGGTTCTCTGGTCTAAGTCTTCAACCGATATCGCTCTAACCATGGAGAAATTGGCAATGAAAATGCAAAAACGATGGATGCTGAAAGCGGGTGTTGCGACGGCGGCACTGGCCATGACAGGCTTCGCGCTGGCGCAGCAGAAAACCGTGACCTTCGCCAACCAGGACATGCTGGTGCCTCTGCGCCTGGTCATGGAATCGGGTGAAGTGGAAAAGGAGACGGGCTACAAGATCAACTGGCGCATGTTCTCGGGCGGCGGCGACGTGATACGGGCGATGGCCTCGGGCGACGTGCAGATGGGAGAGGTGGGCTCCAGCCCGCTGACCGCAGCGGCCAGCCAGGGGCAGGACATCAAGCTGCTCTGGATCTCTGCAGACATCGCCAGTGCCGAAGCCCTGGTGGCACGCGATGGCGGCGGCATCAGCAGTTTCAAGAGCATGGAGGGCAAGCGCATAGGCGTGCCGTTCGTCTCCACCGCGCACTACCAGCTGGTCGCTGCCCTGGGCAAGGAAGGCGTTGACGCACGCAAGGTCAACATCATGAACATGCGCCCGCCAGAGATTGCCGCAGCCTGGGAGCGCGGCGATATCGACGGCACCTTTGTCTGGGATCCGGTACTGGCCAAGGTCAAGCAAAAGGGCAAGGTGATTGCCACCTCCGGCTCCATTGCGCAGATGGGCTATCCCACCTTCGAGGGCATTGCCGTGAGCAGCAAGTTCGCCCAGGAAAACCCCCAGTTCATGGTGGCGTTCATCAAGGCCCTGAATCGGGCCAGCGCCCAGGTGCGCGACAACCTGGCCACGTGGACTCCCGATTCGCCCGAGATCAAGGCCATTGCCAAATGGAGCAAGGCCGACCCCAAGGACGTGCCCGCAGCCATGGCGCTTTACCGCTTCCCCAGCGCTGAAGAGCAGCTCGGCGTGCAGTGGCTGGAAGGCGGTGCGGCCAAGGCCATGACCAATACCGCAACGTTTCTGAAGTCACAAGGTCGGATTCAGGAGGTCAAGCCCGACTACGCTGCGTACGTGACCAGCAGCTATGTCAAGCAGGCAATCGGCCGCTGACTGCCCGCCCACGACGGCCAGCGCCGTCGTGGCTCCCAGCTTTGTTTCACATAGGAGGGCAATGTCATGCCGACTCTGGATATACGTGACCTGACCGTCAATTACGAGGTCAAGGGCGGACACTTGCAAGCCCTGGCGCCCGTCAACCTGACCATGAACGAAGGCGACTTCGTGGTCGCTCTGGGTGCATCGGGCTGCGGCAAGACAACACTGCTCAACTGCATGGCTGGCTTTCTGGCACCGTCCAGCGGCCAGATCCTGCTGGACGGCAAACCCATTCAGGGCCCCGGAGCCAATCAAGGGGTGGTGTTTCAGAAGCATGCGCTGATGCCATGGCTCAATGTGATCGACAACGTCGCACTGGGATTGCGCATGCGCGGCATGGATCTGAAGGCGCGCACACAGATCGCCGAAGAGAAGCTGGCCGTCGTGGGCTTGCAGAGCTACGCCAGGCGTGCCGTCTATGAACTGTCTGGAGGCATGCAGCAGCGTGTCGGCATTGCCCGTGCGCTGGCCAACGATCCCGCACTGCTGCTGATGGACGAGCCCATGGGTGCACTGGATGCCTTCACGCGCGAGCAGGTTCAGGAAATCCTGCTGCGCGTATGGCATGCCACCCACAAGATGGTGTTCTTCATCACCCACTCGGTGGAAGAGGCGCTGTTTCTCGCCAGCCGGCTGATCGTCATGAGCCCCAGCCCGGGCCGCATCTCCCATGTCTACGACGACATGCCCTTCTGCCATGAGTTTCTGCGCACCGGCGATGCGCGTGCCGTCAAGTCGCGCCCCGACTTCATCAGGATGCGCGAAGAAGTTCTGAGTCTGATTCACCACCGGGAGCCTGCCAATGTCTGAAGCAGTCCAAATCAACCATCTGCCCACCGCGACAGCGCGCGTGCAGCCCAAGGCCACTGCCCCGCAGGCGTCAGGACCGGTGAAGACCAGTCGCTTCAAGACCCCTGGTGAAGGCTCCAGCCTCTCTATCAGCATCGTCACCGTGGCCGTGCTGCTGGCACTGTGGTTCGCCGCCACCAATCTCGGCTGGATCAAGCCCTTGTTCCTGCCCAGCCCGCAGGCGGTGTTCCAGCAGTTCTATGAGTACCTGACCGGGCAGGCCAACGACAAACCGCTGTGGCAGCACTTCTCGGCAAGTCTGCTGCGCGTGACCGTGGCGTTCTGGCTGGCCTTCCTGATTGCGGTTCCGCTGGGCATTGCGATGGGGATGTCACGCATCGCACGCGGCATCTTCGACCCACCCATCGAGTTCTACCGCCCTCTGCCGCCACTGGCCTATCTGCCGCTGATCATCATCTGGTTCGGCATCGATGAAACGCCGAAGATTCTGCTGATCTTCCTGAGCTGCTTTGCGCCCTTGGCCCTGGCGGCCCGCTCGGGCATGCGCAGCGCAGCACAGGAGCAGATCAATGCCGCCTATTCGATGGGTGCGAGCTACTTCCAGGTGATCCGCCATGTGATCTTGCCGGCGGCCCTGCCCGACATTCTGGTGGGCATGCGCATTGCCATCGGCTTTGGCTGGACAACTCTGGTTGCCGCCGAAATGGTGGCAGCGAACGTGGGTCTGGGTCAGATGGTGCTCAACGCCTCGAACTTCCTGCGCACCGACATCGTGATCATGGGCATCATCGTCATCGGTGTGATCGCCTATGTCTTCGACCTGTTCATGCGCTGGGTCGAAAAGCGCCTGGTTCCATGGAAGGGGCGCATGTAAGTCCGGCCGATTCCCCGACGGGGATGTCTGCGGCAAGCAGACAGCGGGCAGGCATTGCGCCTTCCCGCTTTTCTGTTTTCCGTTTTTTCGGCTTTTCGGCTTTTCGGTTTGTTGCCTGGGCTTGCCCGGCCTTGTGCGATACCTGTCGCACCCTCCGTCCGGGTCATCGCCGGCACAGCATCTCGGCCACCGAAAACAGCAAGGCCTCGTCGACATCGTGCTGCAGATCGACAGCAAGCCTTTGACGGTAGAAGACCCCCAGATCCAGCCCGACGCCCAGGGCGCAGACCTTCACGCCGCCCATGCGCTCCTGGGCGGCAAGAACCTGCCGCAGATGCTGATCCAGATAATGCTCGTCATTGGCCTGATGGGTCGCCGTGTCCATGGGACAGCCATCGGAGACCACCAGCAGGATGCGACGCTGCGCGGTCTGGGCGCGCAGTCTCTGGCACGCCCATTCCACGGCCTCGCCGTCTATGCCCTCTCGAAAGATGTCGGGCTTGCGCAGTGCCGCAATGCCATGCCGGGCGTGACGCCAGGGCCTGGCCCCGTCCTTGAAGACAATGTGCAGGCGCTCGTTGAGACGCCCCGGAAACTGGGGCTGGCCCGCGCGCTGCCAAAGGCGGCGCGTTCTGCCGCCATTCCAGGCGTGGGTGGAAAAACCCAGTATCTCCACGCTCGCACCGGCCATCTCCAGCGCCCGCCCCAGCACGTCGAGCAACAGCGACAGGGGCCTGGCAAAGGTTTTCATGGAGCCCGAGCAGTCCATGAGAATGGTGACTGCGGTCTCGTTGACGGGGCGCTGCATCTCGTCCTTGAAAATCGCACGCTGCTGCGGGTCCGTTACCAACAGGGACAGGCGGCTGCCGTCCAGATGGCCTTCCTCCAGTCCGAAGTTCCAGCCATTGCGCTGCGTGCTGGCCAGGCGCTGCTGCAGATAGCGCGCCAGCCTCCCGGCCTGCTGCAATCCCGAGCGCGCCAGCTCCTCGTCCATCTGCTCCCGGAACTGGGCCAGCTGCAACGCGCGGATCAACTCAGCGGCCTGCACTTCCCTATCGAACTCGCGCGTGAAAACCCGGTAGCTTTGCGCGGTGCCGGCCCAGGCCCGGCTGTCGCCGCTTTGCGCCACGGGCATGCCGTCCTGACTCTGGGACTCAAAGTGCAGAGGCAGGGCAAAGCTGCTGCGCCGCCTGGGGCCACCGGCACCGCGCGGCGCATCGTCCTGCGCCGCACGCACCGCCATTCCAACCCAGCGGCTGACGGCCAGGGCAGGCTCGACAAACTGCTGCTGCCGGTCTCTGAAGCGCCGCAGCCCATCCCAGTGCCGGCCCAGCGGGGAAGCCAGGGACATCCGCGTGGACTCCACCAGATCGGCCATGCGCTCAGGTATCTCATGCCCGGTCAGCCGGCTCCAGGCCGTGATGGCCACCGCAAACAGCAAGATGCCCAGGCTGCTTTCCGTGAGGCCGGAATCCATGAAGGCCTGGCACCAGTTCACAAAGCGCTGGCGCATGTTCTCGCGCGCTCCGGGCCAGGCCTCGGGCACCAGGCTCTCCACACGCAATTGCTCGAGCAGCTCGAACACCATGCGCTCCACCGGGTCCTGGGGCAGATGCGACTGGAACAGGGCCTGGTCGCTCCACTGCAGACGCAGTCCCATGCTGTCGAGCAGGCCGCGCTGATCCGTCTGCTGCACCGGCACCTGGCTATGGTGGGCCGCCGCCTGGGGTATGGGCGTGGTGCCGCGATACAGCGTCTGACCGCTCCATTGCAGGCCGGCGTCGCCCGTGATGGCGCGCAGCATGGCTCCGCCCCAGGCCTCCATGCGGGACAGAGACAAGGAGGTGGGCGTCTGCGTGCTCATGCAAGAAACGCCAGCGCTGGTTCTTCGGGCTGCGTCAGCTCCTGGGCAAAGCAGCGCTGGAAATACTCGCTCACGATGGCGCGCTCGGCAGGCTCGCATTTGTTGAGGAAGGACAGCTCGAAGGCCAGCTTCAGGTCATGGAAGATGGAAATGTTCTCAGCCCAGGTGATCACCGTACGCGGAGACATCAGCAAGGACAGATCCCCCACGGCAAAGCCCTTGCGCGTCAGCCCGGCCAGCGCCACCATGGCGTCCACCTTGCGGCGCCCGTCGGCAGTGGCCAGCTGCGGCACGCGCGCCAGCACGATGGCCGCTTCCTCCTGCGGGGGAAGATAGTTCAGGCTGGTGACAAGATTCCAGCGATCGAGCTGGGCATGGTTGAGCTGCTGGGTACCGTGATAGAGCCCGTTGAGATTGCCCTGCCCCAGGGTGTTCATGGTGGCAAACAGCCGAAAGCAGGGATGCGGCTGGATCACCCGCTTCTGATCGAGCAAGGTAAAGCTGCCTTCACGCTCCAGAACCCGCTGGATGACGAACATCACATCGGGGCGTCCGGCGTCGTACTCGTCAAACACCATGGCCACGGGCCGCTGCAGCGCCCAGGGCAGGATGCCCTCCTGAAACTGGGTCACCTGCTTGCCATCCTGCAGCACGATGCTGTCCTTGCCCACCAGATCCAGGCGGCTGATATGGCCGTCCAGATTCACGCGCATGCAGGGCCAGTTCAACCTCGCCGCCACCTGCTCTATATGCGTGGATTTGCCCGTGCCGTGCAGGCCCTGAACGACCACGCGCCGGTTGTGCGCAAAGCCCGCCAGAATGGCTTGCGTCACCCGCGGATTCAGCCGGTAGGCCTTGTCAATGGCGGGAACATGTTCGCCCGGCTCGGCAAAAGCCGGCACGGTCATGTCCGTGTCGATGCCAAATACATCGCGCACGCTGACGGTGCGGGTGGGCTGCAGCTGGCTCAGGTCAGTCATCATCGGCTTCCGGTGGAACGTCATCGTTAATGCGGGCGATCGCCTCGACGGCCGCCTGCAGCTTGGGAAGAAAGGACAGGGCCTTCTCCTTGGAAAAACGCATGATGGGGGCCTGCACGGCAAGCCCCATATTAGAGTTGCCCAGGGGCGCGGGCACCAGCACGCCAAGGCACAGCAGACCGGGCAGGAACTCCTCGTTGTCGAAGGCATAGCCCTGCGCCCGCACCTGATCGAGCTCCTGCTCCAGCGCCTCGAAGGTCGTCAACGTATTGCCGGTAAACGCTTCCAGCGGCACATTGGCCAGCAGCCGGCGGCGCTGGGCGGGCGACATCTGGCTCAGGAACAGCTTGCCCGTGGCCGAACAGTGTGCAGGCACGCGCGAGCCCGGATGCAGATAAAAGCGCAGCGGCGCAGGCGTCTCCACACGGTCCAGATACAGGACCTCGCTGCCCGAAAAAGCCGTGATGTTGCAGCTCTCTCCGAGCTCGCGCACCAGCTGGGTCAGCACCGCATGCCTTGCACCATGCGTGGTGTTGTTGAGCAACACGTTCTCCGCCAGTCGCATCAGCCGCTGGCCCGTGCCGTAGTGGCGACCGTTGCCATCTCTTTGCAGGATTCCGGCGCTTTCCAGCTGCGCAAGCATGCGGTGCATGGTCGGCTTGGGCAGCCCTGTCTCTTCCACCATGGTCTGCAGGGTGAAGGGCTGGCTCTTCTGCGCCACGGCTTCCAGCAGCGCGAACAAACGCAGATTGGGCGTGTCTCCGTCCAGGCGAGCCGAGGGGGTGTCTTCGCTGTGCTTCATATCGTTGTCGATCATATTAATTTCCACTTTTCGAGTCAATTTATTCCATAAAAAGAAATTTATTTGCACGAAAACAAAAAAATGCCATAGACTGACATCGTTATTTCTTTTTTCGGAACCATAGGTTTCAAATTTTCAAGGAGACAGAGATGGCTGCAACGGACAATCGTAAAGTGGTTGAAGGCGTTCACAAGATGACCCCTTCGGAAGCATTCGTGGAAACCTGCGTCGCCAATGGCGTCAGCGAGATGTTCGGCATCATGGGTTCCGCCTTCATGGATGCCATGGACATCTTCGCCCCCGCAGGCATTCGCCTGATCCCGGTGGTGCATGAACAAGGTGCGGCCCATATGGCCGACGGCTATGCCCGCGTCTCGGGCCGCCACGGCGTGGTGATTGGCCAGAACGGCCCCGGCATCAGCAACTGCGTGACCGGGATTGCCGCAGCCTACTGGGCGCACAGCCCGGTGGTGATCGTGACCCCCGAGACCGGCACCATGGGCATGGGCCTGGGCGGCTTCCAGGAGGCCAATCAGCTGCCCATGTTCCAGGAGTTCACCAAGTACCAGGGCCATGTCTGCAACCCCAAGCGCATGGCCGAGTTCACGGGCCGCGTCTTCGACCGCGCCATGTCCGAGATGGGCCCGACCCAGCTCAATATTCCGCGTGACTACTTCTACGGCGAGATCGAGTGCGAGATTCCCAAGCCCATGCGCGTGGACCGCGGCCATGGAGGCGAAGCCAGCCTGCAAGCCGCCGTGGATCTGCTCAAGACCGCCAAGTTCCCGGTGATCCTGGCCGGCGGTGGCGTGGTCATGGGCGATGCGGTGGAAGAAGCCAGGCAGCTGGCCGAGCGCCTGGGCGCACCCGTGGCCACCGGCTATCTGCGCAACGACGCCTTCCCTGCCAAGCACCCGCTGTGGGCCGGCCCTCTGGGCTACCAGGGCTCCAAGGCCGCCATGAAGCTGATCGCCCAGGCCGACGTGGTGATTGCGCTGGGCTCGCGCATGGGTCCCTTCGGCACCCTGCCCCAGCACGGCATGGACTACTGGCCCAAGACCGCCAAGATCATCCAGATCGAGGCCGATCACACCAATCTGGGCCTGGTCAAGAAGATCGCCGTGGGTATCAACGGCGATGCCAAGGCCGTAGCGGCCGAGCTGAGCAGGCGTCTGGCCGATGTGACGCTGGGCTGTGACGCCACCAAGGCTGCGCGCGCCGACACCATCGCCACGGAAAAGGCCGCCTGGGAGAAGGAGCTCGACGGCTGGACCCACGAGCGCGACCCCTACAGCCTGGACATGATCGAAGAGGCCAAGGGCGAACGCACGCCGACCGGCGGCAGCTATCTGCATCCCCGCCAGGTGCTGCGAGAACTCGAAAAAGCCATGCCGGCGCGCGTCATGGTGTCCACCGACATCGGCAATATCAATTCGGTGGCCAACAGCTATCTGCGCTTCGACGAGCCGCGCAGCTTCTTCGCTCCCATGAGCTTCGGCAACTGCGGCTATGCCCTGCCCACCATCATCGGTGCCAAGTGTGCAGCCCCCGATCGCCCGGCCATTGCCTATGCAGGTGACGGTGCCTGGGGCATGAGCATGATGGAAATCATGACCGCCGTGCGCCACGACATCCCCGTGACCGCCGTGGTGTTCCACAACCGCCAGTGGGGCGCGGAAAAGAAGAACCAGGTGGACTTCTACAACCGCCGCTTCGTGGCCGGCGAGCTGGAGAGCGAAAGCTTCTCCGACATCGCCAAGGCCATGGGTGCCGAAGGCATCGTGGTGGACCATATCGAGGACGTGGGCCCGGCACTGCAAAAGGCCATCGACATGCAGATGAAGGAAGGCAAGACCTGCGTGATCGAGATCATGTGCACACGCGAGCTCGGCGACCCCTTCCGCCGCGACGCCTTGTCCAAGCCCGTGCGCATGCTGGACAAGTACAAAGACTTTGTCTGACACCGTCTGACACCCCCTGAGGCGCTGCGCGCCTTCCCCCTCGTTGCACGGCGCCTCTCTACCCGCTTCGCGGGGGAGGGGGACGACACCCTCGGTGCGGGGCGGCGCGGCCAGCCCAGGCCCTTCCTCGGTGTCCCTGGGTTGGGCCGCGCCGGTTTCATGCACCTGAGTGAAGCGCAAGGCCCTCGAAAGCCGACTCCCAGACCCCCTGCGTTGCTCACGCCGGGCCCCGTACTTCCCGCAGGAGCGTTCATGACTCCCCCACTCTCACATGCCGTGGCCGCCGACGATGCACCCGCCACGCCGCGTCCCCATCTCCAGCAATTGATCGACCAGGCCCGGGCCCGCGGCCCGATTCCCGTGGCCGTGGCCTACCCCTGCGATGCAGGCTCTGTGCAGGCAGCCATGCAGGCAGCGGAGGCCGGCCTGATCAAGCCCCTGCTGGTAGGGCCGCAGCAGCGCATCGAGGCTGCGGCTCGCTCTGCCGGTCTGGATCTGTCTGCCGCCGAGATCCACTCCACAGCGGACGACGCCCGCATCGCCGCGGCCCAGGCCGCAGCACTGTGCCGCGATGGCCAGGCCCGGGCCCTGATGAAGGGCAGCCTGCACAGCGACGATCTGCTGGGTGCGGCCGTGGCGCGTGAAGCCGGTCTGCGCGGCAGCCGCCGGGCCAGCCATGTCTTCATCATGGACGTCCCCGGCTACGACCGCCCGCTGCTGATGACCGACTGCGTGGTCAACATCTTCCCCAGCCTGATGGAAAAGCGCGACATCGCCCAGAACGCAGTCGATCTGGCCCATGCCATCGGCATAGTCCAGCCACGCGTGGCCCTGCTGTCGGCGGTGGAGACCGTCAACCCGGCCATTCCCGGCACCATCGATGCGGCAGCCCTGTGCAAGATGGCCGACCGCGGCCAGATCACAGGCGGCATATTTGACGGTCCGCTGGCTTACGACAACGCCATCTCCCTGCACTCGGCGCACAACAAGGGCATAGTCTCCGATGTCGCCGGTCGCCCCGATATCTTGCTGGCCCCCAACCTGGAAGCCGGCAACATGATCTACAAGCAACTGGTCTACATGGCCAACGCCGAATGTGCGGGCCTGGTGCTGGGCATGCGCGTGCCCATCGTGCTGACCAGCCGCTCCGACTCGGTGGCCAGCCGCATCGCTTCCTGCGCCCTGGCCGTGCTGGCCAGCTCAGGGATGCAGCCATAGAGCGAGACCTGAGCAAGGCCCGGCCGGACACCACGGTGTCCGGGCCTTTCTGCCAAGCGCATATCTCCCGCAGACGCCAGAAACGAAAAAGCCTCAGAGTATTTCTACTCTGAGGCTTAACGTTTGGTGCGGCTGGCAGGAATCGAACCCACGACCCCTTGGTTCGTAGCCAAGTACTCTATCCAGCTGAGCTACAGCCGCATTGGCGGAGAGGGTGGGATTCGAACCCACGGTACGTTTGCACGTACGCCTGATTTCGAGTCAGGTACATTCGACCACTCTGCCACCTCTCCTGTGTCGAAGCATCTATTGTAGCCTAAAAAATCAGGCCTTCAGCAAAGTTTTGCCGCCCATGTACGAAACCAGTGCTTCGGGCACGGTGATCGAGCCGTCGGCGTTCTGATAGTTCTCCAGCACGGCGACCAGCGTACGGCCCACGGCCAGGCCGGAGCCGTTGAGCGTGTGCACCAGCTCGTTCTTGCCCTGCGCATTCTTGAAGCGGGCCTGCATGCGGCGCGCCTGGAAGGCTTCGCAGTTGGAGACCGAGCTGATTTCGCGGTACGTTCCCTGTGCCGGCACCCAGACTTCCAGGTCGTAGGTCTTGGCGGCGCCAAAGCCCATGTCGCCCGTGCACAGGCTCATCACGCGGTATGGCAGGCCGAGCTTCTGCAGCACGGCTTCGGCATGGCCGGTCATTTCTTCCAGCGCTTCATAGCTCTTTTCGGGATGCACGATCTGCACCATCTCGACCTTGTCGAACTGGTGCTGACGGATCAGACCGCGCGTGTCGCGACCGCCGGAGCCGGCTTCGGAACGGAAGCAGGGGCTGTGTGCGGTCAGCTTGATGGGCAGGCGGTCTTCGGCCAGCACTTCGTCGCGCACCAGATTCGTCAGCGGCACTTCGGCTGTGGGAATCAGGTACAGAGCCGCGGTATCGGGCAGGGGCTCGGCATCCTGGCCGCCCTTCTGGGCAGCAAACAGATCGCCTTCGAACTTGGGCAACTGGCCCGTGCCCTTGAGCGAATCGCTGTTGACGATGTATGGCACATAGCATTCGGTGTAGCCATGCTGCTCGGTCTGCAGGTCCAGCATGAACTGGGCCAGCGCACGGTGCAGGCGCGCGATCTGGCCCTGCATCACGGTAAAGCGGGCACCGGAGAGCTTGACGCCGGCTTCGAAGTCCAGGCCGATCGGCGCGCCCAGATCCACGTGATCCTTGATATCGAAGTCGAAATTCCTGGGCGTGCCGAAGCGGCGCACTTCCACATTGCCTTCTTCGTCGGCGCCCACGGGCACGGACTCATGAGGCAGATTGGGCACGGCCACCAGCATGGCCTGCAGCTCGGTCTGGATCTGGTCCAGGCGTGTGGCCGATTGTTCCAGCTCGGTCTTCATGGCGGCCACTTCGGCCTTGGCGGCTTCGGCGGCATCCTTTTCGCCCTTGCCCATCAACATGCCGATCTGCTTGGACAGCTGGTTGCGCTTGGACTGCAGCTCCTCCGTGCGCGTCTGGATGGACTTGCGTTCGGATTCCAGCGCCTTGAAGGCTTCCACGTTCAGGAAGGCTTGGGGGTTTTTGCGGGTTTGCAGTCGGGCGACGACTGAATCCAGGTCTTTGCGGAGAAGTTGAATGTCGAGCATAGATGGGGATTTTAGAGCGACTGGCCGCACCCGGCCGGTACACGGGGGATGGCAGCAGTCAGCTATCAAAAGCAAAGCGCCTTACGCACGCTATTCATAGATTTTCAGATAAAAATCATCTGAAGTCATTGAATACCATGCGCAAGGCGCTATGAAGTTACAAGCATTCAGCTTGTCAGAGCTCAATGTCCGGTCTCGGGCGCCTTGCGCACTTCGATCTCCAGGCCCGTGGCCGCATCGATCTTAAGCCCCTTGGGCAGCGGGAACTTGATGGTTTCCTCGATACCGTCCATCTTGCGCACGGCGACGGCCCCCAGCTGCCGGATGCGGGCGATGACCTCGTCGACCAGCACTTCGGGCGCCGAGGCACCGGCCGTCAGGCCCACGCGGGCTGCATCGGCAAACCACTCTTCCCTGAGCTCGAGCGCGTTGTCCACCATATAGGCGGGCGTGCCCAGGCGATCGGCCAGCTCGCGCAGGCGGTTGCTGTTGGAGCTGGTCGGACTGCCGACGACGATGACCAGATCCACCTGAGGTGCCAGCACCTTCACGGCGTCCTGGCGGTTTTGCGTGGCATAGCAGATGTCCTGCTGCTTGGGCTCGCGCACCATTGGAAAGCGCGCCTTGATGGCGGCCTTGATGCCTGCGGCATCATCGACCGACAGCGTGGTCTGCGTCACCACGGCCAGCTTTTCGGTCTGGCGCGGCGCCACCTTGGCCACATCGCCCTCGTCCTCGACCAGGTGAATGCCTTCGGAGAGCTGGCCCATGGTGCCTTCGACCTCGGGATGGCCCTTGTGGCCGATCATGAGAAACTCGTAGCCTTCCTTGGCCAGCTTGGCGACTTCCACATGCACCTTGGTGACCAGCGGGCAGGTCGCATCGAAGATGGCAAAGCCGCGGCGCTCGGCCTCCTGCTGCACGGCCTTGGAGACGCCGTGGGCCGAGAAGATCAGCGTGGCGCCGGGCGGCACTTCGTCCAGCTCCTCGATGAAGATGGCGCCCTTGGCCTTGAGGTCGTTGACCACAAAAGTGTTGTGCACGATCTCGTGGCGCACATAGATGGGCGCACCGAACTTGGCCAGTGCCCGCTCCACGATCTCGATGGCGCGATCCACTCCGGCACAAAAGCCGCGCGGTTCGGCCAGCAGGACTTCCTTGGCTCCCACCATTTCAATACCCCCTGGCGCTACGCACCACTCGCACGGCATGACACTGGCGCGCTTGAAGCGCGGGACGGCGGCACGGGCCGACCGCAGCAAGGGCCGCCCCGCAGCAAAGGCCGTCGTCCCCCTTGAAGGGGGAAGCTGCGCAGCAGCTCAGGGGGTGTGTCATTTCAGAGCACCCCGATCAGCTTCACTTCAAACGTCACGGGCTGGCCGGCCAGCGGGTGGTTGAAGTCGAACAGCACGGCGCCGTCCTCGCGCACCTGCACCACGGCGCCGGCGTAGCTGCCGCTGCCATCGGGCGTGGGGAACTGCACCACATCGCCTGCGGTGTATTGCTCATGCGGGTCGCCGAGCTCGTTCATGAGCTTGCGGGCCACCCACTGCATCATGTCGGGGTTGCGCTCGCCAAAAGCCTCGCCTGCGGGCAGCTCGAAAGTCGTGTGCGTGCCCTCGGCCAGGCCGATCAGCTTGTCTTCCATGGCCGGCGACAGCTCGCCCGCACCCAGCGACAGCGTCGCCGGCTTTTCGTTGAAGGTATTGATCACATCGCCCGCAGGGCCCGCCAGGCGGTAATGCAGCGTGAGAAAAGAGCCTGCCTGCACGACGGGCAGATCCGAAGGGGTTGCGCTTGTGGTCATGAAAGTCCCGATAAACTGGGCTGCATTGTAAGAGCGAGCCTATAACCTCTTCGCCTCTGCGTTGAGATGGCCGGCCCGCCCCTTCCCCGCCTTGTGCAAGCGAGCACTGACACCCATGCCCATCAAAGACCTGCCCCTGGATGCCCAGCCGCGCGAAAAGCTCGCGCAGCGGGGCGCGGCTGCGCTCTCGGATGCCGAGCTGCTGGCGGTCATTCTGCGCACCGGCATGGCCGGCAAGACGGTGCTGCAGATGGCACAGGAGCTGCTGGAGCTGCCCGGTGATCGCCAGGGAGCAGGCGGTCTGGCCGGACTGCTGGCCGCCGACTACCAGGCTTTGACCGCCGTCAAAGGCCTGGGGCCTGCCAAGCGCGCCGAGCTGATGGCCGTGCTGGAGCTGGCCCGGCGAGCCACGGCACAGCAGCTGCGCGAGCGGGAAGTCTTTTCCTCCCCCGAAGCCGTCAAGCACTATCTGCAGCTGCATCTGGCGGCCAGGCCTCACGAGGTGTTTGCCGTGCTGTTTCTGGACAGCCAGAACCGCTTGCTGGCTCTTGAAGAAATGTTTCGCGGTACCTTGACGCAAACTTCCGTCTACCCTCGTGAAGTCGTGCTGCGCGCCCTGCACCATCAGGCCGGCGCGGTGATCCTCGCGCACAATCACCCCAGCGGCAACGTGCAGCCCAGCAGTGCCGACAGCTCTCTGACCACCACGCTCAAGGCCGCCCTGGCCTTGATCGATGTACGCGTGCTCGACCACATCATCGTCGGGCCGGGCGCTGCCTGCTCCATGGCCGAGGAGGGTCTGCTATGAGCCACGCACACCGCTCGCTGCAGGATCTGGCCGGCATCTCCCGCCATCTCAAGCAGCTGCGCGAACAGGCCGAAGCCCTGGCCCTCGCGCAGGCCGAAGCGCGTGCAGCGCGCGAGCGTGAACGCAATCTGTTTGCGCTCAGCGTCGGCAAGGTCACGCCGCTGCGCTCGCGCAACGAAGTCAGCTTTCTGGAGCCGGCGCCCTCGCCGCTGCCGCTGCAGATGGTGCTGGACGAACAGAATGTGCTGCGCGAAGCCATGAGCGACGAGTTCGATGTCAGCACCCTGCTGGACGTGGACGATCAGCTGAGCTTTCGCCGCCCCGGCATCGGTCTGGACGTGACGCGCAAGCTGCGTGGCGGCCACTGGAGCATTCAGCGCCAGCTGGACCTGCACGGCCTGCGCTCGGACGAAGCCCGCGAGGCGCTGGGCCAGTTCATCCGGCTGTCGCACCGCACGGGCGTGCGCTGCGTGCGCATCGTGCACGGCAAGGGCCTGGGCTCGCCGGGCCGCACCCCCGTGCTCAAGGGCAAGGTACAGCGCTGGCTGGTGCAGAAGAAAGAGGTGCTGGCCTTTGTCCAGGCCCGCCCGGCCGACGGAGGCGCGGGCGCGCTGGTGGTGCTGCTGCAGCCGGGCAAGCGCAAGCTGTTCTAACAGTTTCAGCATCCAATCTGATAGCCACCTGCACCTATGTGCATTGGGTTTCAGACCTGAAACAGCTTATCTTCCCTGCGGCACGGTGTTGAGCGGCAAGGGCAGCGGTCGCATGTCGCGGCCGTAGATGCGACGTATGCGTTCGGGCACCGTGGGGTGGGACTCCAGCCAGTGTTCGAGCCGGCTGGCATGGGGGGTTTCGGCCAGCAGCATGTGCTGCACGATGCGCTTGTCCAGCCCCTGGTGGCTGCGCGTGTCCTGCTGCCAGCTGCCGTACTGCTGCTCGGCCAGCTCACGCTGCGTGAGCACCTTGCGCAGCACACCGCCCAGGCCGTCCTTGCTGCGCGTCCACTGCACGGCACGGGCATCTGCCAGATACTCGCGCTGGCGCGATACGGCAGCCTTGAGCAACTGGCCGCCGAGCCAGCCGACAAAGCCCGCAGCCTGGATGAAGACGCCGAACCATTGCGCAAGGATGCTGTCGCGCTCGCGCAGGGTCTGGCCGAAGTTGTGAATCAGCTCCAGTCCGTAGACCATGCCGGCCAGCTGCATGTTCAGCCGCGTGTCGCCCTCACGCAGATGGGACAGCTCATGCGCTACCAGGCCTTGCATTTCCTCGCGGCTGAGCTGGTCCAGCGCCCCCTGGGTCACGGCAATGACGGCGTCCTGCGCATCCCAGCCCGCCGCAAAGGCATTGATGGCCTCGGCTCGCGCCAGCACCGCGACCTGGGGCGCAGGCCAGTGTGCCGCAATGCACATTTCATGGACGATATTGCACAGTTGCTGCTCGGCCAGCGAGCTGCCGGGTCTGGCCTCGCGCGCTCCTACGCGCTGGGCCAGTTTGCGACCGCCATGGCGCAGCTGGTCCAGCTCTATCCAGCAGCCGCCCAGCACCAGCAGCAAGGTCACGCCGATATTCACCGTCGCAAAGCCCGTGGGGTAGTCCCAGCCGCCGAATACCAGAGTGCCCAGCCACCAGGCCAGCATCAGGCCCAAGTGCACCGATGCCACCACGGCCAGCACGCACAGGCCGAACACCAGCAGCAACCAGCGCGTGCTGCGCCTGGCTTCGCGCTGTCGCTCCCAGAAACGCATGCGCTCAGAACCTGACCTGAGGGACGGCGCGTTCCTGCTCGCTCTGGGTCGAAGCCAGCATGTCCATATGCACAAAACCCACCAACCGCGCCACGATCAGATCAGGGAACTGTCCGGCCTGGTTGTTGAATTCCAGTACCTCGTCGTTATAGGACTGACGCGCAAAACCGATACGGTTCTCGGTGCTGGTGATCTCTTCGCTGAGCTGCTGCATGCGGGCATCGGCCTTGAGCGTGGGATAGGCCTCGGCCAGCGCCATCAGACGGCCTACCTGACCTCCCAGCACCTGCTCCGCAGCCATCAGTGCCCCCATGGCCTGCGCCTTGCCCGGCGACCGACGGGCCTTGTCGGCCGCGCTGACGGCCTCGCCTCGCGCGCGAATCACGGCCTCCAGCGTCTGGGCTTCGTGCTGCATGTAGCCACGGGCGACTTCCACCAGATTGGGTATCAGGTCATGACGGCGCTTGAGCTGCACATCGATCTGCGCAAACGCGTTCTCCACCTGGTTCTTGTGCGTGCGCAAGCGGTTGTAGAGGGCAATTGCCCAGATCACGATCACCACAACCACTGCCAGCGCGATATATGCCGTCATACCCTCTCCCTGAAAATTTCCTCGCATCATAGCCAGTCCCAGAAAAAAGCCGCCGTGGCCTCTGGAGCCACGGCGGCAGCAATTGCGGCAACGCCGCCTACTTGGACAGATCGAGCTGATATTTGCTCATGCCCTTGCCTGAGCCGTCATCGGCCGCGAGAACAGACACTCCCGACAGGCCTGCGGCCTGGGCCACGCTCAAAGCATTGGCTCCGGAGCTGAACACCACCGGACCGGCCGTCGTCACCTTGGCAAAGCGCCAGCTCTTGGCTGCGCCATTGGCCGCCCTGGTGATCTGCGGGTTCTTGCGCACATACTCGATCACCACATCGCGGTTCGCATCGGGCGATGCCCAGATGGCCGACGAGCCGTCGAGCTTGGGGATGAAGCTGGCACCGCTGGTGGCACGGTAGTTGTTGGTGGCGATCACAAACTCCTGCGCCGTATCCATGGGCTTGCCCAGATAGCTCAGGTTCCTGATGCGGCTGCCCAGCGGCTGGGTCACATCGATCTCGTACTGCACGTCGGCAGTGGTGAACATGTCGAAGTTGTAGCCCGGGAAGCTGCTGATCAAGGGCTGCTCGCTCGTCTTGTTCACATCGATCTGGTTGAAGCGCTTGGCTGCAGCTTCCAGCCAGCTCTTGATGTCGGCGCCGTTGACCTTCACCGCGTACACGGTGTTGGGGTAGAGATACAGGTCAGCCGCGTTGTTGATGGCGAGCGAGCCGGCAGCCACATCGGTGAAGTCCTTGCCGCCCTGGAAGCCGGACTTGAACGGCGCACTCACCGACAGCACGGGCAGGCTGGCGTACTGGGGCAGATTGGCCTTGATGTAGCTGGCCACATAGGCCTGCTGTGCCTGGTTGACGATCTGGATCGCACCGGGGTCGCCCACATCGGCAAACAGCGTGCTCATGCGGAAGTCGGTGCTGCCGATGGGCGTCTTCACATAGCTGATGGCCGCCTGGTGCTGTGTCTCGATCAGCGGCGCCACGGCCGGGTCGGCATCCACAAACACCGCGGCACCTGCGGCATCCTTGTTCTGGATGTTGCGCAGCTCGCTCTTGCTGCCGGTCTTGGCCACACTCCACTTCTTGCCGTCCCATTGCAGCGGCAGCTGGATCACGCCCAGAGCCTTGCCCCAGGAGCTGGCCATGACCGCAGGCACGCCGTTGATGGTGCCAGCCTGGTTGTCCACACCGCTCTGGCTGTAGGCCGGCTTGGCCGACAGATCTGGGAACACGCTGTGCTGATGGCCCATGACCATGGCATCTATGCCCGCCACCTTGGACAGATACAGGCCGGGGTTCTCCATGGTGGCCGAATAGGCCGAGCCGTCCAGACCGCCATGCAGCAGCGCCACCACCACATCGGCGCCCTTGGCGCGCAACTCTGGCACGTATTTGCCGGCAGCTTCCACCGCGCCCTCGGTGTAGACCTTGCCTTCGAGATAGCGCTTGTCCCAGTTCATGATGCCCGGCGTGGTGAAGCCGATCACGCCGATCTTGATGGGCAGCCTGACTTCCTTGCCATCGCTGCCCTTGGCCACCATGGTCCGCTCCAGCACGGCATAGGGCTGAACCAGCGGCTTCTTGGTCTTGCTGCTGTAGACATTGGCCAGTACGGCCGGATAGCCGTTGCCCGCGCATTTCTGGCTGGTATCCACGCCGTCCACATCCAGGCCTCCGCCCAGCACCTGGTTGAGAAAGGGCAAGCCGTAGTTGAATTCGTGATTGCCCAGCGTGCCCGCGTCAAAGCTCAGCGCACTCATGGCCTTGTACATGGACAGCTGCTGCGTGCAGGGTATGGGCTTTACCTCTGCCTCGTAGTCGGCCAGGGCCGTGCCCTGGATGGTGTCGCCGTTGTCCACCAGCAGCGTGTTGGCAAATTCCTTGCGCGCTGCACGGATCAGCGTGGCCGTGCGCTCGAAGCCATAGGTCTTGTCTTCGGCCAGCTTGAAATAGTCATAGCTGCGCACATTGAAGTGCAGATCCGTGGTCTCCAGAACGGCCAGCGTCGCCGTGGCAGGCTGCGCGCTGACAGGCGTTGTGCTGCTGTCGTCGCTGCCGCCGCAGGCAGCCAGCAATGCTGCACAGCCCACTGCCGTCAGCACATGGCGGCGTTGCTGCAATGCCGAGAAGAAACCGCCCGAGCGCAGCTTTGCGCCAGGCAAATCGAAATCCTGCATGGTTGACCCTGCTTGTTGAAAAACAGGCAGTGTCTACAGGGCTTTTTACAGCGTCATGAAGGAAATTTGACGCTTTGAAGCCAAGGGCAAGAACTCAGGCGCCGCGATTGCGCATCCAGTCCGCCGTGTTCATGAAGCTGGCCTTGAGACGCGTGCGCAAGGCCTCGGGTACTTCGGTCTCGCCCATGGCCTGATCCATGCAGGCCACCCACTGGTCGCGCTCCTGGATGCCAATGGAAAACGGCATATGGCGCATGCGCAGACGCGGATGACCGAAACGATCCTGGTAATAGTCGGGGCCGCCCAGCCAGCCGCAGAGAAACCAGAACAGCTTCTGGCGCGCGTCATCAAGCGTGCTGCCATGGGCGGCGCGCAGCTCCTTGTAGCCAGGCTCCAGATCCATGAGGTCATAGAAACGGGCGACCAGCTGCTGGACTTTGTCTTCGCCACCTATCCATTCGTAGGGGGTCTCAAACGGGGGCTTTTCTTCAATCTGCATGTGTAGCGGCTTTGCGAGTCAGTCCCGATTGTCGGACATGCGGCATGTCCGTACCCGAGCGCAGGAATGCGAAAACCCCAATGGCCGTCAGCACCGTCACGCCGGCCAACACATCGAGCAAGCTGGAAAAGGCCAGGCCATAGGCCTTGAGCAGCACTGGGGCTGATGCGCCTTGCATCAGCCCCAGTGCTGCCTGCATATTGCCGGTGACCAGCATCTGGGCCACGGCCGAGCCATGCTGCATGGACGGCCAGATGGCCGTCAGCTCCCGCGCCAGCAGCGCTGCCAGCACCGCCCCGACCACGGCCAGGGCAATGCCTTCGCCTGCCACACGCACGGTGCTGAAGATGCCCGTGGCCATGCCGGCACGCTCGCGCGGAACCACCGTCACGGCCAGCCCGTCCATCAGCCCCCAGGGCAGGCCTATGCCCAGACCGATCAGCAGCAGCGGCGCGGCCATCTGCGTCAGGTCCGAGCCGGGGACGCAGCGGCCCAGCCACAGCAAGCCCATGGCACAGACCAGCAGCCCCGCCCCACAGAGCAAGGCAGCCGACAGCCAGCGCGAGAGCCAGCCCGCCAGCAGTGGTACGAACAGCATGGGCAGCGACAGCACGAACATGCGCTGCCCGGCCGCGAGCGGCGCCAGACCTTCCACGCCGATGAAGCGAAGCGGCAGCAACACCAGCAGCACCACGAAGGCGTAGGCAGGTGCTGTGGCCAGCAGTTGCACGCCGACAAAGCGCGGATAACGGAACAGCGACAGGTCCAGCATGGGGTGGGCGCTGCGGCGCTCGATCTGTACAAAGGCCGCTGCCGCCAGCAGGGCAGCCGCCAGGGGCAGCCATGTGCGGCCATGCGACCAGCCCGTTTCCGGGACTTGCAGCATGCCCCAGGTCAACAGAGCCAGCGCCAGCGTGAACGACAGCGCGCCCGGCAGGTCCAGCCGCTGTGCCTGCGGATTGCGCGATTCCGGCATATGGCGCAGACCCAGCAGCAGCGCCGCGAATGCTGCTGCAGCCGCGCTGAGCATCACGCTGCGCCAGCCCCAGCTCTGCAGCAACCAACCCGACAGCAAGGGTCCGAAGGCGAGTCCCACACCAAAGGAGGTGCCCACGAAACTGAAGGCCCGGGTACGCCAGGCACCATCGTAGGCCTGGGCCAGGCCGGCCGTGCCTGCCGCCAGTGCAGCGGCCGCGCCCAGTCCCTGCAGCGCCCGCAGCAGATTGAAGCCGATGATGGCCTCCCTGCCTTGCAGGCAGACCTGCAGCAGCACGCTGCCCACCACGACGGCCAGCCCCGCAAGAAACACGCGCCGCCGCCCGTAGACATCGGCCAAGGCTCCTGCCGCCATCAGTGTGGCGCCGAAGCTCAGCATGAAGGCATTGGTGACCCAGTTCAGCGCCAGAGGGCTGCCGCCCAGCGCCTCGCGCAGCGCCGGAAGCGCCACGGCCGGCCCGGTAAAGCTCAGCGGCATGGCCAGAGCAGCCAGGCAGACTGATAGCAACACCCAGGCAGGCGATGCACGGCGAGCGCAAACCGGAAGATCCGCCTGTGGGCAGGATGGAGAAGTGGAGCAGGACATGGAGGACTGGCTTCGTGAATCAATCAGACATGAACGATAAAAGCGCTCCAATCAAACGAAAATAGCGGTAAAACTCCCCACAATCCCAACCCAAGGTTGCCAATCACCATGGACAGCTTCAGCGGACTTGAGTCCTTTGTACGTGCCGCCGATCTTCTGAGCTTTGCCGAGGCAGGCCGCGCGCTTGGCATCTCGGCCTCGGCCGTGGGCAAGAACGTGGCGCGCCTGGAGCAGCAACTGGGCCTGCGCCTGTTCCATCGCACCACACGCCAGGTGCGCCTGACGCAGGAAGGCACTCTGTTTCACGAACGCTGCCGGCGCATTCTCGACGAGCTGCATGATGCACGCGCGGCCATGCAGGCCGCCGCCCAAGCGCCACGCGGCCGGCTGCGTGTGAGCCTGCCCACCATCGGCTACCGTTTTCTGCTGCCCGTGCTGCCCGAATTCCAGGCCCGCTATCCCGAAGTCGAGCTGGATCTGGACTTCAACGACCATCTGGTCGATGTCGTCGAAGCCGGCCTCGATGTGGTCATCCGTAGCGGCGAGCTGGCCGATTCGCGGCTGGTGGCGCGCCGACTCGGACCGTTTCGCTTCATTCTCGCGGCCTCGCCGGCCTATCTGGCCGAACGCGGTCTGCCGCTGACGCCGGCCGACCTTGCCCGACACTCCAGCCTGCGCTATCGCTTTCTGAACAGCGGCAAGCTCGAGGAGTGGACGCTGCCCGGGCTGCCGGCCATGCCCATCTCCCTGGTCTGCAACAACATGGAAGCCATGCTGGGCGCAGCCGTCTCAGGCCTGGGCCTGGCCTATATGCCCGACTTCCTGGCCCGCGACGCACTGGCGCGCGGCGAACTCAGGCAAGTGCTGGCCGAGCAGCTCACGCATAGCGGGCAGTTCTCGGCACTCTGGCCCTCCAGCCGCCAGCTCTCGCCCAAGGTCCGGGCCTTTGTGGACTTTGCGAGCGAGCGGCTGTTCAAGGGCTAGCCTTAGAACGTGCTTACGATCTCTACGCAGCCGCGTTGGTGCGCAATCGGGATGAGTTCGAAGCGATGGCTCGCCGCTTGCACCGGTGTGCAAGCAAGAGTCAGCGCGCAGAAATCGCCCGATTTCGCTCCAACCCTCCGGGACAGTGTCTTTGCGGACGCCCGGTCAGGGACGCCCGGTCAGGGACGCCCGGTCAGGGGCAGTCTGCGGCGTTGCCTCGCCGGCCGCGCGAATCCTCGCAATAGCACGGCTATTGCTGCGGTATCGCGCGCGGGGGGCCGCCCCCTTCCATCCCATCCCGCAAAGCCTCTGTCGCGGCGCGAGGAGATCGTAGGCACGTTCTTATTCCGCCGCCTGGCGCAGCGTGATCATCACGGGGCGGCTGACTACCTCGCGCAACGCCCACCAACCGGCCAGCCAGGCCAGCAATGCGCCCACCAGCGCGCCCGCCAGAGGTACCCACCAGAGCACATTCCATTCGAAATCGAACACCCAGCGCGCCAACGCCCAGCCCACGGCCAGGGCCACGCAGCTGGCCAGAAAGCCGGCCATCAGGCCCACTCCGGCGAGCTCGGCGCTTTGCACCTGCTGCAGCAGGCCCGATCTGGCGCCCACGGCGCGCATGATGGCGTACTCGCGCGCTCTTTCCTCACGGGTGCCGGTGACGGAAGCAAACAGCACGACCAGACCCGCCACCAGCGTGAAGCCGAACAGAAACTCCACGGCGCGTATGACCTGGTCCATCACCTGCTGCACCTGGGCCAGCGTGCTGCTCAGGTCGACATTGGTGATGTTCGGAAACTCATTGACCAGCGCATTGTCAAAGCCCTTGACGTCGGGCGCGCGATAGGCCGCCAGGTAGGTCACGGCCACGTTGTCCAGATGTTGCACGGGGTAGATCACAAAGAAGTTGGCGCGCATGGAACTCCAGTCCACCTTGCGCAGACTGGTGATACGGGCTTCGCTCTCCTCGCCGCCGATATCGAAGCGCAGCGTGTCGCCCAGCTTCAGATCCAGGGTCTTGGCAATGCCTTCTTCCATGCTGATCGCGCCCTGCTCGCCCGCCTGCCAGCGGCCTCCCACGATCTGGTTGTGATCGGGCATGGTTTCGGCAGTGGAGATATTGAACTCCCGGTCCACCAGGCGCTTGGCGCGGTCCTCCTCATAGTCATCGGGGCTGACGGCCTTGCCGTTGACGGCGATCAGCCGGCCGCGAATCATGGGATACCAGTCATAGCTGTGCACGCCGGCCTTCTTCAGCGCGGCCTGAAAGTCCTGCGCCTGATCGGGCTGGACATTGATGACAAAGCGATCCGGCGCATTCGCCGGCGTGGCCTTGCGCCAGCTGGCAATCAGATCGGTGCGCAGCAGCACCAGCAGCACCAGGGCCAGCAGCCCCACGGCCAGCGAGCTGACCTGTACCACGGCATACACGGGTTTGGCCGATACCTGGCGCGTGGCCATGACCAGCCAGCGCGGCGCCGTGCTCTCATTGACCACCTGCCGCAGCAGCTTGACGGCCAGCCAGGCCAGGCCCGCGAACAAGAGCACGGCTACGGCAAAGCCGCCCACTGCAATCAGGCCCAGCTTGATGTCGCGGCTGGCCACCATCAGCAAGGCCGCAAAACCCGTAACGCCCACACCCAGCACCAGCCAAGATGCTGGCTTGAGCGCCCCCAGATCGCGCCGCATCACGCGCAGCGGCGGCACCTGAGCCAGCTGCAGCACGGGCGGCAGGCCAAAAGCCAGCAGCAGGGTCAGCCCCATGCCCATGCCGAACAATGCGGGCCACAGGCTCGCCGCAGGCAGAGCAGACTCGACCAGTCCGGCCAGCAGCCAGACAAACACATGGTGCACGGCCCAGCCCAGCAGCACGCCGGCCGCGCTGGCGGCCAGGGCAATGCTCACGAACTCCACCACATAGGCCAGAGCGATCCGGCGCTGACTCTGGCCGAGCACGCGCAGCATGGCCGACGCATCGAGATGGCTGTTGGCAAAGGCACGCGCGGCCAGTGCCACGGCCACGGCCGAGAGCAGCGCCGAGAGCAGCGCCACCAGACTCAGGAACTTCTCGGCCCTGTCAAGGGTCTGGCGCATCTCCGGGCGGCCGCTTTCCAGCGATTCCACACGCACGCCGTGCAGGCTCTTGGCCAGTTCCTGCGCCCAGTCCAGATAGTCCTGCGCGCCGCGCCCGGCGTCTGCCTGCGCCGCCACGGCCAGCCGGTAGGTGATGCGGCTGGCCGGCTGCACCAGGCGCGTTGCGGGCAGGTCGGCGCTGTTGATCATTACGCGCGGGGCAAAGCTCATGAAGCCCGCGCCGCGATCGGGTTCGATGGCAATGATGTGCGAGATATGAAAGCTCGCATCGCCCAGCAGCAGCCGGTCGCTGAGCTTCAGGCCCAGCGCCTCCAGCAGCGGCGCATCGACCCAGGCATGGCCGCGTTCAGGAATCGCCCGCACTTCCAGGTCTGGCTGGCCCGGTCCCTGATTCAGGTGCAGCATGCCGCGCAACGGGTAGCCGGGGTCCACGCTTTTGAGCGCCACCAGCCGGCTGGCTCCGCCCTGCTCCTGGCTGGAGCGCGCCATGGTCGGAAAGCTGGCCGTGGCCACGGTCTGCAGCCCCTGCTGCTGTGCCTGCTGCACAAAAGCCGCGGGGGCAGGATTGTCGCTGACCACCACCACATCGCCGCCCAGCAGCTGACGGGCGTCGCGCTGCAGGCCGGCTTGCAGGCGGTCGGCAAAAAAGCCCACCGAGCTCAGTGCCGCCACGGCCAGCAGCACGGCCACGATGATCAGGCGCAGCTCGCCAGCGCGCAGATCGCGCCAGAGATTGCGCAGTCCCAGAATCCAGACAGATGATGCTTGCATGGTCTGCACGATAGCGCAGCGGCCTGGCGCCATGCCAGAACTGCATGGCAATGCCCTGCTTGAGCGGGACGATAATCGATGCCTTCAGACGGAGACCAGAGCGTGGAAGTGATCTTGGTGGTGGCCCTGGGGGCTGCAGTGGCAGGCTTTGTGCAGGGACTGTCGGGCTTTGCCTTCGGCATGGTGGCCATGTCGTTCTGGGCCTGGGTGCTGGAGCCGCAACTGGCAGCCGTACTCTCGGTGTTTGGCTCGCTGACGGGACAGATCATTGCGGCCTTCACCGTGCGCCGCGAATTTCACTGGAAGTCGCTGCTGCCGTTTATCGCCGGCGGTCTGGCCGGCATTCCCATGGGCGTGGCCGTGATGCCGCATCTCAATATGGACTGGTTCAAGTTCGGCCTGGGCTGTCTGCTGGTGCTGTGGTGCCCCACCATGCTGCTCAGCGCCCACCTGCCCCGGCTGACGCTGGGCGGCGGCCTGATGGCCCGCCTGAGCGATGCGCTTGCGGGCCTGATCGGTGGCGCCATGGGCGGGCTGGGCGGCTTCAGCGGTACCGTGCCCACACTGTGGTGCACGCTGCGCGGCTTTGAGCGCCATGTGCAGCGCACGGTGATCCAGAATTTCAACCTCTCGGTGCTGGCCGTCACCATGGCCAGCTATCTGGCCACCGGCCTGGTCAAGCCAGCCATGTGGCAATCGTTTGCCGTGGTGCTGCCCGCAGTGCTGGTGCCTGTGATCTTCGGAACCCGCGTCTACAAAGGCGTCAGCGATGCCCGCTTTCGCCAGATCGTGCTGAGCCTGCTGACCTGCTCGGGCATCGCCATGCTGGCGGCGTCCGTGCCGCGGCTGCTCCTTGCACCCTAACGTAAAACTGCCTACGGCAAGGCTGATCACAAGCCACTACCATCTGCGGCATGAATGCCGCGCCTACCGCCCCCACACCTGAACTGACCGCCTTTGCCCACACCATCCCCAAGATGGAGTTGCACTGCCACCTGCTGGGCACGGTCAGAAAAAACACCTTCATCGAACTGGTGCAGCGCGCCAAGGCGCCGCTGACTGCCGAAGAGATCGAGGCCTTCTACACGCGCGGCGAGAAGCCCGTGGGCGTGCTGCGCGTGCTGCGTGCTCTCGACGAGTGGCTGTTGCAGACGCCGGCCGATCTGGAGCGCATTACCTATGAATATCTGCAGGATGCCGCCGCCCACCATGTGCGCTATGCCGAATTCTTCTGGAACCCCACGGGCACGGTGCAATGCTCTGGCATGAGCTATGCCGCCGCCCAGCAAGCCATCCTGGCCGGTGCCGCAGCTGCGCAAAAGGATTGCGGCATACGCGGCCGCCTGGTGCCGTCGATCGACCGCGAAGCCCCGGCCGAGGCCGCTGTACAGATGGTGCAATGGATGCTGGAAAACCGCCATGACGATGTACCCGGCATCGGCATCGACTACCGCGAAAACGAGCGCCCGCCCGAGCTGTTCGCCGAGGCCTATGCACTGGCGCGTCGCAACGGCCTCAAGACCACGGCCCATGCCAGCGAATTCGGCCTGCCCTGGAACAACCTGCAAACAGCCATTGAGACGCTCAAGGTGGACCGCGTCGACCATGGCTACACGGTCATAGACAACCCCGAACTGGCCAAGCGCTGCGCTGATCTGGGCATTGTGTTCACCGTGGTGCCAACCAACTCCTACTATCTGCGCACGCTGGCACCCGAGCGCTGGGCGCTGGACCACCCGATCCGCCAGATGCCTTCCATGGGCATTCGCATCCACCCCAACACCGACGACCCCACGCTGCACCATGTGGACCCCACAGGGGCCTGGACCAAGATGGTCAGCGACTTTGGTTTTTCGAAGGCCGACCTCAGGGACTTCATGCTCAACGGCATCGATGCGGCCTGGGTAGACGAGAGCGAAAAGCGCAGCCTGCGCCGGCAGTGGAGCGACGAGTTCGATGCATTGAGCGGCACACACCACTTCTAACCAAACATCGCCGCATCACTTGTCCATCAAGCGCTCTCAGCTATCAAAATAGATTCAGGCCGGTGTAACACCGGCCTCCTCTCTTAACAACCACCTGCCCTATGCCGTCAGACAAGCCAGCCAGCCTTGAAGAGATTCAGGCTTCCATTGCCAAGCTCAGAGTCACCGAACAGCAGCTCGAAGCCACCGCGCAGAAGTACGAAAGCAAGATGCAGAGTTCAAGGAAGTGGAACTATCTCGCCGTCGCCATGGCCGTGGTGGTCTGCGCCGTGGCCTGGATCAACCAGGCATCGCCCTGGCTGCGCTGGGGCGTGCTGCCCGTGGTGCTCTTCATGGTGCTGTTCTTCGAAGGCATGCGTCGCCTGCTGGGCGTGACCATGCAAAGCAGCATGCGCCAGCTCAAGACCCAGATCCGTACACTGGAAACCAGGATGGCCGAAGTACAAGCCGCTGCGACAGATCAGCCATGACTGCCGCCAGACCCGTTCGCGTCCTGATGGTCTGCACCGGCAACATCTGCCGCAGCCCCACTGCCCATGGCGTGCTGGAAAAAATGGTGGCCGATGCGGGCCTGCAGGATCTGGTTCAGGTCGACTCGGCCGGCACGCACGGCTATCACGTTGGCGAGGCCCCCGATGCCCGCAGCCAGCAGCATGCACGCCGCCGGGGCTATGACCTCAGCGGGCAGCGTGCGCGGCAGCTGACAAAGCAGGATTTCGACGCTTTCGATCTGGTGCTGGTGATGGACAGCGCCAATGAGGTGGCGGCGCGCCGCCTTGCCACGCCCGCCCAGCAGCAGCGCATGAAGCGGCTGACCGATTACTGCCAGCGCTTTGACGAGCCCGAAGTGCCCGACCCCTACTATGGCGGCGACCGAGGCTTTGAGCATGTGCTCGATCTGATCGAGGACGCCTGCCAGAACCTGCTGCATACCATCGCAAAGAAAAGTCCACGCTAAAAGGAGCATTCCATGGATTTGCCGAAATTTCGTCTCAGCCCCAATGCCTATGCGCTGGATCTGTTTGTGGCCGAAAGCGGTATCTGCTCCTGTTGCGGCCAGGCGCGTGAGCTCAAGTACAACAGCTCTTTTTACAGCCGCGAAGAGCCGGACTATCTCTGCCCCTGGTGCATTGCCGACGGCAGCGCGGCCAAGCGCTATGAGGGCGAATTCAACGACTACCTGGGCATTGAAGGCGTGAGCGCCGAGCCCGGCGAACCTGACAGCATCGTCATGGATCGTGTGCTGCTGCTGGAAGTCTGCGAACGCACGCCCAGCTATCACAGCTGGCAGCAGGAGCAATGGCTGGTGCATTGCAACCAGCCCTGTGCCTTTCTCGGCTATACCGACTACGCCGAAATCCAGACCCTGCAGGCCGAGCTGCAAGGTGATATCACCGACATTCCCGAGCGTTATCTGCAGGCCATCAGCAAGACCGGTGATCCCGTGGGTGGCTATCTGTTTCGCTGTATGGAGTGCGGCACGCACCGGCTGCATACCGATTGCACCTGAGGCATGAACACAGACATCATGCGGGTGGAGTGCAGCCACCATATCGACGCCAGCGAAGCTGATGCCGAAGGCTTTTACGAGTACTACTACGAGTACGACATCTACCGCTTTACGCTGGGCGGCCTGAGCCTGGTGGTGCGCAGCTATAGCGATACCTGCGAGCAAGCCAGCGTGCTGCGACTGGAAGAAGCTGGCAAGTCACGCCCGCTGCAGCCCAAGGATCTGAAAAGGCCTCTTGTCCAACAGGCGCGGGAGCATCTCCAAGGCCTGGGCAAGCAGGAACTGCGCTGGCTCAACCCCAGGCACGCGCGCTACGACCCGCTTTGAGCAAGCCGCTGAAGCGCTCGGGCTACGACACCCCCGCCTCCAGCTCATGACGGCCGCAGACCCCCTGCACCTTGGCGTCCGGGAAACACCAGGCCATGAAGACGCACATCCAAGCAGATCTGGCTGCTGCATGTGCAAGGCTCCAGGTCCATAAATGCATATGGGCTTGCACAAACAAGGGTGCTCCAAGATGGTTTCCCTGAGGCAAAGCGCTTGCTTGGGCCTCGTTTACGCAAGTCGTGATTTGCAAGCTCAGCCTTCCGTTCGGGCTGGCAGCACCGTGCCCCGGCATTCGCCGAAGCCGATGCGGCGCGCGCCTGCACCTTCGCAGTAGGCGCGCAGCACGACGGTATCGCCGTCTTCCAGAAAGCCCCGCGTTTCGCCGTTCGACAGCGTGATGCGGTTCTTGCCGCCCGTGGTCAACTCCAGCAGGGAGCCGCTCTGCGCCAGGGTCGGCCCCGACAGCGTGCCCGACCCCAACAGGTCACCCGCGCGCAGTGCGCAGCCGTTGACGGTGTGGTGGGCCACGAGCTGCGCCACGGTCCAGTACGCGGCCTCGGCGAAGTTGGAGCGGCTGATCACGTCACCCGCATTTCCCTCTATGGCCATGCGCGCCGTCTGTAGCACCACTTCCATCTGGATGGCGATGGCACCGCGCGTGCGGTTGTCGGCAGAGTCCAGGTATGGCAGCGGATCGGGGTCGCCTTCGGGGCGGCTGAACGGCTGGCGGAACGGCTCCAGTGCCTCCATCGTCACCATCCAGGGCGAGACCGTGCTGGCGAAGTTCTTGGACAGGAAAGGACCCAGCGGCTGGTATTCCCAGGCCTGGATGTCGCGTGCGCTCCAGTCGTTGAACAGCGTGATGCCAAAGACATGCTGCTCGGCCTCCCTCATGGACACGGGCACGCCCTGGGCGTTGGGCTGGCCGATGAAGATGCCCAGCTCCAGCTCGATGTCCAGCCGCGCACAGGGAGCCAGCACGGGCTGAGCCGCGTCGGGCGCCTTGGACTGCCCCATGGGACGATGGAAGGACGAGCCGCTGGCCTGCAGCGTGGAGGCACGGCCGTGGTAGCCGATGGGCACCCATTTGTAATTGGGCAGCAGCGGGTTGTCAGGGCGGAACTGGCGGCCGATTTCGGATGCGTGGTGGATGCCGACGTAGAAGTCGGTGTAGTCACCCACCTCGCAAGGCAGGCCCAGCTCCACGGCAGACTGGGGCAGCAGCGCTGGCTCCCATGCCGACTGCTTGGTGCTGCCCGCGCGCAAGCCTTCGGAAAGCGCCTGGCGCAGGGCCTGGCGCTCTTGCCGCGTGGCCTGCATCAAGCGGTGCATGTCCGCATGGTCGATCAGGCCGGCGGTGCGCAGATCCAGCACCTGGTTGCCGATGGCGACGCCGATACGCCAGCCGCTGGCGCCCGGCGTGCGGAAACGGCCGAAGGGCAGGTTCTGGATGGGGAAGTCGCAACCCGCAGCGTTGGCCGAGACCACCCAGCTCTGGAGCTGGGGGTTCAAGGTTTCATTCAGGACCGCGCTCATTGCCGGAACTCCCTCTCGTGCAGGAAAGCCGCATGCTTGGGCGCACGCTTGGTCTTGCTCCAGTCTTCGAGCATGTCCCATTTCACGGCACCAAGCCTCTTGATCATGGCTTCCTCGTCCGGGTCGGGGCAGGCCAGTTCGACGCGGTGGCCATTGGGGTCGAAGAAGTAGATGGAGTGGAATGCACCATGGTCCGTCACGCCCAGCACATCGACACCATTGGCCTCCAGGTGAGCCTTGAACTCCAGCAGCTCGGCTCGATCCTTCACACGGAAGGCGATGTGTTGCACCCAGGCCGGCGTGTTCGGGTCGCGGCCCATGGGCGGCTGGGTGGGCAGCTCGAAAAAGGCCAGCACATTGCCGTTGCCAGCATCCATGAAGATGTGCATATATGGGTCGGGCGCCTTGGTCGATGGCACCTGGTCCTCGGCAATGGCCAGCACGAAGTCCATCTTCAGCATCTGATTGTACCAGAGCACGGTTTCCTTGGCGTCCCTGCAGCGGTAGGCCACGTGATGGATGCGGTCGATCTTCATGGTGCTCATTCCTTGGCGGTGTCGAGCACGCCGCGGTTGATCTGGTCGCGTTCCATGGACTCGAACAGCGCCTTGAAATTGCCCTCGCCGAAGCCTTCGCGGTAGTTGCCCTTGCGCTCGATGAACTCGAAGAACACGGGGCCCAACAGCGGCTCGGAGAAAATCTGCAACAGCAGGCGTGGCTGGCCGCCTTCGGTGGTGCCATCCAGCAAGATGCCACGCGACTGCAGCTCGCCCACGGCCTGGCCGTGGCCGGGCAGGCGCTTGGCGAGGTTCTCGTAATAGATGTCGTTGGGAGCGGTCAGCAGCGGAATGCCGGCCATCTGCAGGCTGTCGATGGCCGTGGGCAGGTCTTCGCACAACAGCGCAATGTGCTGTATGCCCTCGCCGTTGAACTTCATCAGGAATTCCTCGATCTGGCCACCGCCCTGCTTGGCTTCTTCATTCAGAGGAATGCGGATCAGGCCATCAGGCGCAGTCATGGCCTTGGAGGTCAGGCCCGTGTACTCGCCCTGGATGTCGAAGTAGCGGATCTCCTGGAAGTTGAACAGCTTGTTGTAGAAGTCGGCCCAGTAGGCCATGCGGCCGCGGTAGACGTTGTGCGTGAGGTGATCGACGACCTGGAAGCCGTGGCCCTTGGGATTGCGGTCCACACCGGGTAGAAACTCGAAGTCGATGTCGTAGATGGACTTGCCGTCTTCGTAGCGGTCGATCAGGTACAGCGGCGCACCACCGATGCCCTTGATGGCGGGCAGGCGCAGCTCCATGGGGCCGGTGGGAATGTCCACGGGCTGCGCGCCCAGCTCCAGCGCGCGCTTGTAGGCCTTGTGCGCATCCTTGACACGGAAGGCCAGGCCACAGGCACTGGGACCGTGCTCGGCCGTGAAATAGGCCGCCTGGCTCTTGGGCTCGCGGTTGATGATGAAATTGATGCCACCCTGGCGATACAGCACCACGTCCTTGGAGCGATGCTTGGCCACCAGCGTGAAGCCCAGCTTCTCGAACAACGGCTCCAGCACGCCGTCGGCAGGCGAGGCGAACTCGACGAACTCAAAGCCGCACAGGCCCATGGGGTTTTCGAACAAATCGGTCATGACGAGGTTTCCTGCAAAAAAAATGAAATTGATGATGGCGCGATCAGGCGGTTTTATCCAGTGCCTGGACTTCGATCTCAACGCCAACGCCGAAAACCAGCTGGGCCTGCACCAGGCTGCGCACGGGATAACTGCCTTCCTTGAAATAGCTGGCGTAGACCTTGTTGAAGGCATCGAAATGAGCCAGGTCGCTGAGCCAGATATTGGCCTTCACCACGTCGTCCAGCGAGCTGCCCACGGCCTCCAGCCGCGCCGCGATAGCCTTGAGCACGGCATGAGTCTGCTCTTCGATGGGGCCGGTAAGCGGGCGCTTGTCCTCGCCGAAGGGGATCTGCCCCGACAGCATCAGAAAGCCGCCTGCGCGGACTGCGGAAGAGAAGGGCATGCCGCCGGGCGCGGGATAAAAGGTTGCAGTGGAGTTCATCGAAGGGCTCTCATGGTTCAGGGGTTACAACAGGCTGGCGCAAAGGTCTGCGCAAGTCCTCATTCACACGACTTACGCAAATCAGGTTCAGGCAAGCGCTTTTCCTCAAAAAAACAGTCCTGGCGCATCCTTGTTTGCGTAAGTCCTCTTTCAATCAAACCGCAGTCTGCACCAGCCGAACGGGCTGGCGAAAAACCATGCGGTACATGGCATAGACCGCCAGCACCCACACCGGAATTGCATAGGCGGAGGCACGTACTCCGGGCGTGAGCAGCATCACGACCACCACCAGCACCATGGCTGCCAGACAGATGTAGTTGGTCAGCGGGAACAGCGGCGCCTTGAAGCTGCGCGGCGTGCCCTTGGCATCATGCAGCTTGCGATAATTCAGGTGCGAAATGATGATGATGGTCCAGATGATCACTAACGCCGCCGTGATCAACGAGATCAGCAGCTCGATCACGCCGGCAGGCGCCACATAGTTCAGCACCACGCAGAAGGCAGTGACGATGCCGGGGTAGACGATGGCCTTCACGGGCACACCGCGTTTGTTGACTTCACCCAGCGACTTGGGAGCGTTGCCTTCCTGGGCCATGCCATACAGCAGACGGCTGGAGCTGTAGACCATGCTGTTGTAGACCGACAGCGTAGCGGTGAGGATCACGAAATTCAGCATATGCGCAGCCAGGTGCTCGCCCATACCCGAGAACACCAGCACAAAGGGACTGCTGCTGTAGGTGCCGCCACCGGCCTTGAGCTGGGCCACCAGGTCAGTCCAGGGCGTCAGCGACAGCAGCACGGCCATCGAGCCCACATAGAACAGCAGCACGCGCACCATGAGCTGGTTGATCGCCTTGGGAATGACCTTGCGCGGCTCTTCGGTTTCTGCAGCGGCAAAGCCCAGCATTTCCACGCCGCCGAAGGCGAACATGATGAAGGCAAAGGCCATGAACAGCCCCTTGAAGCCGTTCGGCAGGAAACCGCCTTGCGTCCACAGATTGCTGATCGTCTGCGTGGGGTTGTGCGTGGTGGACAGCAGGTAGATTCCGGTGGCGATCATCGCCACCACGGCCACGATCTTGATCAGCGCGAACCAGAACTCAAACTCGCCATAGGCCTTGACGTTGATGAAGTTCACGCCGTTGATAAGCACAAAGCAAACGGCTGCCGTCACCCAGACCGGGATATCGGGCCACCAGAACTGGATGAACTTGCCCACAGCGGTCAGCTCCAGCATGCCCACCAGCACATAGAGGGCCACGCAGTTCCAGCCCGACAGGAAACCGGCAAAGCGCCCCACGTAGCGGTTGGCGAAATAGCTGAACGAACCGGCAGAGGGCTCCTCGACCAGCATCTCGCCCAGGAAACGCATGATGAAGAAGATCAGCAGGCCGCCGATGGCATAGCCCAGCAACACGCCAGGGCCGGCCAGCTCGATGATGCCGGCCGATCCCAGAAACAGCCCGGTGCCTATGGTGCCGCCCAGCGCAATCAGCTGGATATGGCGGTTCTTGAGCTTGCGCTCCAGATGCCCGTTGGAAGAAGGGGTATGCATGGTTTGTCTCCTGTTATCTATATCTACCTATGCGGATCCGAAAAGCGCTTACTGCTCGGCCCGGCCACGCCACATATCCCATGCCAGCGTGAGTCCCACGCCGACGTCGCGCAGCGGGCGCGGCGGGATGTAGTTGGCAGTGCCCTCGATGAGGAAGTCGTCGATCAGCGGGTTCTTGCGGCCCAGCGCCAGGTCGGCGATGAGCATGCCGGCAGCGGTGTGGCGCACGATGCCCGATCCGTTGCAGCAGGACGCTGCCCAGGCGTTGTCGCCAATCCGGCCAAAGGCGGGCGCGTGGTTGTGCGAAACCGCCAGCCAGCCCATCCAGAAATGCTCAAGCTCGATGGCCCCGAGTTGTGGAAAGCGGCGGCGCAGCAGCGCCTGATTCATGGCCCTGGCCTTGGCGCGGCGCCCGTCAGTGGTGCGCAAGCTGGGTGAATACTCGAACCCCTGGCGGATCATCAGCCGCCGGTCGTGCGTCAGACGTACCGTGGAACCCGCCACGCCATGCGCGGGTGTCACACCCCAGGCTGCATCCGTTCCCAGCTGGGCGATCTGGGCATCGCTGAGCGGGTGAGTGAGGCTGGCGAACAGCAGAATCGGTACCTGGCGCTCCTGGTAGACGCCGAATGACTGCGAGAAAGCATTGACTGCCAGAATGGCCTTGCGCGCACGGATGCTGCCCTGGGCCGTGCGGACAAAGGGAGCCTCGCCTTCGAGCTTCGCCTCGATGACCGGCGAGTTCTCGAACAGCTGCACCTGGGACGGCAGGCTGTCGGCCAGACCACGCACCAGCGCCGCAGGATTCATGAGGCGCGTGCCCGGCGTGTAGACGGCTGCCGCGTAGTAATCGGAGCCTATGCGCTGGCGCAGCGCATCACGGTCCAGATATTCATGGGACTCCTGCCAGGCATCCAGATTGCGTGCATAAGGCTTGAGCGACTTTTGCGCCACCTCCTCCGTCACCGCCACGTGGTAGCGGCCCCGCTTTTGCCAGCCACAGGAGATGCTGTGCTCAGCCACCGCCCGCTCCAGGGCATCCACGGCAAAGCGGTTGACGCGGATCACGCGGCGGCCCGCCTCCACCGCGGCGTCCGATGGCGCCGAGCTGTGCGGCAGATCGATCGCGAAGCCCGAGTTGCGGCCCGAGGCGTTCTCCCCCACCACGCCCGCATCCACCACGGCGATGGAAGCATCAGGTTGCTGTTGCGCCAGCTGGCGTGCTGCCGCCAGCCCTGCATAGCCGGCGCCCACAATGACCCAGTCCACCGCCACATCGCCCTGCAGCGGCGCCTTCGGCTGACGAGTTCCCAGCAGCGCGCTCCATCCATTGGTGCGGTCGTCGGCGGGAAGGCGGTAAACAGAGCGTGACATGGCGGTTTCCAATAAGAGCCCTCGGAAGCTGACTCGCTCTCCAAGGTCGCTGATGAACAACAATGGAGGCGGAGTCTAAAACATAAAACATTAAACGTTTAATCTTTATTTATCATGGATTACCCGAGGGTGAAATTACCCAGACAGGCCCATCCAGCCATCAGAGCCGGAGCGTGTAGCATCTGGTGTGGTGCGTCATCGACGCCTTATGAATCACACACGCAGCCCATGAATCAAACAGGAAGCAAAACCGCCCCCCGCCGTACCCAGGCAGAACGCAGTCAGACCACCCAGCGCAAGATCATCAAATCCGCCATACGGCTGCTACAGAAAGTTGGGTTTCAGCAGACCAATCTGCAGGAAATTGCGCGTGGCGCCAAAGTCACGCTGGGGGCGGTGCAGCACCAGTTCGGCAGCCGCCAGGCGCTGATGGAGCAGGTGGTCGATGAAATCATGGCGCCGCTGGCGGCTGCGGGCGCAGGCTGGCCCGAAGATGCCGCGCAGCTGCCGCTGGAGCCGCGCGCTCGCGAATTCGTGCGCAGGGCCTGGCAAAGCGTCTATGCCCAACCCAGCTATGTGGCAACCTGGAGCATGTTTTTCGGCTGCAAGAGCACGCCGCTATTCGAGCGCATCAACGCGCACCGCTCCCAGCATGACCCCGCCTCCTTTGAGCACTTCGTGAAGGTTTTCCCGGAAATCGCCGAGCGCCATCCTCAGCCCAGCCACTTTGCATCTGTGGTGTTTGCTGCGCTGCGAGGCCTGGCCGTCATGCGCCTCTTCGAGATCGACGATGCAGCAGCCGAACATCAGTTGGAGGTGATCTCCCAGATGATCGTGAACGCAGGCACGATCAATCAGGCTTGAGCCGCAGGCAGCAGCGGCTTTCGTCCCCTGAACAAGCCAGGCCCATATTCAGCCAAAGCAAATTGAAACGCTTTCTGCAAAAGCGCTTCATGCCATCAAATATGAAGACCGACCTCAGGCTGTTGACCGACGCCCCCAGTTCATCACGGCCGTGCCCAGCACCGCCATGGCACCGCCGAGCACCATGGAGCCTTCAATGCTCTCGCCCAGCAGCAGGGCTGAAAGCAGAACGCCGATCACCGGCACCAGCGTGATATAGCCCGAGGCGGCACCCGCGCCCAGCGATTTGACGCCCGCGAAGTACCAGGCATAGGCCAGGGCCGTGGAGCCATAGGCCATGAAGACCATGGCAGTCCAGGCCGTGCCACTGGCCTGAAATGCCGAAACCAGCCCCTGCAGGCCTTCCAGCACCAGACTGGTGGCCAGAAGCAGCAAGGCACCGAAAATGGAAGTCACGGTGGTCGCAGCCAGCGCATCCACGCCTGCCAGCATGGCACGGCCGATCAGCGTGTAGCAAACCCAGCAGGCCACGCAGCCCAGAATCAGCATCTCGCCCACCCCTACCGTTCCGTTGAGCAATTGCATGGGATCGCCATGCGAGATGACCACCACGGCACCGCAGGCCGCCAACAACATGCCCAGCGCAATGGTGGCGTTGATGCGCTCCTTGAAGAGCCACACGGCGAACGCCAGCGTGACCACCGGATTGAGCGTGATGAGCAGCGCCGCCTTGCCCGCGGGCAGATGCTGCAGACCCGTGAGGAAAAAGCTGGCGTAGCCGAACACCCCGGTCGCGCCTGCGGCAAACATGCCCAGCCAGGTCTTGGCAGACCAGTGCCGGAGAGCCCCCAGCCCGCCCGAGAAATACAGCCAGGGCAGCAACAGGGTCGCGGCCAGCAAAAAGCGCAGCGCCGATGCTGCCAACGGCGGCATATTGAGCGCCAGAATGCGGCCTGCCGGCCAGGAAGCTCCCCACATCAGGGCCATGCCGAGCAGGCGCAGATGTGCGCTCATCAAAGAGCTCTTGACGGATTCGGAAGTCATGAAGATGGCCAATAAAAAAGCCGCGGCCATTCGATCGCGGGCAGCGGCTCAGATCAGGGATCTGAAAACCAATATACCCGCAACGGGCGCAGAGGCTGCTCTTTTTCAGTGCGCAGCGCTATGTCTGCACATGCCCCAGCATTGCCGCATGCTTGTGCAGCGCGTCGCGCACCAGAGGCCGCAGCTGCGCAGCCTCGGAAGGCTCATTCAAGGCCGCCAGAATCCGAAGCCGCATGCGCGGTTCCCAGAACTTCTGAATATGCTGGGCAACACCGTCGAGCGCTTCCTCATGTTCGGGCATGGCCTCGAAGAACTCGGCTATGCGATTGGCCATGCGGATCAGGTTGCTCACATCCATCACTGACTCCCCATCTCCAGCTGCGCCGCGGCCAGATGACCGAGCTGCTGGTCGTTGAAACGCTTGTAGCCTTGCTGCCAGCTTGAAGGCTGTGCCACGGGCAATACCTGCACGGCCGTCACCTTGTACTCGGGACAGTTGGTGGCCCAGTCCGAGCTGTCGGTGGTGATCACGTTCGCGCCCGACTCGGGGAAATGGAAGGTGGTGTAGACCACACCGGGCTGTATGCGCTCGGTCACCGTGGCGCGCAGCACCGTCTGGCCGGAGCGGCTTTCAATGCCCACCCAGTCGCCATCGCGGATGCCGCGATCCTGTGCGTCATGCGGATGAATCTCGAGTCTGTCTTCACCGTGCCACTGGCTGTTGGCCGTGCGCCGCGTCTGCGCGCCCACGTTGTACTGCGAGAGAATGCGCCCCGTGGTCAGCAGCAGCGGAAAGCGCTGCGTGACCTTTTCATCGGTGGCCACGTACTGCGTGATGATGAAGCGGCCCTTGCCACGCACGAACTGCTCCTTGTGCATGATGGCCGTTCCCGCCTCTTCGGTGCTGTCGTTGCACGGCCACTGCACGCTGCCCAGGCGCTCGATCTTCTCGTAGCTCACGCCTGCGAAAGTGGGGGTCAGCTCCGCAATCTCGGCCATGATTTCGCGCGGATGGCCGTAGTTCATGGGATAGCCCAGCGCCTTGGACAGGAGCTGCGTCACCTCCCAGTCGGCATAGCCGGCCAGCGGCTGCATGAGCTGGGTCACGCGCGAGATGCGGCGCTCGGCATTGGTGAAGGTGCCGTCCTTTTCCATGAAGGACGATCCGGGCAGGAACACATGGGCGTACTTGGCGGTTTCGTTGAGGAAGATGTCCTGCACCACCACGCACTCCATGGCCGACAGCGCTGCCGTCACATGCTGGGTGTTCGGGTCGGACTGCACGATGTCCTCGCCCTCGCAGTACAGACCCATGAAGCTGCCTTCCAGCGCGGCCTCGAACATATTGGGAATGCGCAAGCCCGGCTCGGGACTGAGCTTCACGCCCCAGGCGCCTTCAAACTCGGCGCGTGTGATGCTGTCCGAGATATGGCGATAGCCCGGCAGCTCATGCGGAAAGCTGCCCATGTCGCAGGAGCCCTGGACATTGTTCTGCCCGCGCAAGGGATTCACGCCCACACCTTCGCGCCCCACATTGCCCGTGGCCATGGCCAGATTGGCAATGCCCATGACCATGGTCGAGCCCTGCGCATGTTCGGTCACGCCCAGGCCGTAGTAGATGGCCGAGTTGACCTGCCTTCCCTGCGGATGATCCATCGCCCCTCGCGCATACAGCCGCGCCGCGCCGCGTACCAGCTCGGGAGCCACGCCGGTGATGTCGGCCGTGGCCTCGGGCGAGTTCTCCGGCCTGGCAACGAACTCCTTCCATTGCGCAAAGGACTTGGCATCGCAGCGCTCGTCAATATAGGCATCGGCCAGCCAGCCCTCAGTGACGATCACATGGGCCAGCGCCGTGATCATGGCCACATTGGTGCCGGGCTTCAGCTGCAGGTGGTAGTCGGCCTTGACATGGGGCGAGTTGACGAGTTCGATCTCGCGCGGGTCGATCACGATCAACCCGGCGCCGGCACGCCGGGCGTCGCCACGCAGCCGCTTTTTCATGCGCGAGCCAAACACAGGGTGCGCCGCCGTGGGATTGGCGCCGATCACCATGATCACATCGGAGTGCTCGACCGACTTGAAGGTCTGCGTGCCTGCCGACGTGCCATAGGTCTGGCCCAGGCCATAGCCCGTTGGCGAGTGACAGACACGCGCACAGGTATCGACATTGTTGTTGCCGAAGGCGGCGCGGATCAGCTTCTGCACCAGATAGGTTTCCTCGTTGGTGCAGCGCGACGAGGTGATGCCGCCAATCGAGTCCCTGCCATGCTTGGCCTGGATGCGGCGGAATTCGCTGGCGGCATGACCAATGGCCTCCTCCCAGCTCACTTCGCGCCAGGGGTCGGTGATCTTTGCGCGGATCATGGGTTGGGTGATGCGGTCCTTGTGCGTGGCATAGCCCCAGGCAAAACGCCCCTTGACGCAGGCATGGCCTTCGTTGGCCTTGCCGTCCTTCCAGGGCACCATGCGCACCACCTGCTCGCCCTTCATCTCGGCCTTGAAGCCGCAGCCCACGCCGCAGTATGCGCAGGTGGTGATCTCGCTGTGCTCGCTCTGGCCCAGCTCGACCACGGTCTTTTCCTGCAAGGTGGCCGTGGGGCAGGCCTGCACGCAGGCACCGCAGCTCACGCAGTCGCTGGCCATGAAGCCGTCGCCCTGGCCTGCCGTGATGCGTGACTCGAAACCGCGCCCGCTGATCGTCAGCGCAAACGTGCCCTGCGTTTCCTCGCAGGCGCGCACGCAGCGATTGCAGACAATGCACTTGCTGGGGTCGTAGTTGAAATAGGGATTGGAGGTATCGACCTCGGCCCTGGCTTCGCCCTTGAAGTGGTTGGCTCCATCCATGCCATAGCGCACCTCGCGCAGACCGACCACTCCGGCCATGTCCTGCAGCTCGCAGTCGCCGTTGGACGAGCAGGTCAGGCAATCGAGCGGGTGGTCGGAGATATAGAGCTCCATCACGCCCTTGCGCAGCTCCTGCAGCTGCGGGCTCTGGGTGCACACCTTCATGCCTGCTTCGGCAGGCGTGGTGCAGGACGCAGGAAAGCCCTTGCGCCCCTCGATCTGCACCAGACACAGCCGGCAGGAACCAAAGGGCTCCAGCGAATCCGTGGCACAGAGCCTGGGCACCTTGATGCCGCCATCGACAGCGGCACGCATCAGCGATGTGCCCTTGGGCACGGTGACCTCGCGGCCGTCGATATGCAGCGTGACCAGTTCCTCGGACAGGCTGGCAGGCGTTCCGCAATCGGTGTTCTTCAGATGTTCCAGCATGGCTCTCTCCTCAGGCGGGGTTCACGGTCTGCACGGGCTCGATACCGAAGTCCTGCGGATAATGCTGCAGCGCAGAGCGCACCGGATAGGGGGTCATGCCGCCCATGGCGCACAGGCTGCCGTGCTGCATGGTGTCGCACAGGCTCTCGAGCAGCGCCACATTGGCCGCATGCTCGGCGCCGCCTTGACGCGTGATGCGGTCTATCACCTCCACTCCCCGCGTGGAGCCAATGCGGCAGGGCGTGCATTTGCCGCAGGACTCGATGGCGCAGAACTCCATGGCGTAGCGCGCCAGCTGGGCCATATCGGCGCCGTCGTCATGCACGACCAGACCGCCATGGCCGACCACATTGCCTTTTGCGGCATAGGCTTCATAGTCCAGCGGATCGTCCCAGTCCTCGGGCGCCACATAGCTGCCCAACGGTCCGCCCACCTGAATGGCCTTGACGGGCCGGCCGCTGGCCGTGCCGCAGCCAAAATCCTGCACCAGCTCGCGCAGCGTAAGACCGAAGGCCTTTTCCACCAGGCCGCCTTGCGCAATATTGCCTGCCAGCTGGAACGGCAGCGTGCCACGCGAGCGACCCATGCCATAGCCCTGATAGAAGGCCGCGCCCCTGGCCAGGATGATGGGCACGGTCGCCAGCGTGATCACATTGTTGATCACCGTGGGCTTGCCGAACAGGCCTTCGATCGCGGGCAGCGGCGGCTTGGCACGCACAATGCCGCGCTTGCCTTCGATGCTCTCCAGCATGGCGGTCTCCTCGCCGCAGACATAGCTGCCCGCACCCTTGCGCACCTGCAGATAGAACGCCTTGCCGCTGCCGGCCACATTGCTGCCCAGCCAGCCCGCGGCACTGGCACGTGCAATCGCCTCGTTCAGCACCTCAATCGCATGCGGATATTCGCTGCGTACATAGATATAGCCCTGCGTCGCGCCGGCGGCCAGACCAGCGATCGCCATGCCCTCGATCAGGCAGAACGGGTCGCCCTCCATCAGCAAACGGTCGGCGAACGTGCCCGAATCGCCTTCGTCGGCATTGCAGGCAATGTATTTCTGCGGCTCGGGTGTAGCCGCAACGGTCTTCCATTTGATCCCCGCCGGAAATGCCGCCCCGCCGCGACCGCGCAGGCCGGAGTCCAGCACCTGCTGGACGATGGCTTCTGGCGCCATGGCCGCAGCGGCCCTGAGGCCTTGCCAGCCGCCATGGGCCTCGTAGTCCCGCAGGCTCAGCGGATCGACGATGCCCACGCGCGCAAAAGTCAGGCGCTCCTGGCGTGCCAGATAAGGGATTTGTTCGGTCAGCCCATGGCATAGCGCATGGGGCCGTCCCTGCAGCATGCCGGCATCCAGCAGACCCGACACATCAGCCACCTGAACCGGGCCGTAGGCCACGCGGCCCTGTGCAGTCTCGACCTCGACCAGGGTCTCCAGCCACAGCAAGCCGCGCGAGCCATTGCGTACCAGCTCCACCGCCAGGCCTCGCGCCGCGCACTCATGCTGCAGCGCCTGGGCCACGGCATCCGCGCCCACGGCCAGGGCTGCGGCATCGCGCGGCACATAGATGCGCGTGGCAGGAACAGCTTCACTTTCGATAGCCGGCTGCGTTTCATCGGCCTTGGTTTCAAGTTGGTTCTGCTGAATTTCCTCCAGCAGGGCATCAAACCGGTCCGCAGTCATCTGCGCATGGACTTTGCTCTCGTCGACCATCACGGCCGGCGACTGGGCACACAGCCCCAGGCAGTAAACCGGCTCAAGCGTCACGCTGCCATCGGCGCTCGTTCCATGGGCCTGGCAGCCCAGTGCCTCTTGCGCATGGGCGAACAGTGCATCGCCGCCACGCGACTTGCAGGCTTCGGCCCGGCAGATCTGGATCAGCGTCCTGCCGTGCGGCTGCTCGCGCAAATGCGGGTAATAGCTGACAACACCATGGACCTCGGCACGCGAAAGATTCAGGGCCTCCGCAATGACTGGCACGGCGGCACGCGGGATAAAGCCCAGCGCATTCTGCAGAGAGTGCAGCAGCTCGATCAGTGAACCGGGGCGCGATGCATGCTCGGCAATGGCGTGCTCGAGGGCTTCGCGTTCATGGCCACCGAGTGCAGAACCGGCACTGGCGGCTCCGTCGAAGGTGATGGGAATGATCTTCCCTTGAATGGCTGGCATGGGTGTCCCAACTGGCTTTCATTGTGGAAGCGAGGCGGCCTGTTCCGCAGACGCTTTGTCTCTCCTGCCATTTCAAGCCCTGACCGGCAAGCCGTCAAATTCATATTCCTGATTGCACCATTCAATGCGCGAATGAGCTGGCAGCCTGCGCCGATGTACTCTCAAGCCCCGCTGCTCCTCCTTGCTGCACGTGCTGCTTTGACGCGGTTTTGCAGCGTCTCGCCCATAGACCTGGCTTGTCGCAAATCACGGTAATTGGCGTGATTTTTGGTAAGCTCCAACGCATCATGATTCACCAGCCATCAGCCATGACGTCACAGGATGGCTATCACTTCTCGGACCAGATCGGCCATCTGCTGCGACGCGTCTATCAAAGGCATGCCGCGCTTTTCCAGCAGTACATTCCTGACTCTCAGCTCACGGCGGCGCAATTCGTGGTGCTGTGCTCCGTGCGTGACAACAAAGGCAGCTCGCTGGCCGACATCGTCAAGGCCACGGTGATCGACCAGGCCACCATACGCGGCGTGGTGGACCGGCTCAAGCAGCGCGAACTGGTGCAGGTGGAGCATGACCGCATAGACCGGCGCAAGGTCGTCATCAACCTCACCGAAGCCGGTCAGGATCTGGTGCACGACATGGAGCCCTTTGCCAAGCAGATCACCGAAAGCACATACGGCAAGCTCAATCCTGCGGAGCGTCTGGCGCTGGATTTCCTGCTCAGGAAGATGCTGGAAGGCAGCGACTCCGAATGAGCTGCTGCGGCCCCAAAAAAGCAAAGGCCAGAAGGAGCAATCCTTCTGGCCTTTTTGCTGAGCCGGCCGCTCAGACCGTCATCAGTCCAGCGCCCGGTTGCGCGACTCCACGTCCACCGCCCAGATCGACAGCGCACCACCGACCAGCATCGCCGACAGCACGGCCAGAGCCATGGTGAAGTGGGTGGCCATGATGGGCGCAATGATGGCCGGGGCGAACAGGCCACCGAAACGCGCCACGGCCCCCGCCATGCCCATGCCGCTGGCGCGCAGGTCGGTCGGGTAGACCTCGGGCGTGAAGGCATACAACGCGCCCCAGGTGCCCAGCAGCGAGAAGCTCATCAGCAGCGTCGATCCGATCACCACGAAGGGCGAGGAGCCCAGGCTGTAGAGCATGCAGCCCACGGCACTGAGCAGCAGAAACCCGATCAGCGTAGGCTTGCGGCCCCAGCGTTCCACGCCATAAGCCGACAGCGCAAATCCGGGCAGTTGCACCAGCGCCAGCACCACCAGGAAGACCTGGCCACGCATGAAGGCAAAGCCTTCGCTGCTGAGCTTGACGGGCAGGTAGACAAAGACGCCGTAGTAGGCGATGGAGATCAGCGCCCAGGCCAGGAACAGCGAGAAGCTGCGACGGCGCAGATCCTGCGAGAACAGGGCGAAAAGAGACTTGCGCTCCTGCTTTTCAGGCTGCAGGGCCGGGATGTCGACCGTGTTTCCGTTGACCTTGGCCACCCGTTGCAGCACCTTGCGCGCCTCTTCGGACTTGCCGTTGCGGTTCAGGTACATGGGCGATTCGGGGATGTAGAAGCGCAGCACCACGCCGATCAGCGCCGGCAGTCCGGTCACGAAAAAGATCACGCGCCAAGCATCCTCGCCCCAATATACGGCCACCAGCGCCAGGATGGCCAGGAAGATGGTGCCCACGGCCCAGAACGACTCCAGCAGCACCAGCCAGCGGCCACGGCGGTCGCTGGGCAGGAACTCGGCCATCATGGTGTAGTCCACGGGCAGCGTGCCGCCCACGCCGATGCCTGTGATGAAGCGAAGCACCAGCAGCCAGGCGAACTCTGGCGCAAAGGCCGAAGCCACCCCCGCAAGGGCGTCGATCACCACGGCCATCATCAGCACCGGGCGGCGGCCTATGCGGTCTGCCAGTCTGCCGAAGACGAAGGCACCGATCAGCATGCCGATGAAGAAGAAGGTGCCGGTCTGCAGCGCCTCGGGCACAGTCTTGCCGAAAGTCTTGGCAATGGACGGCGCACTGAAACCAATGGACAGCACCTGCATGGCGTCCGCCAGCCAGACCAGGCCGAAGATCACGAACAGCCGATACTGAAACTTGCCCACACCCGCAGTCTGGATGCCTTTTTCCACTGAAATATATGTAGATGACATGCAGGAACTCCTTTTTTAGCCATCGCAATTGTTGAATCTGTCTTTCTTGCAAGCACCGCCATTCGGCCCGGCCTATTCGTGCAGTGCTTCCCACCCATCACACATCCAGAGCGAACCACTCCCTCGGCGCCATTTCCATGGACCGATGAAAAAGATTCCAGATGTCGGTATCTGCATTCAGGCGATGGGCACAGTCCACACGGTCGGCATATCGATAGCTCCGTCCGTGGCTGTCCATCCCCTGTCCCCAGCATCAGATGTCCGGACCCAGACCCTGGAGAGATTCCAGGGCAAGAGATCCATATCCGCGGCATCGCCCGTGCCGCCGCCCATTGCAGCCCCTAGGGCGCATGCGCCTGCACCTTCGCGCGCAGCCGCTTAATCGTCTTCGTATCGTCTGGCCAAGCTTTCTCCTCCGGTGCAAATCGTTGACGCAAATATCCGAGCAGGTCCGCAATCTGCCTGTCGTCCAGGCTGTCCCTGAAGCCGGGCATATAGCCCAGCGCGTCGTCGGCTGGTGTCTGGACGCCGTTCAGGATGACCTGGAGCAGGTTGTCCGGGCTTGCTGCATGCAGGTTGGTGTTCAGCCCCAGCAGCGGCTTGACGCCGAACAATGTGGGACCGCTGCCCGCCTCATGGCAGACCGCGCAGGCGTTCTGGTAGATGCGCTCGCCATTGACCTGACGCTCCATCGCCGGGGCCGGCGTGGCCACGGGGGCGGCCACCGTTGTAGCAAGAGGAGCGACGGGCGCGGCCTGGGCCGGTGCGGACTGCGCATCCTGGCCCGGCAGCTCCATCAGATAAGTGGTCATGGCGCGCACATCGGCTTCAGGCAACTGAGCCAGGCCGTGGATGACGGGCGCCATGGGGCCTGCCGCCACGCCATGGCGGGCCGAGAAGCCGGTGCGCAGGTACTGGTAAAGCTCCTCACGGCTCCAGGGCAGCTTGCCGCCGGCCAGATGGTTGAGCGCGGGGGCGCTCCAGCCTTCGGCCTCGCCACCGCCCAGGTAGTGAATGCCGCTTTTTTCGGCACCCAGCGCATTGCGCGGCGAGTGGCAGGCCGCGCAATGCCCCGCGCCTTCGACCAGGTAGGCGCCCCGGTTCCATTCGGCACTGCGCGCGAGATCGGCCTTGAAAGGCGTGGCGTCGTGGAACAGCAGGTTCCAGCCCGCCATGGCCGGGCGCAGCTTGTAGGGGAAGGCCAGCTGCGTCTCGGGCGCCTTGGCCTTCACGGCGGGCTGGGACATCAGGTAGCCGTAGAGGGCCTGCAGATCGCCATCGCTGAGCTTGGCGAAGGCCGTGTACGGGAAGGCCGGATACAGCTGATGCCCATCCTGGTGGATGCCGTGACGCATGGCGCGCTCGAAGGCCGCGTAGGACCAGCGGCCGATGCCGGTTTCCTTGTCGGGTGTGATGTTGGTGGAGTAGATGGTGCCGAACGGCGTCTCCAGCCCCAAGCCGCCGGCATTGGCCGCGCCGCCCGGGGCGGTGTGGCAGACCACGCAATCGCCCGCAGCGGCCACCAGGCGGCCTCGCTCCAGGGCCTGCGGCGAGTACAGGGAAACGTCGGGCCCGTCGGTCAGCGGCAGGGCTGGCTTCAGTGGCCAGGCCATGGCGGCCATGCCGGCAAGGCCTGCGGCGCCTGCGGCCAGCCAGCCCCAGCCGCGCCCGGGCTTTGCCATGGAGGGCCTGCCCGCCACATCGCCCGCCAGCGCCAGGCGCAGCTGCTCGGGCTGGAAGGGCACTTCGCGCAGGCGTACGCCTGTTGCATGGCGGATGGCATTGGCAATGGCGGCGGCGGCGGGCAGCGTGGCCACGCCATCCAGCGCCAGATCGCCCTGGCGGATGACCGAGACATCGCCGGGCGCATGCTGCGCCAGGTCGGAGCCGGGCTTGGCGATCACATCGAAAGAAGCAGCAGAAGCTGTGGACCCTGCCCAGTCGTCAAAAGCGGGCACCGTGCCCAGCAGCCGGCGCGCATCGGCCAGCAATTGCGGGTCCTGCTGGACGATCTCGGGCCGCGTGCTGGCGGCCTGTACCGCCTGCAGGCTGCGACTGTCATGGCCGGCCACGACACGGATCACTTCGATCTCGCCCGTTTGCGGGTGCACGGCCACCTCGGCCACCCAGGCGCTCCAGGCATGCAGGTCGGCGCCTTGAGCATCCAGAGTCTGCAGCTGGGCAGTGGCGAAGCCCCGCCCCAGCAGGCGGCCACCGGCGTCCGGCTCGCTGGTGTCTTGCCGCGACGCCTGCGCACGATCGGCCACCTGCTGCGCCAGATCGCGCACCGGGCCTTCGGGCAGGTGCTGCAGACGCCATTGCAGCGGATCATGTCCCTGGGCCAGGGCCTGCTCATGCCAATCGCTTTCGCTCACGAAGATCTGGGCCGCATTCAGATCCTCAACACCGGCATGCCGCAGGCTGGCCAAGCCCTTGCGCTCGCGCACTTCGCCGGCATCGAGCACAGTGGCCAGCGCGACGGCATGCGTCAGATCGGGCTGACTCAACAGGCGCGCCATGCTGGGGCGCACGGCCCAGGGGGTGTCGGACAGCAGGTAGGGATGCGGCGATGCATTGCCTGCATGGGCCTGCACTGTCGTGCCGGCTTCAAGCGCCTGCGAAGACCGCAACTCCACGCGCAGCACGAGATCGCGGCTTTCGCCGACCCCCGCAGCCCCGACCTCGCAGGCCACGCTGACGGGCCGACCCACGGCATGTGACAACAGCACCGCGTCGGCGGCCGCATCCATGAGATCCAGCGGGTGCAGGCTGCCAGCCCCCGTCGTCGGCAGACTGAACAGCCGCAACGCGGATTCGGGCCATTGCAGCAGCGCGGCCAGTTCGCGGCCAATCATCTGCTGCACGTCGGCGCCGCAGGGCCGCAACCAGATGCTGGCATGGCCCTCCAGGCACCACGCGACCACGCGCGCAGGGCCTGCAGATCCGGCGTCTGCAGCGGCCATGCGCCAGACATAGCGGCCCGCTTCCGGAGACTCGGAGGAATGAGGAACGGGGCGGGCCGCCAAGGCCGCATGCGCGTCAAGCCAGACCGGTGCCAGGCCGGCAAGCGCCTGCCGCGCATGGACGGGCGCCACGGCCACCACGCCCAGAAAATGTTCACGCTGCACGGCGGCCACCACGCCAGCCATGGCCTGCGCCTGGTCCAGCCTCGCATGGGTGGGCACGCTGCCCTGGTAGCGCAGCCCGTCCCAGGCCGCGACGGGCGGGCGCAGCGTCAGGCCGTGCAGCAGGTCGGAAGGCAGGGCCGGGATGTTGTCGGCCGCGTTCATGGCTGGACCTCGCCCGTGCCGGAAGACGGAAAGCTCCGGGGTGCCTGCAGCGCGGCCCGTTCCGCACGCAGCTGCACGGCGCGCAGGGCTGCCTGCATGATTTCCACATGCGTTCCGCAGCGGCACAGGTTGTGGTGCAGCTCGTTGCGCAGTTCCTGCTCGGTGGGGTTCGGGTTGCGACGCAGCAAGGCCTCCACCGTCATGATCATGCCGCTCAGGCAGTAGCCACACTGGGCGGCCTGGCAGTCGATGAAGGCCTGCTGCGTGGGGCCAGGGCACTGGCGCGAGCCCAGACCTTCCAGCGTGGTCACTTCTCGGCCCACAACCGCCTTCACGGGAATCACACAGGAACGTGCGGCCACGCCGTCGATCAGCACCGTGCAGGCGCCGCACTCGCCCAGGCCGCAGCCGTACTTGGGCCCGTTCAGCTCCAGATCATTGCGCAGCACATGCAGCAGCGCCGTCCCGGGAGCGGCCGGTACCTCGCATGCGCGAGCGTTGACCTGCAGGGGAATGCGGTGGGTAAGACTGCTTGAGTGGACTGGGATTTCCATGGGACGAGGCTCTTGCAACTGCGGTTCAGGATGTCGGCGTTCTGCCGCCGGACAGGAGAGGGAGTCTCCCCTGCCCAGCTGGGCTGCGAGTATCAGGCAGTTGCCCTGACCTTGGGCTCGACCAGGGGCGCGTTGAACACGTCATAGCCGAAGCACCAGGACGGATCTTCGTTGGTTCGCAGCCAGGTGTTGTCGTGCGAGATGCGCTGCACCTTGCTGGCCCGCTCGGCGCGGTTGGCTTCATACAGCGCGAAGGCCAGTTCATGGTTGTGCGCGCCAACTTCCTTGAGGCAGCGCGCCAGCATGGCGCCGTCCTCGATGGCCATGGCCGCGCCCTGGGCCATGTGGGGCTTCATGGGATGGCAGGCATCGCCCAGCAGCACCAGGCGGCCACGGCTCCACAGCGGCAGCGGATCGCGTTCGAGCAGCGACCACTTGGTCACTTCCACGGTGGCGTCAATCAGCGCCTGAACTGTAGGGTGCCAGCCCGAGAAGGCCTCGCGCATCTCTTCCTTGCTGCTCTCCAGCCAGCGGTCGTTGAGGTCCCACTTCTCGACAGGCACGCCGGTCACGTAGTACAGCTCGTCGGCCTTGCCGGTAACGAAGTAGGTCATCATGTGGCGGTCATCGCTCCACCACTTCACGCAGGCGTCGAAGGGCAGCATGCCGGCCTTGACCTCGGGCGTGGGGAATACGGCACGGTGGGCCAGGTAGCCCGCGTACTTGGGCAGCTCGGGGCCCAGGAGTTCCTCGCGGATGCGGGAGTTCACGCCGTCGGCGCCGATAACGATGTCGGCCTCTTCGGTCGTGCCGTCGGCGAAGTGCATGACCACCACGTTGCCGCGGTCCTCCACCTTGGTGAGGAACTTGCCGTAGGCCATCACGCTGTCGGGCAGGGCCTCGACCAGCAGCGCATGGAAGTCGCCACGGTGCACGGTCAGGTAGCTGGCGCCGTATTCCTTGACGGCGTAGTCGCCCAGAGGGATCTGGGCCAGCACGTCGCCGGTCTGCCAGTGGCGGCTGTACCAGTAGTCAGGGTGGGAGCCCTGCTCGTTGAGCGCGTCCTCGATGCCAATGCGGCGCAGGATCTTCATCACATTGGGTCCGACGTGGATGCCGGCTCCCAGGCGAGAGAAGCTGGGCGCCTGCTCATAGACGCGGACATTGAAGCCTTCCTGGAGCAGCAGCTTGGCAGCAGCGGCCCCGCCGAGACCGGCACCGACAACGGCGATTCGAGGGGATTGAGACACAGTTTTTCTCCTTGCAGGAATGTTGAAAGCCAGACGGGGCAACCGTTGCTTCGGCGCGTCCATGAATGCTTAAAAGCAGGAAGCGTGCCAGGCAACAAAACGCTTAATTCAGGCGTATACACTTAAATTTTCAAAAATCATGCATGCACCATGGAGCGGCAGAATAAATTGGAATTCACCATTTTTGGTGCAATTTCCGCACCAAATAAGTACAAACACCGAGAAAACTCTCATTTGCAAGTCGGCATATCTTTTGCAAGAATAAAGCGTACACACTCAGTTGATTCTGATCAGAAACCCTCAAAACTCTGCAAAGGCAAGTCATGACCAAAACGTTCCGCATCGGCCAGATCGTCCCCAGCTCCAACACCACCATGGAGACCGAAGTGCCGGCCATGCTGCAGGCCCACTCCGCACTGCGCCCACAGGACCGCTTCACCTTCCACTCCAGCCGCATGCGCATGAAGAAGGTGCAAAAGGAAGAGCTGGCTGCCATGGACGCCGAGAGCGACCGCTGCGCGCTGGAGCTGAGCGATGCGCGGGTCGACGTACTGGGCTATGCCTGCCTGGTGGCCATCATGGCCATGGGCAAGGGCTACCACCGTGTCTCGCAGCAGCGCCTGACCGAGCGCACGGCCAGCAATGGCGCCATCGCCCCGGTGATCACCAGCGCCGGCGCGCTGGTGGAGGCGCTCAAGGTCATGGGCGCCAAGAAGATTGCATTGGTGGCGCCCTACATGATTCCGCTGACCCGGCTGGTCATGGACTACGTGGCCGCCGAAGGCTTCGAAATCGTGGACTGGCGTGCGCTGGAGATCCCCGACAACCTGGACGTGGGTCGCCATGACCCCGCCAAGCTGCCCGGCATCGTGGCCGACATGAACTACGCCGATGCCGATGTGATCGTGCTATCCGCCTGCGTGCAGATGCCCTCGCTGCCAGCCGTGGCCCAGGTCGAGGCCGAAACCGGCAAGCCCGTGCTGACCGCCTCCATCGCCACCACCTACGCCATCCTCAAGGAACTGGGTCTGGACCCCGTGGTGCCGGGCGCGGGCGCGCTGCTGTCGGGCGCCTATCCCTACGACAGCGGCACCAGCGCAGCCAAGGCCTGAGGAACACACGCATGACCAGCCACTCCAGCACCCCCAGCACATTCCGCTACGGCGGCAACGTCCACGCCAACGGCATCCGCCAGCACTACCTGCGCTACGGCGGCGCCGAGGGCGAACGCGCACAGCGCGACGCCGTCATCCTGATCCCCGGCATCACCAGCCCGGCCGTGACCTGGGGCTTCGTGGCCGAGCACCTGGGCCGCCAGTTCGACACCTATGTGCTCGATGTGCGCGGGCGCGGCCTGTCCTCGTCCGGCCCGGGCCTGGACTACAGCCTCGATGCCCAGGCCGCAGACGTGGCCGCCTTCGCCCAGGCCCTGGGCCTGCAGCGCTGGGCGCTGGTCGGCCACTCCATGGGCGGGCGCATCGCCGTGCGCGCCGCACGCAGCCAGCCGGCCGGGCTCACGCGCCTGGTCATCGTCGATCCGCCGGTCTCCGGCCCAGGCCGCCGCGCCTATCCGGCCGCCCTGCCCTGGTATGTGGACTCCATCCGCCAGGCCACGCTGGGCATGGATGCCGAGGCCATGCGCGCCTTCTGCCCCACCTGGACCGAAGAGCAACGCCAGCTGCGCGCCCAGTGGCTGCACACCTGCCACGAGCCCGCCATCGTGCAAAGCTTCGAGGACTTCGGCCGCGACGACATCCATGCCGATCTGCCCCGCATCCAGCACCCGCTGCTGCTGGTCACGGCCGAGCGCGGCGACGTGGTGCGCAGCGAGGACGTGGCCGAGTGGCAGGGCCTGGCCCCCCAGACCGAGCATGTACGCGTGCCCAATGCCGGCCACATGATTCCCTGGGACAACGAGGCCGGGTTCTACGTGGCCTTGGGCGATTTCCTCGGCGCGCGGGTGGACTGAATGTCCAACCGCAGCCCACTCCCATCCATCGCGACACCAAGGAGCCGACCATGTCCGTCAGCGATATCGATCTGATCCACGCCTGGAAGCAGGTGCTCACGCTGTCCCGGCTCGAAGCCGGCCAGACCGTCACCGTGCTCACGGGCGCCGACACGCACCCACAGACGCTGCGCTGCGCCATTGCCGCCTCCAGCGAAATGGGGGCGCGTGTCAACCGCCTGGACCTGCCGCCCGTCAATGCCGAAAAATCACTGAGCCGGGACTCGCTGGCCTACCTGGGGACGACGCCGCTGACCGGCAATCCCGCCGCCATCGCCGCGCTCAAGGCCAGCGACCTGGTGCTGGACCTGATGACGCTGCTGTTCTCGCCCGAGCAGCACGAGATCCTGCAGACCGGCACCAAGATCCTGCTGGCCGTGGAGCCGCCCGAGGTGCTGTGCCGACTGGTGCCCACCGAAGGCGACCGCGCGCGCATTCAGGCCGCGGCAAAGCTGATCGAGGCGGCCGGGCAGATGCACATCACATCCGCGGCGGGCACCGACCTGCGCTGCCGCCTGGGCAGCTTCCCTGCCATCTGCGAATACGGCTTCGTGGACCAGCCCGGCCGCTGGGACCACTGGCCCAGCGGCTTCGTGCTGACCTGGCCCGACGAGGGCGAGAGCAACGGCCGCGTGATCCTGGACCGGGGCGACATCCTGCTGCCCATGAAGGACTACGTGACCGAGCCCATCGAACTCGTCATCGAAAAGGGCTACGTCACGCGCATCAGCGGCGGCCTGCAGGCCGACATCCTCAAGGAGTACATGGCCTCCTACGAGGACCCCGAGGCCTATGCCGTCTCCCACATCGGCTGGGGCCTGCAGCCGCGCGCCCACTGGTCCATGCTGGCCCACTACAACAAGGAAACCCACATCGGCATGGACGCCCGCGCCTTCGAGGGCAACTTCCTGTGGTCCATGGGTCCCAACAACGAGGCCGGCGGCAGCCGCACCACGGCCTGCCACATCGACATCCCCATGCGCCACTGCTCGGTGGCGCTGGACGGCAAGCCCACCGTCATCGACGGCGTGGTGCAGGACGAGGAAGGACTGGCGCGCGCCACCAAAAGGTCCAAGCAAGGAAAGGACATCGCATGACTACGGCAACCACCAACGCGCAGAGCATCCCCACCAAGGGCGTGCAGGGCGACATCTCCGCCTACGCACGCCAGGGCTTCGGCACGCCGCTGCCGCTCAAGGCCCCCTTCGGCCTGCTCATCATCGACTTCGTCAACGGCTTTGCCGACCCGGCCGTCTTCGGCGGCGGCAACATCCACGAAGCCATAGTCCAGACGCAGCACCTGCTGGCCCATGCGCGCGAGCGTGGCTGGCCCGTGGCGCACAGCCGCATCGTGTTCTCGGACGACGATGCCGACCACAACATCTTCTGCCTGAAGGTGCCCGGCATGCTGACGCTGAAGGAAGACAGCCACCACAGCGCCATCGTGCCCGAGCTGGCCCCGGCCGCTGGCGAATACGTGGTGCGCAAGAGCACGCCCTCGGCCTTCTTCGGCACCATGCTCGCCCCCTGGCTGGCCCAGCGCGGCGTGCAGACCCTGCTGGTGGCAGGCTGCGTGACCAGCGGCTGCGTGCGCGCCAGCGTGGTCGATGCCATGCAGTCGGGCTTTCGCCCGCTGGTGGTGGCCGACTGCTGCGGCGACCGCGCCCTGGGCCCGCACGAGGCCAACCTGTTCGACATGGCCCAGAAGTACGCGGCCGTGATGCCGCTGAGCCAGGCCATCGCCGACACCGACGCCCTCTGCGCAGGCTGATCCCACCGCGCCAACGCGCCTATGGGGCCGGCCCTGCGCAGCCGGCCCCGGAGTGCATAACATGCACAGGGCACGCCTGAAAGCGTGCCTGCGAAGAACACTACCCCATGAACCTGCCCCAGCCCCAAGCCCTGCATGCGCAGTTGCTCACGCGCGCCGACACCCTGCTCGTGGTGCGCCAGCCCGTGGCGCCGCCGCTCCCTGCACCCGGCCAGCCCGGCACGGCCACCGACTATGTACAGTCCACGCCCGAAATCTTCGTCGCCGTACTGGCCGACGACAGTGCCCCGCAGGGCTGGCGCGCCCTGGCCTTCAACGGCCATGTGGACCTGGGTACGGGCATACGCACGGCGCTGGCGCAGGTCGTGGCGGAAGAACTCGAAGTGCCTTTGGCGCGCCTGGACATGGTGCTGGGCCACACGGCCGCCGCCCCCAACCAGGGCCCGACCATTGCCAGCGCCAGCATCCAGATCTCGGCCGTGCCGCTGCGCCGCGCCGCCGCCCAGGCGCGCGAGCAGCTGCTGGAGCTGGCCGCGCAGCAATGGAACGTGGCGGCGGACCGGCTCCAGGCACGGGATGGCGCGGTGCGCTTTGCCGATGGCAGCGATGCCCGCGAACTCGGCTATGGCGATCTGCTGCGCGGCCAGCAATTGCAGCTGACGCTGGCCCCGCCCGATCAGGAAGTGAAGCTCAAGCCCGCCAGCGAATACCGGCTCGTCGGCCGTGGCGCGGCGCGCGTGGACATTCCCGCCAAGGCCACGGGCGAACTGAGCTTTGTCCATGATGTGCGCGCGCCCGGCATGCGCCATGGCCGCGTAATCCGCCCTCCGCACCCGGGCCGCGACGGCGGCAGCTTCATCGGCCGCTGCCTGGTAGCCGTGGAGCGGGACTCCGTGGCCCACCTGCCCGGCAACGTACAGGTGGTCACCGAAGGTGACTTCGTCGGCGTGGTCGCCGACCGCGAGGAACAGGCCATTGCCGCCATGCGCGCGCTGCGCGTGCAATGGCAGGCCGTGCCGCCGGCGCCCGATCTGTCTGACCTGGCAAGCCTGGTAGGTGCCATCCGCGCCAACCCTGCCCAGCACCGCTCCCTGGTAGAGCAAGGACCCGTGGATGACGCCTTCACTGGCGCAGCCACCGTGCTGCGCCGCAGCTATGTCTGGCCCTACCAGATGCATGCCTCCATCGGCCCATCCTGCGCCGTGGCTGATTTCAGCGAGGGCCGCCTCAAGCTCTGGGCCGGCACGCAGAACCCCCACATGCTGCGCACCGACCTGGATCGCCTGCTGCAACTGGGCGAGGAGCGGATCGAGATCGTGCGCCTGGAAGCCGCGGGCTGCTATGGCCGAAACTGCGCCGACGACGTCTGCGCCGACGCCGCCCTGCTGTCCATGGCCGTGGGCGCGCCCGTGCGCGTGCAGCTCACGCGCGAGCAGGAGCACCAGTGGGAGCCCAAGGGCACGGCCCAGCTCATGGATGTGAGTGCTGCCATCGACGCCCGGGGCGAGCTGCTGGCCTACGACTTTGCCGTACGTTACCCCTCCAACGACGCGCCACTGCTGGCCCTGCTGCTCACGGGCCGCATACCGGGCCAGCCACGCACGCTGGAGATGGGCGACCGCACGGCCGTGCCGCCCTACCGCTATGCCAGCCAGCGCATCGCCTGCCATGACATGGCACCCATCGTGCGTTCGTCCTGGCTACGCGGCGTCTCGGCCCTGCCCAACTCCTTTGCCCACGACTGCATGATCGACGAGCTGGCCCACGCGGCCGGCGCCGACCCCGTGGACTACCGCGTTCGCCATCTGGACGATCCGCGCGCCGTCGAGCTGATCAATGCCACAGCCCGCCGTGCGCAATGGCAGCAAGGCCATCGCGGAAACCGGGGACAGCCCGGCGCCGACGGCCTGCTGCACGGGCGCGGCATAGCCTATGCGCGCTACATCCACAGCCGCTTTCCCGGCTTCGGCGCGGCCTGGGCGGCCTGGGTCATCGACATCACCGTAGACCCCGCCAGCGGACGCATAGCTGTGCGGCGACTGGTCGTGGGCCAGGACACGGGAATGATGGTCAACCCCGACGGCGTGCGCCACCAGATCCACGGCAACGTCATACAAACGCTGAGCCGCAGCCTGATGGAGAAGGTCGCCTTCAACGAGCAAGGCGTGGCCAGCCGCGAATGGGGTGGCTACCCCATCATCGGCTTCCGCGATCTGCCGCCCATAGAGGTCGTGCTGATGCCCCGCCAGGAGGAGCCGCCCATGGGCGCGGGCGAATCGGCCTCGGTGCCAGGACCCGCCGCCCTGGCCAATGCCTTGTTCGATGCCACGGGCCGGCGATTCTATGCAGCCCCGTTCACACCCGATGCGGTGCGTGCCGTGCTGCATTCCACGCCCCCACGCGGGCAAGGCCAGCCCGCCTGACCGCACTCACTCCTTCAGCGCACCCGCATGCCGCAGGCACTGCACGCGCCAATCGGCATCGTCCTGCAGCTCCAGCGCGGCCAACAGAGCCCGCGTGGGCGCCATGCCCTGCTGAGTCATGAAGCCTATAGGCGTGACCAACTCGGGCGATCGCAGCGGCCGTGCAATCAGGCCCGGCATGTGGCGCACAGTGGCCACCATGGCACCTGGCAGCACCGTAACCATGGCACTTCCATCCCCGGGGATGCTTTCGGCCACGGCCATGACCAGGCTCAGCACGGAATTCGTTTCCATGGCGGGCTGCACTTCGCGCTGCACGGCAGCGAAGGCCTCGTCGATCACCGCACGGTTGTGCATATCGGGCGTGAGCAGACACAGCGGCAGGGCTGCCACCTCGCTCCAGCCGATGTCGGCCCCAAAAGCAAAGGGGCGGCTGTCGCACTGCGTATCCCGGCACAGCAGATAGTAGTGCTCCTGGTACTGCAGCCAGGACTGCAGGCGCGGGCCACGCCTCGGCAGTCTGGCGCTGTAGCCCAGAGCCAGGTCAAGGGACAGATCCTCGAGCCCGGTTTCTATCTCGGCCGAACTCATGGACAGCACCACGGGCGTGATGCCGGGGTGGCGCTGGCGCAGCATGGCTGCAAAGCGCGTGAGCATGGGAATCGCCGTAGGCACCGCAGCCATGCGCAACAGCCCTTTGAGCTGGCCCGCCGCAGCACTCAGATCCTGCCTCAGCGCCTCCTCGGCCCTGAGCATGGACAGCGCCGTGGCCAGCACCTGCTCGCCCTCCGGAGTCAGCCCGCCAAACAGGCGACCGCGCCTGACGATGACGGCACCGAACTCATCCTCCAGCGCCTTGAGCGCATTGGACAGTGCGGGCTGCGTGATATGGCAGGCCTGCGCCGCCCTTGCGAAATGGCGGTGCTCATTGAGCGCCACCAGATAACGCATGGAGGTCAGAAGGTTCATCAGGTATTGCTGCTAACCGTGATCGTGGGGAACTTGCTGGAGAAGTCCTTGGCCTTGAGAGCCACCTTCACAGCCAGATCGCGCGCCACCTTTTTGTAGACCTGGGCGGCTTCGCTGTCGGGCTCGGCCACTACCGTGGGCTTGCCGCTGTCGGCCTGCAGGCGGATCTGCAGCGACAGGGGCAGCGCCCCCAGATAGTCGATGTTCTGCTCGCCGGCCATCTTCTTGCCGCCGTCGGCGCCAAAGATATGCTCGACATGGCCGCAGTTGGTGCAGACATGGGCGGCCATGTTTTCGACCAGACCGAGAATCGGCACGCCGACCTTCTCGAACATCTGAATGCCCTTCTTGGCATCGATCAGGGCGATGTCCTGTGGCGTGGTCACCACCACGGCGCCCGTCATGGGCACGCGCTGGGACAGCGTCAGCTGGATGTCACCGGTTCCGGGCGGCATGTCGACCAGCAGATAGTCCAGATCCTTCCAGTTGGTCTGGCGCAGCATCTGCTCCAGCGCCTGGGTGGCCATGGGTCCGCGCCAGATCATGGCCTGGTCGTTGTTGACCAGCAGACCGATGGACATGACCTGCACGCCATGGTTCTCCAGGGGCTCCATGGTCTTGCCGTCATGGCTTTCGGGCTTGCCCGAAACGCCCATCATCATGGGCTGGCTGGGGCCGTAGATGTCGGCGTCCAGAATGCCCACTCGGGCACCTTCTGCGGCCAGCGCCAGCGCCAGATTGGCCGTGGTCGTGCTCTTGCCCACGCCGCCCTTGCCGGAGGAGATGGCGATGATGTTCTTCACGCCGGGCAGCAGTTGCACGCCGCGCTGCACGGCATGCGAGGCCACCTTGGTGGTGATGTTGACCGAGACATTGCCCACGCCCGCCACGGTCCTGGCTGCAGCGATGAACTGGCTGCGCAGGGCAGGCTGCAGGCTCTGGGCCGGATAGCCCATCTCCACATCGAACGAGACATCGTCGCCGGCAATCTGCAGATTGCGCAGGGCGCGCGTGCTCACAAAGTCCTTGCCAGTGTGCGGATCAAGCACGGTGGCCAGCGCGCTCAGAAGCGCTTGTTCTGTAACAGCCATTGGATTTAGTTTTCCAGAGGTTTCTTCAATGATGGATAGTCTAGCGAAGCTGTCCAACCCCTGTGCACAGGAGACAATGCAGCCCTTTGCCCAAGATTTGAGAGACAGCCCGTGAAATTGAAGATGGCCGAAAATTCCCTGTTTGCAGTCCTGATGCGCTCGCGCTGGTGGATCAGCTTTGCGATCTGCGCTGCGGTGGTACTGGTGTCGCTGGCTGTGTTCCCCAAGGACATTTCGCCTTTTGCCGCTCTGGGAGCCTTCCCGTTCTTCGTCGTCGGCTGCATTGCCTGCTACAGGCAGCTGCGGGCCCCCAGCCCGGCAAGGCTGGAACAGATTCAACAGGTGATCGCAGAGCAGTCCTGGGCCGACTTCAGCGCACAGTTGCAGACGGCCTGGCAATCCGAAGGCTATGAGGTTCAGCGCCTGAACCAGGCCGGCGCCGACCTGCTGCTGACGCGCAACGGCCAGACCAGCGTGGTCGGTGCGCGCCGCTGGAAAGCCGCCGCCCATGGCGTGGAGCCGCTGCGCGAGCTGCAGGCCGCACAACACAAGCTGAAAGCCGATCTCTGCGTTTACGTGGCTCTGCAGCCTCTGGGCGAGAATGCCGCCAGCTGGGCCGCGCAGAATCAGTTGGTGGTGCTGGATGCCAAGTCCATCGCCACGCTGATTGCCAAGAACCAGAAAAAGAGCTGACAGCCACCGAAGTCGTCATCAGGATCGCCCGCGCCCCCAGGCACTATCCCTTGCCTTGAGCACCTACCGCCTGCGGTCCAATCCGGGCACACTGCTGCCATGGCGGCAGTGCAGTTCTCTCCCACCCTCCCCCCCAGTCTTGCCGAAGCAGAGCGGCAGAACTCCGTAGGCCCGAGCTCCAGCATCGGGCAGACCGGCCTGCTGCTCAGCGGCGGCGGCGCCCGGGCTGCCTATCAGGTCGGCGTGCTGGCCGCCATCGCCGAGCTGCGCCGCGCTCGCGGTCTGCAGCATGGCCCCAATCCCTTTCCAGTGCTTGCAGGCACATCGGCAGGCGCCATCAATGTCGCAGCCCTGGCTTGCCATGCCGATGCCTTTGACAGCGCAGTGCGGCGCATGCTGCATGTCTGGGGCCATATGCATACCGAGCAAATCTACAAGGCCGACTCGCTCAGCGTGCTGCGCAGCGGAGCACGCTGGCTGACGCTGTTGTCGCTGGGCTGGGCGCTGGCCCGCTGGAGCCGCATGCGCCCGCGCTCGCTGCTGGACAATACTCCGCTGAAAACCCTGATGAACAGCGGCCTCATGCCTTTCGAGCGCATTCCACAGCTCATCGACAGCGGTCATCTGCACGCCCTTGCCATCACCGCATCCAGCTACAGCAGCGGTCAGCACATCACTTTCTTTCAGACCCGCGAGGCCCTGAGCCCCTGGGTGCGCGACCAGCGCAAGGCCGTGCAGACCCTGCTGACCGCCGACCACCTGCTGGCCTCGTCGGCCCTGCCCTTCATCTTTCCAGCCATACCGCTGCCCATGGACGGACATCTCGAGCATTTCGGCGACGGCTCCATGCGCCAGACTGCGCCCCTGGCCCCAGCGATTCATCTAGGTGCCAGCAAACTGCTGGTCGTCGGCGCGGGCAGACGCCACGAGCCTGTGAGCAGCCAGCCGCAGGTCGATGCCAGCTATCCCACTCTGGCCCAGGTGGCCGGGCACGCGCTGTCCAGCATTTTTCTGGACACGCTGGCTGTGGACATAGAGCGTGCCGAACGCATCAATCACACACTGAGCCTGATTTCACCGGCAGAGCGCATTCACAGCCGGCTGCGCCCTATCGAGGTACTGGCCATCACCCCCAGCGAGCGCATCGACGATATTGCCACGCGCCACATCGACAAGCTGCCGCGGCCGGTGCGCACCCTGCTGGCCACGCTGGGCGTGCGCGCCGGCACGGGCAACCCCATGCGCGATGGCGCGCTGGCGAGCTACCTGCTGTTTGAGCAAGGCTATACCCGTGAACTGATAGCACTGGGCCGCAAAGACGCGCTGGCCCGAAGTGAGGAGCTGTGCGCCTTCCTGGGTTGGCCTCAAGAATGTAACAAATGTTAATGATGCGAAAGAAACCAGGCAAATGATGCGTGAGACACTTTGCATGATCTGCATCATCTTTTCTACAACCGCCTAGTGACTCCATCCCCACAGCCCATCCGCGCTTCCAAATCGCTCAAGCTTTCGCTGATCCTGCCTTTTGTTGCCCTGATTGCGCTGCTGACATCGGCCCTGGGCATGCTCTGGTACTGGACAGGCAGCAACACGGTGTCCGCCTTGTCCGAGCAGGTGATGGAAGAGAAAGCAGAGCGTATCGCGCTGATCGTGGATCGCCACCTGTACCCGTCCAGCGCCGTGCTGGAGGCTGCGTTTCCCAGCGGCCAGCCCGTAGCTGCCGATATCCGCGAACATATTCCCGACCTGATCTCCCGGCTGTGGGTGGCGACCTCGCTGCATACCCGGCCCAATGACTATGTGTACTACGCCAATATCGCGGGCCAGGGCATTGCTCTCAAGCGAGTGGCTCCAGAGCTGGGCCAGTTGCGCCTCAAGACTCAACCCGGCGAGCACCGCAGCTACTTCAAGGTCGCCGGCATGCATGCCGAGCCGATCTACGAATCCACCGAAACCAATCTGTTCGAGCCGCGCCAGCGCCCCTGGTTCAAGCTTGCGGCAGAGTCGGCCGATGTGATCTGGACTCCTGCCTATATCGACTTCAGTGCCAAGGACCTGGTGCTCACGCGCGCACGCCGCATTCTCTCCAGCAAGGGCAGTCTCGAGGGTGTGGTTGCCACTGATATTTCGCTTCGCGCGCTCAACGAATTCGTCAACCGATTGCACCTGAGCGAACATGGCCGAGCCTTCATCATCGAGGCCGACGGCTCCCTGATCGCCGCCACCGGCATGCCCAACATCCACCGGCGCGAGGACGGCAAGCTGGAGCGCATGAGCGTCGCCAACAGCCAGGACCCGCTGATTCAGGCGGTGTACGACAGAATCCAGGGTGCCTTCCAGTCCTCGCCGTCCAGCGGCGCCCCCGGCACGGCCCTGCTCGAGGATGACAGGCACAACCATATTCGCATTGCCTACCGGCGTCTGAGCAATGGAGCCGGTCAGGACTGGATGGCCGTGGTGGCCGTACCGCACAAGGACATGCTGGCCGGCGTCTACCGCCATATGGCCCTGGTGGGCAGTCTGGGCTTGCTGGCCCTGGTCGTGGCAGTCGTCATCGGAACCCGCATCTTCGGTGCCGTGGCCAACGATATGCGCTCGCTGACCCGCGCCGTGCGCAGCGTGGGCCAGGGCGAGATCGACACGCCGATCGAAGTGCAGCGCCGCGATGAAATTGGCGAGCTGGCCCACAATTTCCACCGCATGCGTCACAGCCTGTTTACCGATCCACTGACCGGAGCCAGCAACCGCAGCGCACTGCAGCATATTCTGACCACACTCACCCGCCCCCTGCCCGGCCAGAACATGGCCGCCCCATTCGCCCTGCTGTTTGTGGACCTGGACCGTTTCAAGCCGCTCAATGACCGCTGGGGCCATGACAACGGCGATCTGGCACTGGCCGAGATCAGCCTGCGCCTGCGCAATCTGCTGCGCCCCGACGATGTCGTTGCCCGCCTGGGCGGTGACGAGTTCATCCTCATCCTGCGCGGCGTCAGCGACGAGGAGCAGGTACAGGCCGTGCGCCTGAAGATAGAGCATGCGCTGCAACAGCCGCTGGGCACGCTCCAAGGCATTCCCGAGGGCGAAGCCGTGACCGTGGGCGCATCCGTGGGGCAGGCTCTGTATCCCAGAGATGCCCAGGATGCGCAAAGCCTGCTCAAGGTGGCCGACCAGGACATGTATCGCAACAAAAGGCCTTCGGTGGGCTGAACGCAGCCGAAGGCTATCGCTCCCAATATTGAAGCTGACAACGCTTTTTATACATAGAATTTTTATAGTTTTAATATAGAAAACTATAAAAATAATGCGAAATTAGCTATAAAAAACAAAGCAACCGCCGTTCCCGAACGATCTCGGCGGGCGCCGCAGCAAAACCCGCGCCCGCAGCCTGGAGCCAAGCCCTTCTAGAATGACGGGTTCTCTGTGAAAGCTGTTTCCTCATGACCGCACGCAAACTATTCGTCACCACCGCCCTGCCGTACGCCAACGGCAACTTCCACATCGGCCACATCATGGAATACATCCAGGCCGACACCTGGGTGCGTGCGCAGCGAATGCAGGGCAATGCGGTCAACTTCGTGGGCGCCGACGACGCCCACGGCGCCCCCATCATGATTGCCGCCGAAAAGGCCGGCAAGACGCCCCAGCAGTTCGTGGCCGACATCGCAGCCGGCCGCAAGCAGTACCTCGACGGCTTCCACATCGCCTTCGACAACTGGAGCAACACCGACAGCGCCGAAAACCACGAGCTGTCCAAGCAGATCTATCTGGACCTGAAGAAGGCCGGCTTCATCGAAACCCGCACCATCGAGCAGTTCTTCGATCCAGAGAAGAACATGTTCCTGCCCGACCGCTTCATCAAGGGCGAATGCCCGCGCTGCCACGCCAAGGATCAGTACGGCGACAACTGCGAAGTCTGCAGCTCGGTCTACGCACCCACCGACCTCATCAACCCGTTCTCGGCCCTGTCTGGCGCCACGCCGGTGATGAAGTCATCCGAGCATTTCTTCTTCAAGCTCTCCGACCCACGCGCCGTAGAATTCCTGACCGAATGGACGCAGAACGGCAAGCATGTGCAGCCCGAAGTGGCAGCCAAGATCAAGGAATGGTTCGGCGTGCGCACCAACCCCGACGGCTCGACCAGCGAAGGCCTGGACGACTGGGACATCAGCCGCGACGCGCCCTATTTCGGCATCGAAATTCCCGATGCGCCGGGCAAGTACTTCTATGTCTGGCTGGATGCGCCCGTGGGCTATCTGGCATCGCTCAAGGAACTGCTCAACCGACGCGGCGAAGACTACGACGCCTACATGGCCGACCCCGACCTGGAGCAGTACCACTTCATCGGCAAGGACATCATCACCTTCCACACGCTGTTCTGGCCCGCCATGCTCAAGTTCAGCGGCCGCAAGACGCCGACCAGGATCTGCGTGCACGGCTTCATGACCGTGAACAACGGCGAGAAAATGAGCAAGAGCCGCGGCACCGGCCTCGATCCGCTCAAGTACCTGTCGCTCAAGATGAACCCCGAGTGGCTGCGCTACTACCTGGGCGCCAAGCTCAATGGCAAGAACGAAGACATCGACTTCAATCCCGAAGACTTCATGCTGCGCGTCAACTCCGACCTGATCGGCAAGTACGTCAACATCGCTTCGCGCGCTGCAGGCTTTATCAGCAAGCGCTTTGACGGCAGGCTGGGTCATGTAAGCGAAGACGGCCAGGCCCTGCTGGCCGCGCTGCGCGAACAGCAAGCCGCCATCGTCGCCGCCTACGAAGGCCGCGACTCGGCCCGCGCTGCGCGCGAGATCATGCTGCTGTGCGACAAGGTCAACAGCTATGTGGACGCCAACAAGCCCTGGGAACTGGCCAAGAAGGAAGGCATGGATGCCCGCCTGCACGATGTGTGCACGACCTGCATCGAAGCCTTCCGCATCCTGACCATCTACCTGAGCCCCATCCTGCCCGGCGTGGCCGCAGAAGTGGCACGATTCCTCATCGTGCCGCCCGAGAGCTTTGCCGACGTGGTCAAGCCCCTGGGCGCGGGCCACCAGATCGGCATCTACCAGCATCTGATGCAGCGCGTCGATCCCAAGCAGCTCGAAGCCCTGTTTGAAGCGCCATCTTCTGCAGGCTCGGGCCAGGCAGCCCCCGCAGCCGAACCCGCCAAAGCCGAGAAAAAGGCCGCCAAGAAGGCCGAGCCCGTGATCGACCCCAATGCCCCCGGCGGTGAGCCGCTGGCCGAGACCATCAGCATCGACGACTTTGCCAAGGTCGATCTGCGCATCGCCAGGATTCTGGAATGCAGGGCGGTTGAAGGCTCGACCAAGCTGCTGCAGCTGACGCTGGATGTGGGCGAGAAGGACGAGAACGGCCAGCCCAGGACCCGCAATGTGTTCAGCGGCATCAGCAGCATGTACCAGCCCGAGCAGTTGCAGGGCAAGCTGACGGTGATGGTGGCCAATCTGGCACCACGCAAGATGAAGTTCGGCCTGTCCGAAGGCATGGTGCTGGCCGCCAGCCACGCCGACGAGAAGGCCCACCCCGGCATCTATGTGCTGGAACCCTTCCCCGGCGCCATGCCCGGCATGCGGATTCATTGATCTCATGATCCCCCCTGAGTCGCCTTCGGCTCCGTCCCCCCGGGGGGACGACACCTTCGCCGCGAGGCGGCGGGGCCGCCTCAGGCCCTTGCTCGCAGCCCCCGAGCTGGGCTCTTCCCTTTGCATGCCCCGCAAGCTCCCGCGCTTCCTGGCCCTGGGGGCTTTTTGCTTCAGCCTGGCGCTCCCGGGCTGCACCGTGATCGCCGTCACCGGCACCGCCATCAGCGTGACGGCCGGGGCCGTGGGTCTGGCCGCCGATGCCGCCATCGGCACGGCCAAGATCGTGGGCAAGGGCGTGGGCAAGGCTGCCGATGCCATGATGGATGACGACCCACCCGATACCAGCGGCGTGAATATTCGCTACCGCGATCCCTCGGCCACCGCTCCCACAGCGGCAGAAATGCCGGCAGCGACCGCCAACACCACGCCCTCCGCGCCCTCTGACGGACTGCCGCAGCAATACTGAAGAACCGCCTGCAACCTTTCACAGGAAACCGCATCGTGCTACATATAAGATAGCGAAATGCGGTTTTTTTCATGACCTCGCGCGCCCTCGCAAGCACAAGCGCAGTGCATAACTAAATAACCAATAACTTCCTGTTACACCACCGGGATATTGAGCTTGTCAGAGCTGGCCCGCTTCCTAGAATCCGACTCCATCAGCTCTGCCTGCGCCGCCCCTGCCCAGAAGAATGCCCGACATTCGCCACACATAACAAAGGCCGCGCACATTCAGGCATCGAGGTCATAAATCCCCCACGCGGCCTTGCGTGGGGACAACGGGAGGCCCCATGCGATCGAAACCCTTGCTCACTTCGGCGCGCTCTGCGCTATGGCTGGCTTTTGCCCTGGCAGCGCCGCTGCCCGGCCTGGCCAGCTCTGCCGCAACCTCTTTGCGTGTGCAGGATGTGGCCGTGCTGGCTGCCAGCTGCGCCAACTGCCACGGCCCGGACGGCCGCTCCACGGGCGTCATTCCTCCGCTGCGCGGTCTGCCTGAGGCTCATCTGCTGCAGCGCCTGCAGGCCTTCAAGGCCGGCACCGCCAAGGACGCCACCGTCATGACCCGTCTGGCCAAGGGCTACGACGATGAGCAACTCAAAGCGCTGGCCCAGTGGTTCAGCAAGAAGGGCCAGTAAATGCAGATCAATCGTCGTCAAATTCTCGGTGGTGCCGCCGCCGGCGCAGCCAGCTTCGCCGTGCCCGCCATCGTGCAGGCCAAGGCAGCTTCGGCCCATGTGGTCGTGATCGGCGGCGGCTTTGGCGGAGCCACGGCTGCGCGCTATCTGCGCCAGTTCGCGCCGCATATCCAGGTCACGCTGGTGGAGCCGGCCGAGCGCTTCCATACCTGCCCCTTCTCCAATCTGTACCTGGCCGGCCTGCGCAGCTGGGACAGCATAGGCCACGGATACGGCGGTCTGCGCAAGGCCGGCGTGAACGTGGTCCATGCAAGTGCCGACCAGGTCCTGACCGACTCCAGGCGCGTGCTGCTGTCCAACGGTCAGGCGCTGAGCTATGACAAGCTGGTGCTCTCGCCCGGCATCGACATGCGCTGGAATGCATTGGAGGGCTATGACGAGGCGGCCGCGCAGCTCGCCCCCCATGCCTGGAAGGCCGGAGCGCAGACCCAGCTGCTCAAGAAGCAGCTCGAAGCCATGCCCGACGGCGGCAAGTTCGTGATGGTCATCCCTGCCAACCCTTTCCGCTGCCCGCCCGGCCCCTACGAGCGCGCGGCCATGGTGGCCCACTACCTCAAGCAGCACAAACCAAAGTCCAAGATTCTGCTGCTGGACGACAAGGATGCCTTCTCCAAGCAAGGTCTGTTCATCCAGGGCTGGAAGGCGCTTTATGGCGACATGATCGAATGGGTCAAGCAGGCCGATGACGGCAAGGTCACACGCGTGGATGCCAAGAACCTGGAAGTGGAAACCGCGTTCGGCACCAGGCACAAGGCCGATGTGCTCAACGTCATCCCGCCCCAGAAGGCCGGCTTTATCGCCGACCGCGCCGGCGTGACCAACGCCAGCGGCTGGGTGCCCGTCAAGCCAGAGTCCTTTGAATCCACCCAGGTCCGGCATGTCTATGTGCTGGGCGACGCCACGATTGCGGCGCCCATGCCCAAGTCCGGCTTTGCCGCCAATACGCAAGGCAAGGTGGCTGCTGCCGCGATTGCCGCCGAGCTGAGCGGCAGCCCCCTGCCTGCAGCGGCCTTTGCCAACACCTGCTACAGCCTGATCGGCACCGACTACGGCATTTCCGTGGCCGGCGTCTACCGCACGGCAGCGGGCAAGCTGATTGAAGTGCCCGACTCCGGCGGCGTGAGCCCCATGAACGGCGATGCCGCCTTCCGCAAGGCCGAGGCCGACTACGGCGCAGCCTGGTACAAGGCGATCAGCGCGGATATCTGGGGTGGGTGAATAGAGGCTTCCCCCTGAGGCGCTGACGCACCTTCCCCCTTCTCTCGTGGCGCTTCGCTTGCGGGAAGGGGGACGCCGGCTTTGCTGCGGGGCGGCCCTTGCTCGCCAGCCCGAGCGAAGGTTCACGCTTCATGCGTCTGGTGCCAATCTCTGCCACCCGCCCTCATCTGCTTTATTGAACGACTGATATGTTGTTGTGGTCTGTTTGTTTGCTGGCCCTGAGGCGCTGACGCGCCCTCCCCAGCGCGTCCCAAGCCGGCAGCAGCCGTATTTCAAGGCGGCGCTGCCGCTTGCCTTGCTTGAGTCATCGATATGTTGTTGTGGTCTGTTTTTCTGCTGGGCATGGCCTTCGGCGTCGCCGCGCGGCTGGGGCGTTTCTGTCTGCTGCGCGGGCTGCGCCAGCAAATGGGGCGAGATACCGAAGTCGCTGCGGGCCAGGCACCTGCATTGCAGGCCTTTGCCCTGGCATTGGCCGTGGCCTTGCTGGCCTCCCAGGGGCTGCAGGCTCTGGGAATGCTCGATCTGAGCCAGGCCGCCATTGCGCGGCCCAGCTTCTCCATGGCTGGCGTGCTGATAGGTGGTTTGCTGTTTGGCGTCGGCATGGTGCTGGCCCGCGCCTGCGGGGCGCGCTCTCTGGTACTGCTGGCGGGCGGCAATCTGCGCTCTCTGATCACCCTGGTGTTTCTGGCGCTGGGCGCGCAACTGGCCATGACCGGTGTGCTGACGCCTCTGCGCCTGTGGCTGCAGGCCCTCGCCCCCCTCACGCTGGCCCAGGCCACCCTGCCCGCCTATCTGTCTTCCCTGAATAGATGGCTGCTGACGCTTGGGCTGGCCTTGCTGCTGCTGGCCTACGCCCTGCTGCGTCCCGGCCTGCGCCAAAGCCGCTTGCAGTGGGGCAGCGCGTTGCTCATAGGCCTGCTGGTGGCTGCCGGCTGGTGGCTGACTGCGCATATCGGGGTCGATGAGTTCGAGCCGGCCCGCCTCACCTCGCTAAGCTTCATCGGCCCGATTGCCGAGGCCCTGCTCTATCTGCAACTGTCCGTGGGACGCGAGCCCGGCATAGGCCTGGCGCTGACGGCGGGCGTGCTCTCCGGTGCCTTTCTCGCAGCCCTTGGCAGCCGCACTGCGCGCTGGGAGGGCTTTGACAGCACCAGCCGCCTGGCAGCCAGCGCCGGTGGCGGCCTGCTGATGGGAGTTGGCGGCGTGCTGGCCGCAGGCTGCTCCATTGGTCAGGGGCTGAGCGGGCTGTCCACGCTGTCGCTGGCCAGTTTTGCGGCCGTTGCCGGCATCCTGCTCGGAGCGCTTCTCAGCCTGCGCCTGCTGCGCCAGCAATAGCGCTGGCTTCGCTTGGGTATTCGCCGATTCCGGATCAGGGCCTGCTCCTAGAATCTCCAGCCACCAGCTCTGCTTGTGCCGCGTGTCGGCTGAGAGGCAATCCCATCGCGCTGCGCCCAAGCTTGCTTCCCTCCCCCGAATCCCGGGCCTCGATCAGGCCCCATTCTCATTAAAGGAGCAATGCTCATGCAACGTCGCCATTTCCTCTGGACTCCGCCCGCACTCGCCCTGGGCGCCGCTGCCGGCCCGGCAATGGCTGGACCCGCCATCGTCAGCAGCCAGTCGCCCATCCTGCCGCGCAAGGGCAAAGGTCCGCGCATCGTGATCTGCGGCGGCGGCTGGGGTGGCCTCACGGCGGCACGCTATCTGCGCGAGCTGATTCCTGCTTCCGACGTCGTGCTGCTGGAGCGCAATCCGACCTTCTGGTCCGGCCCCATGAGCAACAAGTGGCTGGTGGACATCGTAGGCACGGACTTCGTGAACCGCGACATGCTGCACCCGGCCAACAAATACGGCTACACGCTGCTGCAGACCGAGGTCACGGGCTTCGAGCGCGACAAAAAGCTGGTGCGCACGGCCCATGGCCTGATCGAGTACGACTTCCTGATTCTCTCGGGCGGCATTCGCAATGATTACGAGGCCTGGTTCGGCAACGACCAGCACGCCATCGAGTACACGCGCACCCATTTCCCCAACGCCTACATCCCCAACCAGGAAATGCTCTCGCTCAAGAGCAAGGTCAAAAACTTCAAGGGCGGCACGCTGGTGATGACACTGCCGCCTCCGCCGCATCGCTGCCCGCCCTCGCCCTATGAGCGCGCCTGCCTGATCGCCTGGCATATCAAGAAGAACAAGATTCCCGGCAAGATCCTGATTCTCGACCCCAAGCCCAAGATTGCACCTATCGGCGTGGGCTACAAGCAGGCTTTCGAAGAGCTGTACGCAGACATCATCACCCATGTGCCCAATGCCGGCGTCAAGGAAGTGGACCCCTTCAACAAGCAGATCAAGACCGCTGCGGGTGACTTCAGGTTCGACGACGCCATCCTCATGCCGCCCCACCAGGCCGCCGACATGGTCTGGAAGGCCGACCTGATAGGCAAGGATGCCGCCACCGGCAAGCCCACGGGCTGGGCCGACATGCACAATCGTCTGTTTCATGCCAGAAGCGATGACCGCGTGTATTTTGTCGGCGATCTGATGGGCGCGATCTCGCCTCAGTTCGGCCACTACCCCAAGAGCGGCCATGTGGCCAATTACATCGGCAAGATCGTCGCCCGGAACATTGCCGAGCGTGTGGCCGGCAAGGAGGTCGTTGCCCGGCTGCCCGACAACCTCTGCTACATGATGGTCAACGGCGACCCTCAGGAGGAAATTTCGGTGAAGTTCGAATACGAGGTGGACGCCAGCGGCCAGGTCAACCAGACCCAGATCGACATGGACGTGCGCACCTCCGAGCTGGTCAAGGAAGACTTTGCCTGGATCAACGGCAAGTTCGGTGATTTCCTGGGCACTTAAGTCTCCCCCTGAGCGGCTTTGCCGCTTCCCCCTCTCTCTTCGGGAGGGGGACGACGCCCTCGCCGCGAGGCGGCTCTTGCTTGGCGTCTCTCACTTGGAGCCGGTGTGAGTTTTGAAGTTTTGTTAATTGGATTGAAGAGAAGCAATGTTCAAGAACACCACCCGTAGAAGCATGGTGCTGAGCGCGGCGGCAGCCGGGGCCAGTCTGGCTCTGCCCGCATCGGCTCTGGCGCAAGCCAGCAGCGCCGCCAAGACTCCGCTGGTCGGGCCACTGGCGCCGAACCCGGCCGAGTTCAGGAAAGCCATGGAGCAGTTCACGGGCGGCAAGCCAGGCCTGGCCGAAGGCCTGCAGCTGGAGGTGCCCGTGCTGGCCGACAACCCCAGTGCCGTGCCCGTCAAGGTCAAGGTGACGCTGCCCGTCACCGATCAGGACTGGTGCGAGGAGGTCATTGTGCTGGCCGAACTCAACCCCTCGCCGCTGGCCTGCCGCATGCAGTTCACCGCAGCGGCCGGAGTGGCCGAGGCGGCGGTGCGCATACGCCTGTCCCAGTCGCAGACCGTTCACGCACTGGCGCGCATGAAGAGCGGCAAGATACTGGTCGCCAAACAGGCGACGACCGTGGCCGCCAGCGGCTGCGGCATGTGAATCTAGGAATCCCCCTGAGTCGCTTCGCGCCTTCTCCCACAGGGGGACAGCGCCAGCGCCGCAGGGCGGCCTTTGCGCGGCGCTTGCTGGACTCAGGCCCCCTGCTAATTCGGGCATAGCGGCTTCCAGATTCACCCTGGATGCGTGAACTGAAAGGAATTTTGATGAATAAACCACCCCGCGTCTGGGTCAGCAACGCCAACCCCAAGAAAGGCGAAGTGCTGCGCGTGCGCGCGCAGATGGAACATGTCATGGAAAGCGGTCTGCGCACCGACCCGGCCACGGGCAAGGTGCGCCCGCGCAATATCGTGAGCCGTTTCGAAGCCCGGCTGGGCAATACCTTGCTGTTCAGCTGGGAGCCCGGCATTTCGATTGCCCAAAACCCCTATATCGAGTTCACCTTTGTCGCCCGGGAAAGTGGCGAGCTCAATATGCAGTGGAAGGACGAGCAGGGCCAGACGCTGAGTGCGCAGAAGACGATCAGCGTCGCCTGATGACAAGCCCCATGAAAAATGGCTCCCCGCACTTGCCCACTATGTGGGGCCGTGGTCCCTCCAAGAGGGCCTAGGCGGCCCCGGCGTTTTCATCTTGGGGCGGCCCTGCGATGAAAAGCCCCGCCCGGCTTGCACCGGGGCGGGGCTTTTTCATGGATGGCAGGCCTCAGTTGCCCTGATAGCGACCTGGGCGATGGCTGATCCACAGGAACATGCTCATGATCACCGCCGCAAGCACCGAATACGCCACACGCTCCAGCGGCACGATGGCCAGCGCCAGCAGCACAACAGTGCAGTCGATCATCATCTGCACCTTGCCGGCGCGAATGCCGTAGCGGTCCTGCAGATAGAGCGAGACGATCGTGGCCCCGCCCAGGCTGGAATGGTGCCGCGCCAGGAACAGGCAACCCGACCCCATGAGCAAGCCTCCAGCCACGGCCGCATAGAGCGGATTCAGGTAGTCGATATGGATGAAGCGCGGGCCCACATCGGCCATCAGCGCCAGCATGGCAACCGAGACAAAGGTCTTGATCGTGAACTCCGCGCCCATGCGCTTCCAGGCAAACCAGTAAAACGGCAGATTGATGACGAAGAAGATGGCGCCGAAAGGCAGTCCCGTCACATAGTGCAGCAAAAAGGCAATGCCCGCCGTGCTGCCCGTGAGCAGTCCCGCCTGCGCAAACAGCATCATGGTGATGGAGACAAACAGCGAGCCCGTGAACAGGGCCTGCGCGTCCTCGAAGCGACCATGGCGCAGGCCCGGGCTGACAGACCCGGAAGCAGCGGCGGCATCGATGCTGCCGACCAGAGCAGAGCTGGCGGAAGAAGATAGCGGTGTGGACATGTCGGGTAAGACAGCAAGATTGATGCCCATGATCTCGATAAAGATCGGGGCGAGCCGGCGCGGATAACACCGGGAAACCCCTTAATTTTACGGATGGACTCATGCTGTATGCACATGATTTGCTGCAACGCAACAAATCTCGAAGGGGAATATCAGGCGCAGTTCCGTCGTAGGCTTCAAGCTTTTCGACTTCCATCACTTACAGGACAAGCACTAAAAGCTATCAATTCGGAAGCACCTCAACGCCCTCCGCCACTACAGCACTCATGCCCTCTTCCGACCGAAGGGAAAAAAGCCCTGTCTGCATCATCACAAACAGGGCTTTGGACAAATCAATCGGCTTTGCTGGCGATCAGCCTCGCGACTCGTCGGGCAGGCGTTCGCGGTTGAGTGTGCGCAGCACCCGGCCATCGGAGCCGAAGGTCACTGTGAACTGCATCTCGCGTGTGGGTGGATCGATGTAGTTCCAGTCCCAGTCTGTTTCCTGCTTGAGCTTGTAAGTCATCATCTTGGCGGGCCTGCCCAGCATGCGGCGCACCTCGTTCTCCTCCATGCCGGGCACGACCCTCGCAAACACATGCGGAGCCAGCACCTGACGCAGCGCGCTCATCTTGCCGTCCGTACCTATGGTGATCATGTAGTTCCTGGCACCGGCCGGCTGACGGTTGTACTCAAAGGTGCGCGAGCCATCCTCTTCGTTCCAGATGCGCTCGGGCTCGCCAAACTTCGCGCGCACATCGGCCTCGGTGGACAGGCCTTCCTCCAGCTCCTTGATCTTCTGATCGTCGCAGCCCAGCAGTGCCAGGGTGCTGATCGCCGCCGCCGCCAGGGCCGCCGTCACACGGGAAAAAATATTCATGGGCTTGAATCACAATGCTTGCCAGACAGAATGCGAATTCTGACAGCAAGCCACCCGCGCACGCGCGCCACTTTTGCAAACGCTTGTTAAAACGGAGCTACCCCTCGTGAACACAACCCTTGAGCAACTGTTCTTCCAATTCACCAACGCCGCGCAGGCGGCCCGGGACCAGCAGGACAAATGGCTGATCATCGATCCCGTCTACGAACACCTGGAGACACTGCAGGACGCCGCACTGGAGCAGGTTCTGCCGCATATCCTGACGCTGATTGAAACCTATCCCGAACTGGACTACGGTGGCCCCGGCCCGTTCGGCAGCCTGATCGAGGAGCACCCCATGGCCGCCTACACCCCGGCCTTGCTGGCATCGCTGGAGCGCCAACCCAGCGTGCAGGTGATAGGCTGGCTGGACCGCACCATGCGCGTGGATGAAGACTTTCAGCGCGGCGACCCGAACCCGGTCGGAGCCGCCGAATTTGCAGCCGTGCTGCGCAAGATCGTCGATTCGCCCCTGGCCTCGGACGACTGCAAGGAGTTCGCGCAGATCTGTCTCAAGGATCTATAAGAACGAGCTTGCAATTTCCTCGCGCCGCGACAGAGGCTTTGCGGGATGGGATGCAAGGGGGCGGCCCCCCGCGCGATACCGCAGCAATAGCCGTGCTATTCGAGGATTGGCGCGGCCGGCGAGGCAACGCCGCATACCGCCCCTGACCGGGCGTCCCTGACCGGGCGTCCCTGACCGGGCGTCCCTGACCGGGCGTCCCTGACCGGGCGTCCCTGACCGGGCGTCCGCAAAGACACGGTCCCGCAGGGTTGGCGCGAAATCGGGCGATTTCTGCGCGCAGTCTCTTGCTTGCACGCCGGTGCAAGCGGCGAGCCATCGCTTCGAACTCATCCCGATTGCGCTCCAACGCGGCCGCGTAGAGATCGCAAGCACGTTCTAATAGCCCAGAGCGGGCCTGGCGTCCGCGACGGGCTAAAATCCGCTGTTCTGAGAGGTTTTACACATATGTCTTTCTTCCGTCGCCCCGACTACCGTTCCGACACCACCAACTTCATCAACGACCTGAAGCAGCAAAAGCCCGAGCTGGACAAGCAACAGCAAGCCGGTCGCGCCCTGCTGTGGGACAAGGACGTGAACTATGAAGTCTGGGAAGATCTGCGCGCCGGCCGCGTGGAACAACAGCCCTACGTGTACCAGACCAACCACTCCTGATATTTTCGATGAAATCAGCCTCCAGCGCTTACTCATCAAGCGCGCTCAGCTCTGCAATCCATAGCAGACCATGAGCGAGGCTGAAGAACAGCCCCTGTTGCCGGGCCAGAGCCCGGACGCTCCTGACCCGTCGCCTTCGGTTGTCGATCAGGTGGCTCTTGCACGCCTGTATGGCGAGCCGCTGTTTGCGCTGCCCCAGGATCTCTATATCCCGCCCGATGCGCTGGAAGTCTTTCTCGAAGCCTTTGAAGGCCCGCTGGACTTGCTGCTCTACCTGATCCGCAAGCAGAACTTCAACATCCTCGACATCCCCATGCTGGACGTGACGCGCCAGTACATGACCTATGTGGACGAGGTGCGCAGCCGCAATCTGGAGCTGGCAGCCGAATATCTGCTGATGGCGGCCATGCTCATCGAGATCAAGTCGCGCATGCTGCTTCCGCCCAAGAAGCAGGAGGACGGCGAGGAAGCCGAGGATCCGCGCGCCGAGCTGGTGCGCCGCCTGCTCGAATACGAGCAGATGAAGCTGGCCGCCCAGCAACTGGGACAGCTGCCCACCTACGGGCGTGACTTTCTCAAGGCCACGGTCTATATCGAGCAAAGCCTGCAACCACGCTTTCCGGATGTGGAAATCGGCGAGCTGCAAGCCGCCTGGCGCGACATCCTCAAGCGCGCCAAGCTGGTGCAAAGCCACAAGATCACGCGCGAAGAGCTGTCGGTGCGCGAGTACATGAGCCAGATCCTCAAGCAGCTACAGGGTCAGCGCTTTGTGGAGTTCGAGCGCATCTTCAATCCGGAAAAAGGCTCGACTGTGCTGGTGGTGACCTTTATCGCCATGCTGGAGCTGGCCAAGGAAACGCTGATCGAAATCACCCAGGCCGAAGCCTATGCGCCCATTTATGTGCGTCTGGCCTATACCCCGGTGTGAGGCTTGAAACCGGTTGCAAGGCAACAGTTCTGTAACCCTATGGCCTACCAGAAGTTCAGCAAGGGCTTACATTCACATCCAGGGCTGCTGCGTAGCGGCCCCTTGTTCCACCGCGCTTTGACGCGACACATTCGACATGACATACAGCGTCAAAGAAATCTTCTACACCTTGCAAGGCGAAGGCGGCCAGGCTGGCATGCCCGCAGTGTTCTGCCGCTTTGCGGGCTGCAATCTGTGGACCGGCCGTGAACAGGACAGGCCCAACGCCATCTGCCAATTCTGCGATACCGATTTTGTCGGCACCGACGGCACCCTTGGCGGCAAGTTCTCCACGGCCGACGAACTGGCCGAGTGCATTCTGAGCCAGTGGCCTGCCGACGACAGCCAGCACCGCATGGTGGTGTTGACGGGCGGCGAGCCTTTGCTGCAGGTCGACCAGGCCCTGATCGCAGCCCTGCATGCGCGCGGTTTTCGTATCTCGGTGGAAAGCAATGGCACGGTGGCAGCGCCGGATGGCATTGACTGGCTGTGTATCAGTCCCAAGGCCGGTGCCGACTGGATTCAACGCAGCGGCCAGGAGCTCAAGCTGGTCTGGCCTCAGCCCACGTTCGATCTGGAAGCCATTGAAGCCAGCACCAGGTTCCAGCATTATTTTCTGCAGCCCATGGACAATGCCCAGCAGAGCAGCAATATTGGCGCCTGTATCGAGCAATGCATGCAGCGCCCCGGCTGGCGTCTGAGCCTGCAAACCCATAAGCTCACGGGAATTAGATGACCCCCCTGAGTCGCTTTGCGCCTTCCCCCCAGGGGGACGACGGCCTTTGCTGCGGGGCGGCCCTTGCTGGCCGTCCGCCATGGGGTCCGTTCCCAGCTCAAAGGCCGAAGGCAATGCTCAGCGTCACCGATCACTGATATGCAGTTCACCGTTCACCAGCGTTTTTTCTTCGATGCCGCCCATACCCTGGAGCGCGCTATCGAGACCGAGAGCAGCCGCCGCATTCACGGCCATACTTACTGGGCGGAAGTCAGCGTGAGAGGCCCGCGCAATCCGGACAACGGCATGGTCATCGACCTCGGCCACCTGCGCGCGCGCCTGGAGCTGCTGCGCGATCAGCTCGACCATCACTTTCTCGATGAAGTGCCGGGCCTGGGCAAGCCTACGCTGGAAAACCTCTGTCTCTTCATCGCCAATGCCCTGGCCGACCTCGAGCCTGCGCCCAGCCGCATCCGCGTCTGGCGCGACAGCATTGGCGACGGTTGCGTGCTCGATCTGTCCTGAATACAGCCCCGCATAGACCCCAAAACAAATCCCAAAAAAAGGCCCCGCTATTGCGGGGCCAGCTTGCTGAGAGTCAGAAGGCTTCCCCACCAGGAGGCCTAACTCGGCAAGATCATCAGGCAGGAGAGCGCGGCAGCCGCCGCAGCTCCCTGATGCCTATGCTCTTAGAAATTGTGGCGCAGGCCGATTTCGTAACCCGTCAGGCTCTTGCCCACAGCGGGTGTAGGGCTCAGCGACGAACCCAGCTTGCGGGCAGCCTTGTCGTCGTTGCTCATGCGTGCCACAGCAGCATAGATTTCGGTTCGCTTGGACAGCTTGTAGCCATAGCCCAGGGCCAGGCGCTGGGAGTCCGCATCGTTTTGCTTCTTGTCCTTGTACCAGGTGTAGGCAGCGCGCAGTTCGCCGGCTCCCAGAGGCATCTTCACACCCAGGCTGTACAGGTCTACGCGCTTGCCGTTGCCGCGATCGGAAGCGATCAGCAGCATGGGAGTGACAACGCCGAAGTTGTAGGAGGCGCCCAGATTCATGGTCTTGTAGTCCACGCCAGCAGCAGCCGTACCGCCGCGTGCGATACCGTAGGCTGCAGCAACGTTCAGAGGACCGTTGGCATAGCCCAGTCGCAGGCCGGTGGAGCTGGCCAGGCTGTGGTCGTCGGCCTGCTCGCCAAAGCTGTGGGTCAGCTGACCATAGACGCCGCCCAGCTTGGGCAGCAGATAGCTGATGGCGTTGGAGTTGCGCTTGGGGTTGGAGCCTTCGGAGGTGCCTGCAGCCGAACCGCTGATCAGGTTATGGCCGTTGATGGCCCCCATGCCGGTGTCACCGAAGGCGTGGAAGGTCTCCAGGTTCTGGTAGGCGGGGGTCTTGTCGCGACCCAGGCGGACTTCACCGAAGTTGCCCAGCAGGCTGACGGTGGAGCGGCGATCGAACTTGAAGCCGGAAGCCGTGCCGTCATCCACGCTCAGGCTGCCTTCCAGCCAGAAATCGGCCTTCAAGCCGCCGCCCAGATCTTCCACGCCGCGAAAGCCCAGACGGCTGCTGGAGTTGCCGCCGTTGGCCAGGCCGGAAACGCTTTTACCGGTCGTGGAGATGTGGGCCACCGACACGTCGGCCACGCCGAAGACGGTAACGCTGGATTGAGCCAGGGCACCGGCGGAGACGGTCAGGGCGGCAAGGGCGAGAAGAGTTCGTTTCATGCTGTTCACTGTGTTTGTAGAAATGAGAAAGCCCATGCAGTACGGCTACGGCCTGCCTTGGACGGGCCCCGTCTGGGACTAAAGTCATTAAACAAAGTGAAAATGAAACATTAGTTACAACCCTTAAAATCGCAACAAAACAACAATCACAACGACAATCGTCACATCGTCCTACATGAGCGGCTGGCAGAGCTATCGACATCGGGAATGCGCTGGCGCCGCATTTCCCTGTCAATGCCCTCAATGAACTACATGGGTTTTGCCGATCGCATTTAGACTTGCGTGATTTTTCGCAAGCACAGGCCTGCCCCATTCCAGCAACGCGCAAAGCGCCCCAGAGAGACAACCATGTTCCGCACCCTGCTCAAATCCAAGATCCACCGCGTCAAGACCACGCAATGCGAGCTGCACTACGAAGGCTCCTGCGCCATCGACGAGGATCTGCTGGATGCCGCCAACATTGCTGAAAACGAACAAGTCCATATCTGGAATATCGACAACGGCGAGCGCTTTGTGACCTACGCCATCAAGGGTGAGCGCGGCACGGGCATGATTTCCGTCAACGGTTCGGCCGCTCGCCGCGCCAGCGTGGGCGACCTGCTCATCATTGCCGCCTTCGCCCAGGTTCATGAAAGCGATGTGGCCGAGCACCAGCCCCAGCTGGTCTTTGTGGACGACAGCAACAAACAGGTCGAGCTGCGCCACAAAGTGCCCACCCAGATGCTGTAAAAACGGCTTTTGCCTCCAACACCGAGCGAGAGAACTCCATGCCTCATCTGCATATTGAATACACCGACAACCTGACCGGCCTGAACGAGCGCGCACTGATGCGCGATATCAACGCAGTGGTCTGTTCCCATCCCACCGTTCTCGATGAAGCCGATGTGAAGGCCCGTATTGCCCGCCTGAACATGGACCATGTCTATATCGGTACCCAGCCCGAAAAGCGCGGCTTTGTCCATGTGCACCTGCAGCTGATGGCAGGCCGCAGCACTGAAGCCAAGAAGCAGATGTCGGACGGCATCGCCGAAGTCCTGCGCCGCCTGGTGCCCCAGCCTGCCGATGTGGTGGTGCAGCTGAGCGTGGACGTATCCGATATGGACAAGGCCACCTACTTCAAGGGTCGCCTCTAAGTCCTTCACGACTCCCGCAACAGCGCCCGCAGCCCATGCTTGCGGGCGTTGTTGTATCAGGGACGTCGGCTTGAATAGAAATCACCTGCACCAAAGACGCAAACAGCTCTTGAATCATGAGCAGACCTGACCCTCGTCCCCGCTGCCCCCACTGTCACCGGGCGCTGCGCACCTGCATCTGCTCGCTGGCCCAGGCGGTTGCGCACCAGGTGGAGGTGCTGATCCTCATGCATCCCATGGAAGTGCATGAGGCCAAGGGCACGGGGCATTTGCTGCATCTGTGTCTGCCGCACAGCCGGGTCATGGTGGGCGAGGAATTCGATGCCGCCGAGCTGGAAGCGGCTCTCCATGGCAGCTGGGCCAGCTGGGCCGATACCGATGGTGCGCCACGCCACAGCCTGCTGCTCTACCCCGATACCGCAGAGCAGGATGCCGCCCTGGGGCTGGCTGCGGCCAGCCCCCTGCCTTTGCCCTGGCCGCAGCCGCCAGAGCGCCTTCGGCTGGTAGTCATCGACGGCACCTGGCGCAAAAGCCGCAAGATGCTCTATCTCAATCCCGCACTGCAGGCCCTGCCGCGCCTGCCCCTGCGCGACGTGCAGGACTCCGGCTACGCCATCCGCAAGGCCCATCTGCCCGGGCAGCTCTCCAGCTTCGAGGCTGCGGCCCTGGCCCTGGCACAGCTGCACAACTGGACCGCAGATGGGCCAGTCAATGCAACACTGCATGCAGTCTTCAAGCAGTTTGTGGCGCAGCAGCTGCAGCTGCGCCAATGCAATCAGGCGCCCCAAAGGAGCGCCTGAGATTCAGCGGTCAACCCGTTTTCCGGCTCAGCGGTTATTGACCACCTGCTCGGGCAGATCGGCAGACTTGGCGGGATCGGTCACTACCAGGGCAGGGCCGCTGCGCTCACTCTTGCTGCGCTTGCGCTCTGCTGTTCCATCGTCGGCGCTCAGACTGTCGCGGGTATTTTTCTGCACGGCAATCGCACCGAACAGGGCCAGTGCAAAAGCCATGGCATAGAAACCTTTTTCGCTGAGCTGCAACGTGGCGTTGAAGAGACCTGCGCCCAGAAGCAGCACCGCAATGATCAGCGCCACCCAGCTGATGCCGTAGTAAATGCCGGTCACGGCAACGCCCTCGAGCTTGTCTCGCACGGTTTTTTGCAGCGAGATGGCCGAGTACAGGCCCAGCACCAGCACGGCAAAGTAAAAGCCTTTTTCGTTGAGCTGCATGGCTGCATTCCACAACCCGACCAGGAAGGCGGCGATGCCCAGCAGCAAGGCGGCCCAGGATGCACCGACAAAGGCGGCTGAAGGCTTGTGGCTGGTGACGGCTTGAGAGTTCATGAGCTTGTCTCGGAAGTTGTGGTGAACGGATAGTAGAAAATCCATTCTCTCAAGCCAAGAGATTCTTCACAAGGTATCGCCAGAAGATACCCACAGAGCTGTTTCACTCATCAGCCACTGGCTTGCCTGAACGGGCCCAGCTACGCCCCCGGCGGCAGCGGCTTCATCCGGAGCACGGCCATCTGCCGTTTCATGCGCCACAGCGCCCATGCAGAGGCTTGCGTGAACGCGGCAACCGGGCGCGCAGGCGCTAATCCTCATCCTCGACTTCATCTCCATCCATGGCGGCATTGAGCTCCTCCTGGACATGGGGCGGCATCCCGTCTTCCCAGCCATGCTCGTCGACATAGGCATAGATATCGGGTTGCTCGCCGGGCACGGCCTGCAGCATGATGGCCGGAATCTGCCATTTGGCTTCATCGCCCTTGACGGCTTCGCTGGTCCAGTCATAGCCTGGGTGCTTTTCATTGCCCGTGGGCGAAGCCAGATCGTTGGCCGGATCCCAGCCGATGGTGGCGGGAGCAAGATTGCCCTGTTCAAAGCGCTGGCTCAGCGCCTGCACACGGGCCCAGCCTGGGCGGTTGATGCTGGGTACCTTGTCCTGCGAAGCATAGTGCTGGAAATAGCCCGGCTGCTGATACCAGTACAAGGCCTTGGCAACGGCCGGCTCCAGCTTGGGATGCTTGCTGATCCAGTCCGGCAGCGCGCTGCCGTTGTCGTAGTTCATGGTGGTGACCACGGCCAGCCACTGAAGGGGCGAAGCAGTGTCCAGGAATTCCTTCATCAGGTCCAGATACAGGGCATCAAAGTCGTCGTCATCCATGGCTGAGACTCCTCCAGGTTGCATACATCCGCACGATAACAAACCAGGCCTAGACGATCAAACGAGCATCCAGCCAGCCACGCAGGCTATTGATGAAGGCCCATCCGCTGGCATGGTTTGCCTCTTGCAGCGTCACCACCTGCTCTGTCAGCCTGCCCTGGGACAGGGCCAGTGCCCGCCCCACGCCAGGCAGCAGCCCGCATTGCAGCGGCGGGGTGACCCAGCGCCCATCCAGCTGCACGGCAATATTGCCGCGCGTGCCTTCGGTGATCTGACCGTCCTCGTTGAAAAGCACGATATCGAAAATGCCGGTGCCCTGGGGCTTGAAAGCGTCGTAATGCTGACGTACCGAGGTTTTGAAACGCACCACATCGCTATGCGCCACCGCGTTCGCAATGGGTTGATGTGCCAGCTGCAATGCCACAGGCTGGACCGTGGGCGGCAAGGGCTCGGCCGTGATCTGCACTTCACCCGTGATCGAAAGCGCCAGCCGCACGCGCCAGTCGCCCATGGCATGAGTCTGTCTGGCCATGCACTCCATATCGGACTCCAGCTGCCTCTGCATCAAGGGATAGCGAAAATGCTGCGCCGTGATCTGCAGGCGCGCCCAATGCAAGGCCCAGTTCTGCCAGTGGCCATCCTTGAGCGCCAGGGTTTCGAGAATCTCAAGATTCGTGTTCATGCTCCAGCACCTTCAGAAAAGCCTGCTTGTGTTGCCATTCCATCCATTCATCGGCCGCATTGGCGCTGGCCGTGATGCCGCTGCCTATGCCGCAGCTCAGGCGCCCGTTCCTGAGCACCACTGTGCGAATGGGAACATTGAAAGTTGCGTGAATACTCCCCGGCTTGGCCCCGGGTCGTACCACGCCCAGCGCACCGCAGTAGACGCCACGAGGCTCGGGCTCCAGTTCGCGAATCAGGCGCATGGCCTGGCGTTTGGGCGCACCGGTAATCGAGCCGCAAGGGAACAGCGCCCCGAATACATCCACCAGCCGCACATCCGAGCGCGTGCGTGCCACCACATCCGAGGTCATCTGCCAGACGGCCGGCAGCGCCTGGACCTGAAACAGCTGCGGCACTTCCACGCTGTGCGGCACGGCTATACGCGACAGATCGTTGCGCAGCAAATCCACAATCATCACGTTCTCTGCTCGCTCCTTGGCCGACTCGCGCATGGTTTGCGCAGCCCTCGCATCGGCTTCAGGGGTCTTGCCGCGCGCCGCCGTGCCCTTCATGGGGCGGGTCAGAATCCGCTCGCCGTCCCAGTCGAAAAACAACTCCGGGGACAGCGACAGCACCTGCATGTCACCGCTGTCGACCAGCGCCGCATAGCCTCCGGGCTGGGCCTGCTGCAGCCTTGCAAACAGCTCTTGGGCCAGTGCGGCAGTGTCGGACTCTTTCTCACCCGAAAGCTCTGCAGTCAAGGGGGCTGTGTAATTGATCTGATAGCAGTCGCCCGCCGCAATGGCCGCATGAATGCACGCCACATGGGCATCGAACTGTTCGCGGCTCAGAGCCGTCTGCCAATGTATTGCCGAAGAAGGCACGGGCGGGTTCTGCCCACAGGCAGCCAGCGGCGCGCGATGCAGGCCGAACCAGACCAGCGGCTGACCCGGTGGGGAGGCATGTACGGCATCGGCATAGGCACGGTCAAAAGCTGCAGCCGCCTCGTAGGCCAGCCACCCCACGCACCACAGGCCTTGCTCCGCAGCCTGCTGCACGGCTTCCAGCACGGCTGGCACGTCCTCGGGCCGATGCGCTTGCAAGACCTGCTCGGGCTGGCCAAAGCCATGCTGCAGACGGGCTGCACCCGCCTGCCAGGGAGCGGTGAAATCAAGAACGGTTTTCAAGTCAGATCACCTGCAAGCACACTATCGATATGCGCCGAATGCTATCAAACTTGCTATATCCATCAGCCTGGCATTGCCAGCATAAAAAAAAGCGCTGAAGGAATCCCTCAGCGCGCATCCACCAATAGGCCACCTCTGTCGGATGGCTAAGAGAGAACTCTGTTACTTGCCGCCCAGTTGCGACTGGTACTTGGCCACGGCAGCCGTGTAGGCGGGGCTGGCCAGCAGACGCTGGTATTCGGCATAGGCCTTGCGGTACTCGTTGCTGAATTCTGTTTCGACATAAGCCGCAGGCGTGGGCATATAGCCCAGACCTGCACGCTGGTACATCTCAAGGTCGGCCATCACTTCGGCACGACTTTTGCTGGAGGTTACGGAAGTTTGGGGGAGGTCTTGAGCCATGGCAACCGCGGCGCTGGCGGTCAGCACAGCTGCGGTCAACAAACGGGTGAGGGAGCGCATTTTCAATCCTTTCAACGGCGCAGCGGCGGAAAAAGACCTGCCGCGCGGTGCACGACTGAACTATGCGCCCGGCCTCCATGGGCCGTCTGTGCGTTTTCTCACGTAAAAACTCATTTCACATTGCGAGAAATCAATGCGCTTCTTCGAGCAGCAATCGCAGGCCATCGACGCGGCAAAGACGCAGATTGCGCCCCTCACGTCTGAGCAGGCCCAGGCGCGTGAGCCGCGACATCTCGCGTGCGACCTCTTCGCGGCTGGTGCCCAGCATCAGGGCCAGATCGTTCTGGCGCGGAGCCGGCGACAGCAGGGCCTCGTCGTTCTCGATTCCCGCCATCTCGGCCCGCTCCAGCAACTGGGCATGCAGGCGGCCGCGCACCGTGAGGGTTCCCAGGCTGACCACACGCCGCGCCAGCACCCCGGCCAGCTCGCTGAGCCGCTGGACCACGGCCCGCATGACCAGAACATCGCTCATGATCAATGCTTCGAGCTCTGCACTGGAAAGCGATGCCACCAGGCTTTCATGCGTGGCCTGCACCTGCACGGACACATGCCTGACCAGGGACTTGGGCGCGAAAGCACCAAAAAAGAAACCGGGCTCCAGATAACCCAGAATCATGGCCCGCCCGCTGGTGCTGTAGCTGCCGACACTGAGCTGGCCATTGATCAGCATGTATATGCGCTCATCGGTATAGGCCCCGTGCAGCACCTGTCCCGACTCCAGCCGGTGCCAAAGGCATTGCCCCGCCAGCACGGACAGCCTCTCGTCGGACAGCGACTCCAGCCAGCTCACGCTGCGCAATCCCTGCCAGGCAACGGCTGACACAGGCGCTGAAACCGAGGGCTGCGGGAACTCGAGCATGGACATGAACAACCTTGTGCAAAAAGAAATGGAAGGCCGCAGAACGCAGGGCCATGCAATGCATGGCCACACAGCATATTAAGGTGGCTGACAGCAGCCATACCCTTTTTCAACGTGGCGCTGCAGCGCAGCATCGCATAGACTCGCGGGCAAATTTGCCTGCAGGCTTTTCTGCGGGGCCCAGCCATAGACAAGACCAGGAGACACCCCATGACCGCTACCGGCACGCCTTACGGAACCATCCCCCCCTCTTCTCCCCAGCCCCAGCGCCGCCCCGTCAGCCTGCCGCGCCTGGCTCAGATGCGCGCGGCCGGTGAAAAAATCACCATGCTGACGGCCTATGACGCCACGTTTGCCGCGGTGGCCGACGCGGCCGGGGTGGAGTGCATCCTGGTCGGCGACTCGCTGGGCATGGTCTGCCAGGGCCTGCACAGCACCGTAGGCGTGACGCTTCAGGATATGGCCTATCACACGGCCAGCGTCACGCGAGGCCTGCACCGCGCCCAGGCCACGGCCTGGGTGATTGCCGACATGCCCTACGGCAGCTATGCCGAAAGTCCCGAGCAGGCCATGCGCAGCGCCTGCCAGCTGATGCAGGCCGGCGCCCATATGGTCAAGCTCGAAGGCGGTGGCTGGACCGCGCCCACCGTGCGCTTTCTCGTCGATCGCGGCGTGCCCGTGTGCGCCCACCTGGGACTGACGCCGCAGACCGTGCATGCACTGGGCGGCTACCGCGTCCAGGGCAAGGACGAAGAGGCCGCCGCTACGCTGCGCCAGCATGCGCTGGAGCTTCAGGACGCAGGGGCCTCCATGCTGGTGCTGGAGATGGTGCCCGCAGCCCTGTCCGCCCAGCTGACCGAGGAGCTGCCGCTGTGCCACACCATAGGCATTGGCGCGGGCAATGGCACGGCCGGCCAGGTTCTGGTGCTGCACGACATGCTGGGCGTGAACCTGGGCAAGATGGCCAGGTTCGTGCACAACTTCATGGCCGATGCCGGCAGCGTCAAGGGCGCCATGGAAGCCTATGTGCAGTCCGTCAAGAATGGCAGCTTCCCCGACAATGCCCTGCACGCCTGGTGAGCCCGGGCTTTTGTTTTTGTTTTCCCCCACTGTTTGAGTCATGCAAATCGTTCACACCATCGCCGACCTGCGCGCCGCACTGGCCGGTCGCGGCCGCCCTGCTTTCGTGCCCACCATGGGCAATCTGCACGAGGGCCATCTCTCCCTGGTGCGCCACGCCCGCCAGCATGGCGATGTGACCGTGGCCAGCATCTTCGTGAACCGCCTGCAGTTTCTGCCTCACGAAGACTTCGACAGCTACCCGCGTACCTTCGATGCCGACTGCGCCAAGCTGCAAGCTGAAGGCTGCGACATCGTCTTCGCCCCCAGGGAGAAAGACCTCTACCCCGAGCCGCAGACCTTCAAGATCCAGCCTGATGCGCAGCTGGCCGACATTCTGGAAGGCCACTTCCGCCCCGGTTTCTTCACCGGCGTCTGCACCGTGGTCATGAAGCTGTTCCAGGCCGTGTTTGCCACCACTGGCGGCGGCACGGCCGTTTTCGGGCAGAAGGACTATCAGCAGCTGATGGTGATCCGCCGCATGGTGCAGCAGTTCGCCCTGCCCATAGAGATCATCGGCTGCGCCACGGCGCGCGCCGACAGCGGCCTGGCCCTGAGCTCACGCAACAGCTACCTCAGCGATGAACAGCGTGTGCAGGCCATGGCGCTGTCCGAGGCGCTCAAGGCCCTGGCAGATGCCGCGCGCCGGGGCGGCAATCTGGCCGATCTCGAAGCGCAGGCCATGGCCGCGCTGCGCGCCAAGGGCTGGGAGCCCGACTATCTGAGCGTGCGCCAGCGCAGCGATCTGCAGACACCGGCCGATGCGCGTGGCGGCGAACTGGTGGCCCTGGGCGCGGCGCGCCTGGGCAGCACCCGGCTCATAGACAACCTGGAGTTCTAGGATTGCGCATCCCTCTTGGCGCTGTACGGCAAGGGCAGCCGGCCCTTGCCCGGCGCCTCTGATTCAGGCCGCGCCAGTGCCCAGTATCAAGAACAATGCAAAGGCGAGGAGCGCCATCAGCACTGGTAGGAGTCCACCGGCGACTGGCTGGGCAGGGCCTGCAGCGCAAGCCCCTGCCCCTTGAGCCGGCAGAACAGGCCGTCGCCCATTTCCAGCTCCAGCACAAAATCCGCATCGCTGGCAAAAGGCAGAGGCAGACCGCGCAGCCGCTGCCCGGCGATATGCAGCTGCGCTTGCCGAACACGGCCTGCGGCGGCCAGGACCAGGGTCAAATCCGCCTCCGAAGCTTTGTCAGTATGCGCGATGCGCCTGCATATCAATAGCAACGGCTGCCACAGGCCCTCGCCGGCCCCGGCTCGTTCACCGTCAAGCACACGGGCAGCGGAAAAGCGGATCTGCAACGCGCCGTTCTGCAGGCTGATTGCCGCGATCTCGGAATCTTCAAGCTCGAAATTCATGCGTCCAAGCATAGCGCTATGGCACCTTGGCAACAGCAGCCAGTGCCGCCGCCGCGCATACTGTCGAGCACCCTATACACCGCCATGAAAGAGGACGCCAATGAGCGAGAAACTGTATCTGGATGATCTGTACGTAGGCCAGAAGTTCGTCAGCGAGGGCTACCCGCTGGATGAGGCGCAAATCATTGCCTATGCCAGGCAGTTCGATCCCCAGGTCTTTCACCTCGACCCCGAAGCCGCCAAGCATACCTTCTTCCAGGGCCTGGCCGCCAGCGGCTGGCATACGGCCTCCATCAGCATGCTGCTGGTGACGCAAAGCATTCCCCTGGCCGACGGCGTGATCGGCGGCGGCATGGAAGAGCTGGCCTGGCCCCAGCCCACACGCCCTGGTGATGTGCTGCAGGTCGAGTCGGAAATTGTGGAGATCATTCCTTCCCAGTCCAAACCCAACCGGGCCCTGGTGCGTGTCCTCTCCCACACCAAAAACCAGCGCGGCGAGGTGCTGCAGCGCTTCAGGCCCAAGATGGTGTGCTTCAAGCGCCCGGCCTGACCCTTGCGCAGCAAAAGTCCTGGGCACTGCTTAATATCGCCCACCGGCGCTGCCTGCTCTGCACAGGCGGCGCATCACTTGCTGCTGCGATATGAATCCCCATTTTTCCCTGAGCCGATGGCGCGCCGAATGGGCGCCCAGCGTGCCGCGTGAGCTGCTGGCCGGCGCCGTCGCCACGTTTGCGCTGATTCCCGAGGTCATTGCCTTTTCCTTTGTCGCGGGTGTGGACCCGGCCGTGGGGCTGTATGCCTCCTTCATCATCAGCATCGTGATTGCCGTGTTCGGCGCACGTCCGGCCATGGTCTCGGCAGCGGCCGGCTCGGTGGCCCTGGTGGCGGCTCCGCTGGTCGCATCGCATGGTCTGCCATATCTGCTGGCCGCAGGCTTGCTGGCGGGTGCCATGCAGATCATCTTCGGCCTGTGCAAGATGGGCAGCCTGGTGCGCTTTGTCTCCAGCTCGGTGCGCACGGGTTTTGTCAACGCGCTGGCCATTCTGATCTTTTCAGCCCAGTTGCCGCATCTGCACGGAGCCAACACCGCCACCTGGGCCATGCTGGCCCTGGGCCTGGCCCTGATCTACGGCCTGCCCTGGCTGGGACAGAGACTGCAGCTCAAGGCGCTGGGCGCCATTCCCTCACCACTGATCTGCGTGCTAGTGCTGACGCTGCTCGCCAGCTTCATGGGCCTGCCCCTCAAGACCGTGGCCGATCTGGGCCATCTGCCGGACAGCCTGCCGCTGTTTGCACTGCCCGAAATCCCCGCGAGCCTGGAGACGCTACGCATCATCGCCCTGCCAGCCCTGGCGATTGCCATGGTGGGTCTGCTGGAGTCGGTGCTCACAGCCGCCGTGGTGGACGACCTGACGGGCACGCCCAGCAACAAGAGCCGCGAATGCACGGGCCTGGGCCTGGCCAATGTCTCGGCCAGCCTGTTCGGCGGCATTGCGGGCTGCGGCATGATCGGCCAGGCGGTTGGCAACGTGAAATACGGCGGCCGCGGTCGTCTGTCCACCCTGTTTGCCGGGGTGTTTCTGCTGATTCTCATGGTCGCCCTCAAGCCCTGGGTGTCGCGGGTACCGGTGATTGCTCTGGTGGCCATCATGGTCATGGTGTCGGTCTCGACCTTCGACTGGAAGTCGCTGGGCAATCTGGTGCGCCACCCGCGTCTGTCCAGCTCGGTGATGCTGGTGACGGTGGTCATCACCATCGCCACCCACAATCTGGCCGCCGGCGTGGTGGCAGGCGTGCTGCTCTCGGGCGTGTTCTTCACCTTCAAGGTGGCCCATATGCTGCAGGTCCGGGGCAGCCTGGACGAGACCGGCGATCTCTATACCTGGACGGTGAGCGGCCAGGTGTTTTTTGCCTCGGCCGATGCGCTGATCGAAGCCTTCGACGTGCGTGCCGCGGCCGGCAGGCAGGCCCGCATCGATGTAAGTGGCGCGCATTTCTGGGACATCACCGCCGTGGGCGCGCTGGACAAGGTGATGGAGCGCCTGCGCCAGCATGGCTGCCGCGTGGAGCTGACGGGGCTGGACGAGGCCAGTCAACGACTGATAGAACGCATCAGGGTCTAGGTTTGGCGGCTGGTGGCCGCTTATTTCAGGCTGGTCTGCGACAGGCGCTTGGCATTGGCCACGGCCTTGCGGCGAATCGGCGCCAGGCTTCTGGCCGCCACCTTGTCGGCCGCCACGGGCAGCTTCTGGCTCATGGTCCAGGGGTTGCGCATCCAGGCCAGACACAGCTGCTGCTGCACCTTGAACATTTCGGCCCCCATGGTCAGCCAGGCCTGGCTGAAGGCGACCTGCTTTTCCACCACCATGCGCGTGAACTCCTTCTGGTCGCGCGCAGAGAGCACCGGACCGCTGAGGGCCATGCGCGTGAGCCGGTGGTTGATGACCTGAGGCACGGCCATGCTGATGTCCAGCAGTTCGCTGGCAGTGCGGTGGGGGATGGCGGATTCAGGCATGTGTAACTCCTTGCATTCAGGCGTTTTATTGTGCACTGCAACATAGAAGTTTGCGCAAGCTCACCTGCGAAAGCCCTATCGCCGAATTCAGCGCCTGTGCCCAAGCAGGCTGAGTGCCTCCTGCTCCAGTGCCGCCGTCAGCCAGGGCAGGCCCGCATCGGCAGGCCGGTGCAGCGGCAGCAGCATATGCACCTGGAACGCTATCGAGAACGCCAGCGGCCGCACCACCAGCTGCGGGCCGGCGCAGGCCCGCGCAGTCAGCGGGTTGACGATGGCCAGACCCAGGCCATGCTGGACCATGGCGCAGACGGCAACGGCGCTGGCGGTCTCCAGGCTCAGCCGGCGCTGTACGCCGGCACGGGCGAACACCGCATCGATCTGGGCCCGGTAGGGGTCGTCGCGCGCCAGGCTGATGAAGGATTCGCCCTCAAAGTCCCGCTCACTCAGCAGCGCCTTCTGCGCCAGCGCATGGTCGGCAGGCAGCACGGCTACCTCGTCCATGGCCGGCAAGGGCTGGCTGCGCGTGCCCGGCGGCGCCTCGGCCAGCTCGGACAGGCCCAGATCGAAGCGCTGGGCCGCCATCCATTCCTGCAGCAGCGGTGCCTCCTGGGTGCTCACGCTCACGGCCACGGCGCCATGACTGACCTGCAGACGCGCCAGCGCTCCCGGCAGCAAGGCGTGGCTGAGTGCCGGCAGGCACAGCACGCTGATGCTCGCGCCCTGCGGGCGCCCCAGCTCCACGGCGCGGTCGATCACGCGCTCCAGGCCCTGCCAGCTGCGCCGCACCTCGTCCCAGAGCAGCAAGGCCCGCGCATTGGCGCGCAGACGGCCCTGCACGCGTTCGAACAGTGCATAGCCCAGCAGTTGCTCCATGCGCGCCAGCTCGCGGCTGACCGTGGGTTGGGAGGTATAGAGCAGTTGTGCCGCACCTGTGACGCTGCCGGCCGTCATGACGGCACGGAACACCTCGATATGGCGATGGGTGATGCGCTGAGAAGCTTCTGAATCAGTCATGCTCAAAGCATATCAATATTGAATAATCTTCATAAATCAAGCTATTGGACTGAATAGACAGCCGCATGCATGATGCGCTGAACTATTCCCTTTCAAGAGACCGCCCATGGCAAACCCCTTCTCTCCCGCACAGCTCTGGAACCTGGCCAACCAGTACGGCACGCCGCTGTGGGTTTATGACGCCGCCACCATCCGCGAGCGCATTGCCCAGCTCAAGGCTTTCGACACCGTGCGCTTTGCCCAGAAGGCCTGCTCCAACATTCACATCCTCAAGCTCATGCGCGAGCAGGGCGTGAAGGTGGATGCGGTCTCGCGCGGCGAAGTCCTGCGCGCGCTGGCGGCGGGCTTTACGCCCGGCTTCGGCGAACCTGCCGATATCGTCTTCACAGCCGACGTGATGGACGAGGCCACGCTGGCCACCGTGGTGGAGCACAAGGTTCCCGTGAATGCGGGCTCCATCGACATGCTGCACCAGCTGGCCGCCGTGTCCAGGGGCCACCATGTCTGGCTGCGCATCAACCCCGGCTTCGGCCACGGCCACAGCAACAAGACCAACACCGGCGGCGAGCACAGCAAGCACGGCATCTGGCACAGCGAACTCGAGGCAGCGCTGGACGCCATCAAGGCCGGCGGCCTGGTGCTGGCCGGCCTGCATATGCACATCGGCTCGGGCGTGGACTACGGCCATCTGCAGGAAGTCTGCGGCGCCATGGTCAAGCTGGTCGAGCGCACCAAGGCGGCTGGCGTGGACCTGCATGCGATTTCGGCCGGCGGCGGCCTGTCCATCCCCTATCGTGCTGGCGATGACACCATCGATACCAACCATTACCACGGCCTGTGGGATGCGGCGCGCCAGCAGGCCGAGGCCATCGTCGGCCACAAGCTGGGCCTGGAGCTGGAGCCCGGCCGCTTCCTGGTGGCCGAGTCCGGGGTGCTGCTGGGCACCGTGCGCGCCACCAAAAATGCGGGCAGCAACCACTTCGTGCTGGTGGACACCGGCTTCAACGAGCTGATGCGCCCCAGCATGTATGGCAGCTACCACGGCATGGAAGTGCTGCGCCGCGACGGCCAGAGCCTGCCCGCGCAGGACAGCGTGGTGGCCGGCCCGCTTTGCGAATCGGGCGATGTCTTCACCCAGGGCGACGGCGGCGTGGTGCTGCCGCGCTCGCTGGCCGGCGCCAGCGTGGGCGACCTGCTGGTGATTCATGACACGGGCGCCTACGGCAGCTCCATGTCCAGCAACTACAACACCCGCCCGCTGGCCGCCGAAGTACTGGTCGATGGCGCACAGACCCAGCTGATTCGCCGTCGCCAGACGGTGGAAGAACTGCTGGCTCTGGAGATTGGTTTGTAACTCCCCCTGAGCCGCTTGCCTGGGCGGCCCCGCGGCTTCCCCTGGCCGGGCGCCCTCTCGCCGGGCGCCCCTCTCTCTACGCGCTGCGCGCTAAGGGAGGGGGACGACAGCATCGCTGGGGCAGCCCTGGCTGCGGGGCGGCGCGGCCGGCTAGGCCCTTGCTTGCTGTCTCTCTCTCTTGCGTCACGCCCCATGATTGAGTTCACGCCATGAATTCAATAGCAGCTAACGTTTAGTCATCGGGGGCTTCAGGCCAAAATCACCTGAAATCTTTTCTCTCGGCACCGCGCAGTGCCCGGCAAGTTCTTTCATGTCACAGCACTCCGCCTCCTCGGTCCATCGCCATACGCTGACGGGCATCGGCTTCACGGTGCTGGCTTGCGCCTGTTTTTCGATACTCGACACGGGCTCCAAATATGCGGGTGCCCTGCTGCCGTTGCTGATGGCGCTATGGCTGCGCTATGCACTGCAGTCGGTGCTGACCGTGGGCTTTGGCGTGGCAAGACACGGGCTGGAGATTTTCCGTACCCGGCGCCCGGGCTTTCAGTGTCTGCGCGCCATCTTGTTTTGCCTGAGCAATGCGCTGGCCATGCTCAGTCTGCGCTATCTGCCGCTGGCGGAGTTCACGGCCATCGTGGCGCTGACGCCGCTGGCCCTGACCTTGCTGGCCGCTCTCTGGCTGGGTCAGCAGGTCAGCCCCTTTCGCTGGGTACTGGTGGCACTGGGCTTTGCGGGTACGCTGGTCATCCTGCGGCCGGGAGGCGACCAGTTCAGCGGCTGGGCTCTGGTCTGGCCTGCGCTGCAGCTGCTGGCCAACACGGCCTATCAGATCCTGAGCAGCCGCATGGCGGGCAAGGAGCGCCCGCTGACCACGCAGATCTACACCAGCCTGCTGGCCCTGAGCCTGAGCTGCATGGCCCTGCCCTGGGTCTGGCAGTTGCCGGACAGCGCCGCGCTCTGGCTGGCCGCGATTGCCATGGGCGCAGGCAGCGCAGTCGGGCACCTGATGCTGCTCAAGGCCTATGAAAAAGCCAGGCCCGCGACCATCACGCCGTTTCTCTACAGCCAGATTCCCTGCGCGCTGCTGGCAGGCTGGCTGGTCTATGGCCATATCCCCGACCAATGGGCCGTGCTGGGCATGGTCGTCATTGCGCTGTGCGGGGCAGCGAGTGCCTGGCTCAGCATCAGGGAGACAAAGTAGCGCCGCCCAGCGTCATAGAAAAAATAGCTGCTACCGCTTGTATCCATTGAATTTCAGATACGAAAGCACCTGAAATCTATAAATATCAAGCGCTTGAAGCTATCATTCTTTTGGACTTATTCGCCACGCGGATCGCGTGCCATCAGGTGCTGCACGGCTTCGGTGACCGGTAGCTGGCCGTCCAGCAGGGCAACCACGGTTTCGGTGATGGGCATTTCCACGCCGACCTGGCGTGCCCGGGCGAGCACGGTGCGGGCGCTGTACACGCCCTCGGCCACATGACCCAGCGAAGTCACGGCCTGCTCCAGGCTCTTGCCTTCGGCCAGCAACAGGCCCACCTTGCGGTTGCGCGAGAGATCGCCGGTGGCGGTCAGCACCAGGTCGCCGAGGCCGGACAGGCCCATGAAGGTCTCGGCGCGCGCACCCAGCGCCACGCCCAAGCGCGTCATCTCGGCCAGGCCACGCGTGACCAGGGCCGCACGCGCGTTCAGCCCCAGCTGCAGGCCGTCGCAAAGACCCGTGGCAATGGCCAGCACATTCTTGACGGCTCCGCCCACTTCCACGCCCACGATGTCCTGATTGGCATAGACGCGCATGGCCTCGCCGTGAAAGGCCGACACCAGCAGCTCGCTCACGCCTTCGTGGGCGCTGGCGGCCACCAGAGCCGTAGGCTGCTGGCGCGCCACCTCGGCCGCAAAGCTGGGGCCGCTGAGCGCACCGCTTTGCAGCTGCGGCGCCACCTGCTGGCAGACTTCATGCGCCATCAGTCCATAACTGCCGGCAGGGGCATCGGCTGCCACGGCCTCGAAGCCCTTGCACAGCCAGACCACGGGCCGGCGGCAATCCTTGAGCTGGCTCAGCCACTGGCGCAGCGCCGCCATGGGCGTGCCCAGCACAATCAGATCGGCATCCGCCACATGGGCCATCACATCGCCGCTGACCACCGTGAGCGCATCCGGGAAATGGATGCCGGGCAGATAGCGGCTGTTGGCACGATCGGCCTGCATGAGCTGCGCCTGCGCCGGGTCACGCGCCCAGAGACTGACACGGCCCTGCTCCGGATGGGTGGCCGCACTGATGGCCATGGCCGTACCCCAGGCGCCAGCGCCGATGACAAGAATTTTCATACCTGAATTTTGATAGCAGTTTGCGCACAACCCACAAGAAAAAGAGGCCGCTAGGGCCTCTTTTTGCCTGGCTGCCGATTCTTGCACATCGCAGGAATCAGCATTTGCCATCAGCTTACTGGGGCAGCTGGCCTTCGGCCTGTGCTGCGGCAGCCGCTTGCTGCTGCTCGTACATGGCCTGGAAGTTGATTTCGGCCAGGTGCACGGGAGGGAAGCCGGCGCGGGTCACCACGTCGGCCACGTTGCCGCGCAGATAGGGATAGATGATCTGGGGGCAGGCAATACCGATCACGCCACCCATCTGGTCTTCGGGCACGTTGCGGATTTCGAAGATGCCGGCTTGCTTGGCTTCGACCAGGAACACGGTCTTGTCCTGAATCTTAGTCTGAACCGTGGCGGTCACGGCCACTTCGTACACGCCTTCAGCCACGGGAGTGGCTTCCACGCCCAGCTGGATGTCCACGCTGGGCTGCACCTGCTCCAGCAGGATGGCGGGAGAGTTGGGCTGCTCCAGCGACAGATCCTTCAGATACACGCGCTGGATCTGGAACACGGGGCTGTTGTCTTGTTCGGCCATGATGAGCTAGGTCTTTCAGAAAATCTTGAGAGGGAAATGAAAATGCCTGCGCAGAGGACTAGCACGCAGCTATCCTCACAGCAGGCATTTCCATGAAATAGCACTTTGCATTATGCAGTGACAGCCGGAGGCTGCATCGTAGCAAACAGCACAAAGCACAAATTCATGCCGTTTGGCGGCAGTGGCACGGCAAGTAATCAGCTTTGCAGCAGGGGCAGCAGACCGCCCTTGGCATCCAGCGCCATCAGATCGTCGCAACCGCCCACATGGGTATCGCCAATGAAGATCTGGGGTACGGTGCGGCGGCCGGTGACCTGCATCATGTGATCGCGGGCAGCAGTATCGAAATCGATGCGCACTTCCTCGATCTGTTCCACGCCCTTGGACTTGAGAATCTGCTTGGCACGAATGCAATAGGGGCAGACGGCGGTGGTGTACATCTTCACGGCTTGCATGAGCAACTTCCTTGTAGTTTTTGCAATGCAGCATGCTGTGCTGCAGTCGTCAGAGTTCTCAGTTGCGGCCGAATCAGGCTTTTTCAACCGGCAGGCCGGCATCGCGCCAGGCCTTCATGCCGCCAGCCAGCGCCTGGGCCTTTTCGTAACCCAGCTTCTTGGCCACGGCTTCGGCACGCGCAGCACGGGCGCCCGATGCGCACACCAGCACCACGGGCAGCTGCTTGTTCTTGACGGTAGTGGGCAGCTTTTCCTCCAACTGGCTCAGGGGCAGGTTCCTGGCTCCGTTGACATGGCCGGCTGCAAACTCTTCAGGCTCGCAGACGTCCAGCACCACGGCTTTTTCACGGTTGATCAGGTGCACGGCAGCCGCTGCCGACAGCGAACCGCCTGTCGCTCCGCGCAGTGCGGGCAGCAGCAGCATCACACCCGAAGCCACGGCAATCAGGATCAAATACCAGTTATCAATGATGAATTTCACGTCATTCCTTGGGATGGCAAACCGAACGATTTTAGAGGCAGGCTTGCCGACGGATCGCGCCAGAGGTCCACGGCCCCTTCCCTCGCAAGCCCAAACCCTCTGTTTATATGCCCTACGCCGCAAGTGAGTGCTCTGCACAATCCCCGAAGGGCCCAACAGGAATAGCTTGGTGGCCACCGCTGGGGCCGACCGGCTTACCTTGCCTCAAGCCCGGACAAAGGCCTGCCCCTAAAATGCACGGTTTTGACTTTGTGTCATTACTGCTTTGCTACTTTGAGAGAATCCATGTACAAGCTCGTTCTGATCCGCCACGGTGAATCCACCTGGAACCTTGAAAACCGCTTCACCGGCTGGACCGATGTGGATCTGACTGCCACCGGCGTCGAACAGGCCAAGAAGGCCGGCCAACTGCTCAAGGCAGAAGGCTATGACTTCGATGTGGCCTATACCAGCGTGCTCAAGCGCGCCATCCGTACCCTGTGGCATGTGCAGGATGAAATGGACCGCACCTGGCTGCCCGTGGTGCATAGCTGGCGTCTCAACGAACGCCACTACGGCGGTCTGCAGGGTCTGAACAAGGCCGATATGGCCAAGCAGTATGGCGACGAACAAGTGCTGGTCTGGCGCCGCAGCTACGATGTGCCGCCTCCCGCCCTGGAAGCCACCGACCCCCGCAGCGAACGCAGCGATGTGCGCTACGCCAAGCTGCAGCCCGAGCAGATCCCGCTGACCGAGTGCCTCAAGGACACGGTTGCACGCGTTGTGCCGTTCTGGGACGAGTCCATCGCTCCCGCCATCAAGGCCGGAAAACGGGTGGTTGTGGCCGCACACGGCAACTCCATCCGCGCCCTGATCAAGTATCTGGACAACATCGCCGACGACCAGATCGTGGGCGTGAACGTGCCCAACGGCATTCCTCTGGTCTATGAACTGGACGCCGATCTCAAGCCCATCCGCCACTACTACCTGGGCGACGCCGAAGCCGCAGCCAAGGCAGCAGCGGCAGTTGCAGCCCAGGGCAAGGCCTGAAGAGACCTCTTCACCGTTCCTGTTCAGGCCGCTTGCGCAGTCTGAACAGGGCTGACACGGCAAAAGGCCTGTGGAACCTCATGGGCCTTCCGCCGTCCAAGGTGTATATTGCGAATGGTTTAAGGGGTGCTATGGGTCAAAAAATCAAAATTGCAGGCTGGATCTCTGTGGGCGTGGTCGCCGGTGCGTTGACCACCGTATCCCTGCAGACGCTGGCTCGCGGGGGTGTGACGCCTCTGCCACTTGAAGAAATCCAGCAGTTGTCGGCCGTCTTCGGCCTGATCAAGACCGATTACGTGGAGCAGGTCAGCGACAAGAAGCTGATCACCGACGCCATCTCCGGCATGGTCTCCAGCCTGGACCCTCACTCCCAGTACTTCGACAAGAAAACCTACAAAGAATTCAAGGAAGGCACTTCCGGCAAGTTCGTTGGCGTCGGCATCGAGATCACCATGGAAGACGGGCTGATCAAGATCGTCTCCCCCATCGAAGGCTCGCCCGCTTTCCGCGCAGGTCTCAAGACCGGCGACCTGATCACCAAGATCGACGACACGGCCGTCAAGGGCCTGACGCTCAATGACGCTGTCAAGCGCATGCGCGGCGAACCGAATACCAAGGTGCGCCTGAACATCCTGCGAAAGGATGAAAGCCGTAGCTTCCCCGTCACCATCACCCGCGAAGAAATCAAGACCCAATCGGTCAAGGGCAAGGTGATCGAGCCCGGTTACGCCTGGATTCGCCTGAGCCAGTTCCAGGAGCGCACCGTGGATGACTTTGTCCGCAAGGTCGAGGAAATCTACAAGCAGGAGCCCAATCTCAAGGGCCTGGTGCTGGACCTGCGCAATGATCCCGGCGGCTTGCTGGATGCGGCCGTAGCCATCTCCGCGGCCTTCCTGCCCTCCGATGTGCCCGTGGTCTCCACCAACGGCCAGTTGGCGGAAAGCAAGGCCGTCTACAAGGCATCGCCCGAGTTCTACGCCCAGCGCGGTTTTGGCGACCCCTTGCAACGCCTGCCTGCAGCACTGAAAAAGCTGCCTCTGGTGGTGCTGGTCAACGAAGGCTCGGCCTCGGCCAGCGAAATCGTGGCCGGAGCTCTGCAAGATCACAAACGTGCCACCGTCATGGGCAGCCAGTCCTTTGGCAAGGGATCGGTCCAAACCGTGCGCCCTCTGGGGCCCGATACGGCTCTCAAGCTGACGACGGCACGCTACTACACACCTAGCGGAAAATCCATTCAGGCCAAGGGCATCGTGCCCGATGTGATGGTGGATGAGACTGCAGACGGCGACTTGTTTGCTGCATTGAGCATGCGTGAAGCAGACCTTGAAAAGCATTTGTCCAGTGGACAGGGCGCGGAGGTCAAGAACGACTCACTTGAAAAGGCCCGCGAGGAAGCGCGCAAACGCCTGGAAGAGGAAGCCAAGAAGCCGGCCGCCGAACGCCGCCTGCCGGAGTTCGGGTCTGAAAAGGACTTCCAGCTGCAACAGGCACTGAACAAGCTCAAGGGCCAGCCCGTCAAGGTCAGCAAAACCCTGACGGAGCGCAAAATCGAAGAGAAGCCCGGAGACGCGACGGCTGCAGACAAAAAGCCCGCTGACAAGAAAACGCCCGAAAAAGGCGAATCCGACAAGAGCAAAAAATAAGCACCGGGTTATGGAACCCGCTCAAAATCAGCCGGGCTTGCCCGGCTTTTTTCTTGGAACCATGGAAGCAAACCGATGAATGACGATCAATTGCTACGCTATTCCCGTCACATCATGCTCGACGAAATCGGCATCGAAGGCCAGGAGCGCATTCTGGCGGCGCATGCAGTGATCATTGGAGCCGGCGGCTTGGGCTCGCCTGCCGCACTCTATCTGGGCTCGGCAGGTGTGGGGCGCATCACCATCGTCGACAACGACGTCGTGGACATGACCAATCTGCAGCGCCAGATTGCCCACACGACCGAACGCATAGGCATGCCCAAGGTGGAATCGATCCGCACTGCCGTACATGCCATCAATCCCGGGATCGAGATTCGCTGCATCCAGCAGCGTGCAACCGAAGCCCTGCTCGATGAACTGCTGCCCGAGGCCAGCATCGTGCTCGACTGCACCGACAACTACAAGACCCGCCAGGCCATCAATGCGGCTTGCGTGCGTCACGGCATCCCCCTGGTTGAAGGAGCGGCCATCCGTGTCGATGGCCAGCTGATGGTCATTGATCCACGCAACCCCGACAGCCCATGCTATGCATGCGTCTTTCCGCCAGAGGCTGAATTCGAAGAGGTTCAGTGCTCAACCATGGGCGTCTTTGCACCGCTGGTTGGACTGATAGGCACCCAGCAAGCTGCAGAAGCACTGAAGCTGATTGTCGGTTTTGGCCGATCTTCTGTCGGACAACTTCAAATGCTTGATGCACGTTCCATGGAGTGGAGTAGGATGAAAATTGCTAGGGTTAAAACCTGTGATATCTGCGGAATGACAAACACAAATTACAAAAAATGACAATACAATGATTTTCTCATGGGCCGTAATTGATTTTCCACATCGAGAATTGAAATGACTCTCATCGCTTGATCCTTGGCGTCCACCTCATCAGCTTGCTAACGTCGTGAAACTGCGTACTTTTTTTGTTGAAGACAATCCCACGATTCGCGACAACCTGATTGCGACGATGGCGGAGCTTGCCGATGTGGAAGCGGTCGGGGTGGCAGAGACCGAAACCGATGCAGTACGCTGGCTCAGCCACAACTCTGACGCCTGGGACTTGGTCATCGTGGATCTGTTCTTGCGCGAGGGCAGCGGTCTCGGCATTGTCACAAGCCTTCAGCATCGACCACAGCAGAAAAAGCTGCTCGTGTTGAGCAATTATGCGACTGCAGATATACGACAGCGCTGCCTTGAGCTCAACGCAGATGCCGTATTTGACAAATCCAACGAAATCGATGCGCTTATCGATTTCTGTATTTATTTAAATACCAGTAAATCTTGAAAATAACGAAAAATAAAAAAGGCTTGAATCTCTCAAGCCATTTTTATTTGGACATCCATTAATCGATCAATCTATTTTTCAGCGCATAGTATGTCAGATCGCTATTTGAGGAAAGCCCCATTTTTTCCATGAGTCTTGTCCGGTAAGTGCTCACTGTTTTCACGCTCAACGAAAGCGATTTGGCAATGTCTCCAGCCGTCTCGCCGCGCGCAAGCTTCAGAAATACCTGAAACTCACGCTCCGACAATTGCTCGTGTGCCGGAACATCATCCTTGCGGTTGAGTTGCTGGGCCAGGAGATCTGCGACCGCCGGCGTCAGGTAACGCCTTCCCAGAGCCACGGTCCGGATGGCCTCTGCAATATCCTGAGGATCGCACTCCTTGTTGAGATATCCGCTGGCCCCCTGACGAATCAAGTTGATTGCGTAATGTTCCTCAGGGTATCCACTTAGTATCAGGATACCCATGTCAGGTGCCTTGGCTCTGAGCATGGCCAAGGCATCTATGCCGCTTTGCCCCGGCATGGACAAGTCCATCAGCAGCACGTCAATTTCATGTTCCCGAACCAAGTCAATGGCCTCCCGCCCATTGCCCGCTTCTCCCACGACCCTCAGATCTACATGTTCCGACAGGAATTGGCGTAATCCCGAGCGAACAATCGCATGGTCATCCACTATGCCTACTTTTATCATGAACACCTCTTTTCATGAAACTGCGCTCATCTCCAGGGCGCATCACATTTTAAGACCCGCACTATGATGTCAGTCGTTGACGCTACCGTTATGCAGAATATCAGGTAATTGCCTTGTAGGTGAGAGGATGTAGATGCGTTGGACCAATATCCGCAAAATTGCAGTCAGCCTGACGATCGCAGTCATTGCGGCAGTCTTAATGGTAAGCATTAATGAGGCAGGCTATAAGCGCTCGTTGCATGCTCTGGACACGCTCACCAAGACGCAAGCCACCAGAGCAAAGCTCAATTTGCTGATGCAGCAAATGCTGGATGCGGAAACCGGCCTGCGCGGCTACCTGCTGACAGGAGAGGAGCGCTATCTCGAGCCCTATAACTCCGCCTCCGCCGCTATCAGCAGCAGCATGGATGACCTGCGCGGCATCTTCATCATGGATCCCAAAGAGCTGGCAACCTTTACTCCGCTGGCCCGCCAGGTCGAGCGCAAGACCAGCGAAATGGAGCTGAGCCTGCGCCTCTATCGCCAGGGCAACGATGAAGCATGGCGCTTTGTGATGTTTACCGACGTAGGCATGGAAAACATGGATGCCATACGGGGCCACATCAAGACCCTGATGGACAGCATCGACCAGCGCGTCAGGTCCAATCTCGCGGATATCGAACAGACGCTGGGTCTGTCACGCCTGGGAATTGCGACAGTGACCGCCCTGGGGATTCTGGGCTTCTTCATGTATCTGCGACAGGCGAATGCGCTGCAGCATTCACATCAGCGCGAACAGGAGATTCAGCGCGATGAACGCAATCGTCTGGAGGAGGTGGTTCGCGACCGCACAGCGGCCCTCACCGAGCTGGCAACCCATTTGCAGCAGGTACGCGAGGATGAGCGGGCGCACCTGGCACGCGAGTTGCACGACGAACTGGGCTCGCTGCTGACCGCAGCGAAGCTGGACGTTGCGCGCCTCAAGTCCAAGATCGACACCTCGACACCCGACGTCTCCGAACGCATCACCCATCTGATCGAGACGCTCAACAGCGGGATTGCACTCAAACGCCGCATCATTGAGGACCTGCGCCCCTCTTCTCTCTCCAACCTGGGCCTGACCACCGCGCTGGAAATCCTGACCCGGGAGTTCGGTGAACGCAGCAACATCGAGGTGGAATGCAGCCTGGAGCAGGTGGACCTGCCTGAATCCACGCAGCTGACGGTCTATCGCGTCGTGCAGGAGTCGCTCACCAACATCGGGAAATACGCCAGGGCCAGCCATGTCATCGTCACGGTGCACAACTATCCCACCTATGTGGCGGTGCAGATCCAGGACGATGGCCAAGGCTTCGAGACGGCCAGCATGCGCCCCAACTCCCATGGGCTGGCAGGCATGAAGCACCGCGTTGAAGCTGTCGGCGGCAGGCTTACCGTGGCATCCCAGCCCGGCAAGGGAACCACTATCTCGGCAGTCATTCCTTTGACAATGGCAAACACCTGAACCGGGTGGACAGGTCAGCGCAGTCCTACATGACTGTCCCTAAATACCCCGACCCTGGTGACAGAAGCTCACCGTCAGGCACGGGCTGCTCAGTTCTCTACAGTCAATACATGGCCACACGGCAATGCCTGTCGGCCTGCATTCGAAAGGAGAAAACCATGTTGCACTACGCCATTGTCTTTCTGGTGATTGCCTTGATCGCTGCAGTTTTCGGTTTCGGCGGTATCGCGGCCAGCGCCGTAGGCATTGCCAAGATCCTGTTTTTTGTCTTCCTGGTCATGGCCGTCATCACCTTCCTGATGGGCCTGGTGAAGAAATAGCAACGGCACCGAATGTGTAGAACTTTGTTCGCTCACATTGCACAAACCACCAGTATTCGCCATGATCACACTCAACTTCTGCCTCCTGGAGGCAGGGTTCCGCAGACAGGCGTTACTGCACGCTGTCACGAAAATTTCTAGATTTCAGGGAGTTCCAAACAATGAGCCAAGCCGTAAAAGACGCCAAGGACACGGTTGAAGATCTCAAGGGCGCCGCCAAGGATGTGGCTGCAGACGTCAAGGACACGGCAAAGCACGCCGCCCAATCCGCCCAGGATGCTGCACACAAGATGGCCGATGCAGCACAAGATGCGGTGGACTCCGGCAAGCAGGCTGCCCAGAAGATGGTCAATGAAGCACGCGACGTGGCCGAGGATGTTGCCGACAAGGTTGAGGACACCGCACGCCGCGCAAGGCGCACAGCCTCCGAGGCGATAGACTCCACGGGGCGTCACATGCGCAATCTCGACGACAGCGAAAACCCGCTGATCGACAACCTGGCCAACCGGGCTCAGGACCTGGCCGAGCGCAGCATCAACTTCTGGGCCGACAGCTCGCACCGCGCACGTCGTCAGTTCAACACCGCAGCGGATGCGACCACCAAGTATGTGTCCGAGCAACCCGGGCGTTCCGTGCTGATCGCCGCCGCGACCGGCGCAGCCCTGGCGACGGCCTTCTTTCTGGGTCGCTCGCGCAGGAAATAACTCTTGGAACGTGCCGACGTTCCAAGCTTTCGCAGGCCTGCTCTGCGCCTTTTCAAAACCAAGGGAGAACCATATGAAGAATCTGACTCGCGCTTTGGCTTTCAGTCTGGTCGCTGCGACGACCGTGCTGGGTACCACGGCCTGTTCGGTTGCCCGTGACCAGCAGACTGTGGGCTCCTATGTGGATGACGCAGGCATCACCACTGCGGTGAAAGCCAAGATGGCCGAAGACAAGAATGTCTCCGCAACCGCCATCAGCGTCGAAACCATGAACGGCACTGTGCAGCTGTCGGGCTTTGCCAAATCCGAAGCAGAAAAAGCCCGAGCCGGCGAAATTGCCCGCACGACCAAGCATGTGCGTGAAGTGCGCAACAGCATCGTGGTCAGACCCTGATGATGCGCGCCTGAAGCAAGACTCTTTCTGAGGGCCTCACTTCCCGCCACAAAGCCAGCTTTTGAGCTGGCTTTGTTTTTTCCTACACCCGGCGGCTGACTTCGCCATTAAAGTGCTCGAATGCAAGTTTTCAACTGCGAAGCCTGCGGGCACCTGATCTATTTTGAAAGCCTGCAATGCGTGCATTGCGGTGCAAGCCAGGCCTTTCTGCCCGATCAGCTGCGCGTCGGCATTCTTCCCTCGGTCGGAGGCCACGACGCACGCTATCGCCCCTGCGCCCACCGCCACAACATCAGCCTGTGCAATTTTGCGATCGAGGCTTCAGACCCGCAGCCACTGTGCGTTTCCTGCCGACAGACCGAATGGCTGCCCGACGGAGGCGATCCCGCCAATGAACTGCGCTGGGCCAAGATCGAGGTCGCCAAGCGCAGGCTGTTCTACACCCTGGCCAAGCTGGGTCTGCTGGACCCGCATGGGCACCGCGTGGCCGAGCCGCGCTTTTCCCTGCTCGCAGACCTTCCCGGTCAGAACCCCGTCATGACCGGCCATGCCAGCGGCATGATCACGCTCAATGTCGTCGAGGCCGACGACGATGAGCGCACCAAACGCCGCCAGGCCTTGCACGAGCCCTATCGCACGCTGATAGGACATCTGCGTCACGAATCGGGACATTTCTACTGGGATCAGCTCATAGCGAACAGCGAGTATCTGGAGCGCTTCAGAGCATTGTTTGGCTATGAGAATCAGGACTATGCCCAGGCGCTGCAGCGCCATTACGGCAAGAATCCGCTGGACAACAGCTGGCGCGGCCAGTTCATCAGCGCCTATGCCACGTCCCACCCCTGGGAGGACTGGGCCGAAACCTGGGCTCACTATCTGCACATGGTGGACTTGCTGGAGACCGCCGCCAGCTACGGCACCTGCATTACCGTGCCGGACATCCCCGGCGCGGGCCAGCAACTCATTCAAAACCCGCTGGGGCCGGTGCCGCCCGATTTTTCGGTGATGCAATCCCAGTGGGTGCCGCTGACCCTGCTGCACAACAGTCTCAATCGCAGCCTCGGCCATGGCGACGCCTATCCCTTTGCCATTTCCGGCCCGGCCTGGGACAAGCTGCGCTTCGTACACGAGACCATCAGCAGCTATCGCAGCAGGGCGACTAGCCAGGGACGCTGAAAGCTCAGACCTTGCGGCCGACCTTGAGCATCAGGCGCTCATGCACGCCCTTGGAGACAAACTTGTCCACATCGCCATTGAGCGTGGCAATCTCGCGCACAAAGGTGGAGCTGATGAACTGATAGCGATCGCTGGGCGTGAGGAACACGGTTTCCACTTCAGGCATCAGCGTGCGGTTCATGCCGGCAAGCTGGAACTCATAGTCGAAGTCCGTCACCGCGCGCAGGCCGCGTACCATGGCCTTGGCACCGCGCGCGAGCACGAAATGCGCCAGCAGTCCGTCAAAGCTCTCCACCTCCACCTGCGGATAATTGGCACAGGACTCGCGCACCATGGCAATGCGCTCCTCCAGCGTGAACAGCGTCTTTTTGTGATGGCCTGCCGCCACGGCCACGATGACCTTGCCAAACAGCTGTGCAGCCCGGCGCACCACATCTTCATGCCCCAGCGTGATCGGGTCAAAGGTTCCGGGGTAAACAGCAATCAGGTCCTGGCTCATGGCTTATCTCTCTCCTGCGGGTCTTGATGAGGGTGAGGGCTGCTGCAGTGCAGCGTAAAGAGATTATGCATTCAGGCCTGAAGAGTGCTGACCCATGCAAAAAAGAGCTGCTGGCGCCTCTGCTCGAAGCGCCGGCAGCTCCCGGTTCGGCAGCAAAGCCCTACTGCTTCTTCAGCAGATGCGCATGAACGGCGCCGGCCTTCAGATAGCGATGCAGCGCAAGCCCCATCTCCAGCAGGCGCTCCTCGGCCCAGGCCTCGGGGGCTTCCAGGTAAATGAAGCCGTCGTCGTTCAAGGCCGCGGTGGCAGCCTTGAGCGCGGGCTCGAACAGCTCGGTCTGACCGAAGGGCGGGTCCAGCAAGATCAGATCCTGGCCCGCCACGGTCTTCAGGCAGCTCAGCGCATCACCGCGCTGCACCTTGACCATCCTGGCATCGAGCTTCTGCTGCAGACGCTGCAGCTGCTGCACCAGGGCCGCATCCTGCTCGTTCATGATGACGCTGGTCGCGCCGCGCGATGCGGCCTCGAAACCCAGTGCCCCCGTGCCCGAAAAGGCGTCGACACATTTCCAGTTGCTCAGATCCTGACCCAGCCAGTTGAACAGGGTCTCGCGCACGCGATCGGGCGTGGGCCGCAGGCCGGGCTTTTGTGCCACGGCCAGACGCGTGCGACGCCATTGCCCGCCGATGATGCGAATTTCACCGGCCCCCGTGGCGGCCGGCTTGGCTGCGGCAGGCTGGGCGGCCTTGGCTCCGGGGCGAGCCGGACGGCTGGCTGCCAATTCCTGTGCCTTGCGTTCGGACTCGTGAATCATCTTGTCCAGTGCCTTGCGGCCTGCGGGGGTGTGTAGCTTGATGGCACTGCGGCTCATGGCTTGGCTCCGAGAGTGATGGTGACCATGCGCTCGGGCTGGACCATGCGCTGCATCGCCTCCTTCACGTCCTTGGTGGTCAGAGCCTGAACGCGATCAGTCCAGTGCTCCAGATAGTCGAGCGGCAGGCCATTCCAGGCGATATTGGCCACATTGCCCAGCAGCTTGCGATTGCTGTCTATGCGCAAGGCAAAGCCGCCGATCAGATTGTCCTTGGCCGCCTTGAGCTCCTTGTCGCTAGGACCTTCGGCTATGAATTTGCGCAACACGTCCTGCGAGACCTTGAGCGCCTCGGCCGCCTGATCGGGGCGGGTCTGCAGGCCGATGATGAAGGCGCCGCGATCCGGGCCCGGCGAGAAGTCGCTGGAGACACCATAGGTCAGGCCCCGCTTCTCACGCACCTCTTCCATCAGCCTGGAGGTGAAGCCGCCGCCGCCCAGAATGTGGTTGCCCACCATCACGGCGAGAAAATCGGGGTTGTTGCGCGCAATGCCGGGCTGACCTATGAGCACCTGGGCCTGGGCCGACTCGAACGGAATGTTCTCGACCTTGGCTTGCTGCAGGTCCTGTACCTTGCCCACGGCAGGCAGCGGCGGGCAGTCGTTGCCATTGGTGGCCTGCAGCGGTCCCAGCAACTGCTTGACCATGGCATCGGCCTGCTGGCGATTGACCGCTCCCACCACGCTGACCTTGGCGCGGCAGGCGGCAATCAGCTTGCGGTGAAAGTCCTGCATGGCCGAAACATCGATCCGGCCCAGGCTGTCGACCGTGGTCTGATAGCCATAGGGCGAGCTGCCGAACACGGCCTTGCGGAAGGCCTTGGAGGCCACGGTGCCGGGACGGGTGTCGGCTTCCTTGATGGAGGCGCTCCAGCGCTCGCGATCACGCTGCCACACGGCTTCCGGCCAGCTTGGCGAGGCAATCTGGCGCGCCGCCAGGGCCACGGCCTTTTGCTGCAGATTGGGCTCGGTCAACGTGCGCAGGCCATAGCTGAAGCTGTCGCGCCCTGCACTGGCGCCAAAGCTGGCCCCCAGGTCGGCCCAGGCCTGACCCAGGCCGTTTTCATCCAGCGCAGGCGCATCGCCTGCCGCCTTGACGCCCTTGGAGGACATCATGGCCACGGCTGTCGCAAGGCCCACCTTGTCCTCGGGATCTCGGCGACTGCCGGCGTCGAAGTCCACCTGCACATCCACCATGGGAATGCCGGGACTTTGCACCAGCCAGACCTGGGCGCCACTGGGCTGGATCCAATGCTCTATCGGCAGCAAGGCCCAGGCAGATTGGGTTAAAAAACCCATTCCAGCGCTTACTACAAAAGCGCCAGCAGCTATCTTTTTCATAGTTTTCATAGGTTTCTCCGCTGCGCTCAGTGCATGGATTTATCTGCATCCGCCTTGCCCGACATGGGACGCTGGGGCTTGCTACCCGCCGGCAGAGGCTGAGGCACCAGGGTGCCGACAGTAAGCTGGTCATCGCCAAAATATTTGGCGGCCACGGCCTTCACATCGTCAGAGGTGACTTTGCGCAGTTCGGCCAGCAGCTTGTCCTCGGCATCCAGCGGCATGTTCTGGATCCAGTAGTTGCCCAGGTTCTGGGCCTGGCCCATGACGGAATCACGCTCATAGACGTTGGAAGCCATCCACTGCGTCTTGACGCGCTCCAGTTCATCGGCCTGCACGCCCTCATCAGCCACCTTCTTGATCTGGGCACGCAGCGCAGCTTCCACATCGGCCGCGGTCTTGCCCTGGGCCGGAACGCCGGTCAGCATGAACAGGCTGGGCCCGCGCCCCATCATGTTGGCCGAGCTGCCGGCACTGTCGGCCACGCGGCCATTGGCCTGGCCTTCGCCCTGCACCAGGGCGCGCTCCAGGCGAGCGCCGTCATAACCGTCAAGCACGGCAGACAGCACCAGCAGCGCCAGCGCGTCCTTGTCCTCTGGCTGCAGCTTTTCAACGTTCTTCAGGGTAGGCGTGCGATAGGCCATGGCGATAAAGGCCTGCTCGGCAGGCTGCTTGACCTCGATGCGGCGCACGCCGATCTGTCTGGGTTCGGTCTGCGGCTTGCGCTGCGGCAATGCGCGCGCAGGAATGCTGCCATAATACTTCTCGGCCCAGGCACGCACCTGGTTGACGTTCACATCGCCCACCACCACGACGGCCGCGTTGGCCGGCACATACCAGCGCTTGTGGAAGTCGCGCACATCGCCGGGCGTCATGGAGTTCAGGTCGCTCATCCAGCCCACCACGGGGCGGCGATAGGGCGAGGCCATGAAGGTGGCCGCCATCAGCTGCTCCATCAGCATTGCGCGGGGCTGGTCGTCGGTGCGCATGCGGCGCTCTTCCTTGATGACCTCGATTTCCTTCTTGAATTCGGAGTCCGGCCACTGGTTGTTGGCAAAACGGTCGGACTCCAGCTTCATCACGTCTTCCAGACGGTTGGACGGAATCTGCTGGTAATAGCCGGTGTAGTCACGCCAGGTGAACGCGTTTTCCTGGCCGCCCAGCGCCGCCACGCGACGCGAGAAGTCTCCGGGCTTGACGCTTTTGGAGCCCTTGAACATCATGTGCTCCAGCGCATGGGCCACGCCCGTGGTGCCGTCGACCTCGTCCATAGAGCCCACACGCACCCAGACCATGTGCACGACCGTAGGCGCGCGCCGGTCGGGCTGCACGATCAGCTGCATGCCGTTCTTCAGCGTGAACTGCTGCACTTGCGGCGCTGCAGCCGTGGCGGCAGCAGGCACAGGTTGCGACGATGCGCCCGGTGCAGCCAAGGCTGCCCCAGCGCTCAAACAGGCCATTAAGCCCAGTACAGGGAGTGCGCGTACATGTTTCATAGAATGATGCGATTCTAAAAACCCGCCAATGTTCAGTTTTTTCAAGAAAAAGCCCAATTCACCCGATGCGGTGAACACCACGCCCGCTGCCGAGGCAGCCGCGGCGCCCGCTCCTGCTACGCAAACCAGGCCCGCTCCACAGGATACGCCTGCTACGCCTGCCGAAAATGGCAGCAGCTCCTGGTGGCGCAAGCCCTTTGGTGGCGGCGCGACGGCCAAGGCCGGCGAAGATCAGCCTGCTACTCAGGATTTTGTAGCAGCCCCCGAGCCTACCGCAAAGCCGCAAGCCCCAAATTCCCGTCAAAGCTGGATGGAACGCCTGAAAGCCGGTCTGCGCAAGACCGGCTCCAGCATTGCCACCGTCTTTACCGGCACGCAGATCGACGACAGGCTCTATGAAGAGCTGGAGGACGCGCTGCTGATGGCCGACACCGGCGTCAAGGCCACCCAGCATCTGCTGGAAGACCTGAAACGCCGCGTCAAGGAAACCAAGACCACCGAGCCCGCCGCCGTCAAGGCGCTGCTGGCCGATGCGCTGACCGATTTGCTGAAGCCCCTGGAAAAGCCGCTGAGCATCGGCGAGCACACACCGACCGTCATCATGGTGGCCGGCGTCAACGGTGCAGGCAAGACCACGTCCATCGGCAAGCTGACCAAACATCTGGCCGACAGCGAGCAATCCGTGCTGCTGGCCGCCGCCGACACCTTCCGCGCCGCCGCGCGTGAGCAGCTCGGCGTCTGGGCCAATCGCAACACCGTGGAGATCATCAGCCAGGACGGTGGCGACCCCGCCGCCGTGAGCTTCGATGCCGTTTCCGCCGGCAAGGCGCGCAAGAAGGATGTGGTGCTGGTCGATACGGCCGGACGCCTGCCCACGCAGCTGCATCTGATGGAAGAGCTCAAGAAGATCAAGCGCGTGGTGAACAAGGCCGACGGCACGGCGCCGCACGAGGTGCTGCTGGTGATTGACGGCAATACCGGCCAGAACGCCCTGACCCAGGTGCGCGCCTTCGACGATGCGTTGCAGCTCACGGGCCTGATCGTCACCAAGCTCGACGGCACGGCCAAGGGCGGCGTGCTGGCCGCGATTGCGCAGGAGCGCCCCGTGCCCGTCTACTTCATCGGCGTGGGCGAGAAGATCGAGGATCTGGAAACCTTCAGCGCACGCGAGTTCGCCCAGGCCCTGCTGTCCTGAAGCACAAGAACCATAGCTGCCAGCGCTTTATCCATCGATTTTTCAGATAGATTAAGCACTGAAACCCAATGAAGGAGCGCGCAAGGCGCTCCTTTTTTATTCGGGCTTCAGAGCTGAACCTGCTGCTTGAGCCATTTGGCATAGTCGTTCAGGCAGCGCTCGGTGCGCATGGTGATCTGCGGTACCTCATAGCTGTGATGGCTGCGCAGCAGCGCGGTCAGCCGCGGCAGTGCCTCTGGCAGGGTCTTGCAGATCAGCCGCCATTCGGGAGCGGTTTGCAGCACGCCGTCCCACTCGTAATACGAGGTGATGCGCTCGGTCTGCACACAGGCCGCAGCCTTGGCCGCGACCAGCGCCCGCGCCATGTCCTCGGCCTCGGCCGAATGCCCTACGGTCGTCGTCACCACGCACAGCGTGGCCCAATGGCTGTCCTGCGCGGACGCGGATTTGAGAGTCGCGGTCTGGGTAGATGTGGTGCTCATGCCGCCTAGTCTAGGCCCAAGACCGCCCTGCCCGCCACCGCCTTACATCGGATACAGGCCCAGCTGCTGCGCGCGCAGCCGCGTCAGACCCAGCAGCGCATCGGTGAATGGGGTCGCCATGCCGCACATGGCGCCCATCTCGCGCACGGCGCCCACCAGCGCGTCCAGCTCCACCGGCTTGCCGGCTTCCACGTCCTGCAGCATGGAGGTCTTGAAGCCGCCCAGCTTGAGCGTGACCTGATGGCGGTCCTGCGGGCTGTCGGCAATCGGCAGGCCGATGCGCGCGCCGATTTCCCTGGCCTCCAGCATCACGGCCGTGATGAAGTTGCGCACCAGCTCATCGCCCAGAATCCTGTCCGTGGTTGCGCCAGTGATCGCACTGACGGGGTTCATGGTCATATTGCCCCAGAGCTTGTACCAGGCATCGCGCTGGATGTTGTCGCTGAGCCTGACCTCGATGCCGCCCGCGCGCAGCAGCTCGGCCAGCGCCAGCAGGCGCGGCGTGGGCGCATCGCCGGGCAGGGCCGTGGGCTCGCCGACGATGAGGCTGTTGCCGAAATGACGGCGCACCACACCCGGCGCATCGAGCGAGCAGCTGGCATGCACCACCGAGCCGAGCACCTGCCCGGTGGGAATGGCACGCGCGATCTCGCCCTGCGGATCCACAGCCCTGAGCTGCAGGCCGCGCAGGCCGGCATCCACGCCACCGGCCAGAAACCACCAGGGAACGCCGTTCATGGCGGTCAGCACCAGGGTCTGCGGGCCGATCAGCGGTGCGACGGCACGCGCCACATCGGGCATGGACGGTGCCTTGACGGCAATCACCACCAGATCCTGCACGCCCAGGGCGGCCGGGTCCTGCTGCGCATTGACGGCCACGGTCTCGCTCTCCTCGCCATGCACCAGCGTCAGGCCGTTGTGCTGCAGCGCAGCCAGCGTCTGGCCTCGCGCCACGGCGCTCAACTCGCAGCCGGCCCTGGCCAGCGCCACGCCCAGCCAGCCGCCAATGGCGCCAGCACCGTAGATACAGACTCTCTTCAGACTCATGCTCTTGTCTCTCCTGTCTTATATAGATCTCAAAAACAGTAGCTGCCGGTGCTTTACCGCGAAGCATCTGAAGACTATCCGCCCTTGAAACCAGGCGAGGTCTTCGCGGCCGCTGCTCATTGTTGATACGTTAACAGCAGTATCCACCCGCGCGACACTGAAGGCCGTTGACAGCTTGGCACCCCGCACTGCGCGCCAGGCCAGCTGCCCTGTTCATCGACATTTTCAAGGACCGATTCATGAGCTCCAACACCACCGTCGTCAATCTCACAGCCCAGATCACGGCACTGGCCTCCGCCTTGCGCATCGTGCTGGACGCCAGCCCACAGGCTGCCCAGACACGCGAGCAACTGGCTGCCGCGCTGGACAAGACCATTCACGATGCGCTGGAAGAAGGGGTCTGGGACAACGCCGACGGTGTCGAGACCATCAAGGCAGCGCTGCTGGGCTGATCAGCACCGCACCATCAAAAAGCCGGGCACCAGGCCCGGCAAGGAGAAGCAGCAAACCGGAGAGTCCTTCAGGGCCGCGCTCAGGCCAGCGTATAGGCCGTCTTCACCGTGGTGTAGAACTCCTGGGCATGGCGGCCCTGCTCGCGCGGGCCGTAGCTGCTGCCCTTGCGACCGCCAAACGGCACGTGGTAGTCCACCCCCGCCGTAGGCAGGTTGACCATGACCATGCCGGCCTGGCTGTGGCGCTTGAAGTGGGTGGCGTACTTGAGGCTGGTTGTGGCAATGCCGGCCGACAGGCCGAACGGCGTGTCGTTGGACATGGCCAGGGCCTCTTCGTAGTCCTTGACGCGGATCACGCTGGCCACGGGGCCGAAGACTTCTTCGCGGTTGATGCGCATGCCGGCTTCGGTGTCCACGAACAGCGTGGGCGCCATGTAGAAGCCGTCCTTGCCGCTGCCCGTGTGGCAGGCGACGCGGATGCCGCCAGCGGCCAGGCGCGCGCCTTCGGCCTTGGCGATTTCCACATAGCTCAGATCCTGCTCCAGCTGGGCCTGGCTGACCACGGGCCCCATGTCGGTGCCGGCGGCGCGTGCATCGCCGACCTTGATGCGCGCCATGCGCGCCTGCAGGGCTTCGATGAAGGCCGGGTAGATCTTGTCGGTGACGATGAGGCGACTCGATGCCGTGCAGCGCTGGCCGGTGGAGTAGAAGCCGCTCTGGGCCGACAGCTCCACGGCCTGGGCGAGGTCGGCATCGTCCAGCACGATCTGGGGGTTCTTGCCGCCCATCTCCAGCTGCACCTTCTTGCCGCTTTTGACGCAGGCTTCGGCAATGCCGCGGCCCACGCCCGTCGAGCCCGTGAAGCTGATGGCCGCCACATCGGCATGATTCACCAGGGCTTCGCCGATCACGCGGCCCGGGCCCATGACCAGGTTGAACACGCCGGCGGGGATGCCCGAGCGGTGGATGATGTCGGCCAGGGCCCAGGCGCTGCCGGGCACCAGATCGGCGGGCTTCAAGACCACGCAGTTGCCAAAAGCCAGGGCCGGAGCGATCTTCCAGGCCGGAATGGCGATGGGGAAGTTCCAGGGCGTGATCAGGCCGACCACGCCGATGGGCTCGCGCGTGATCTCCACACCGATGCCGGGGCGCACCGAAGGCACGGTCTCGCCAGTGAGGCGCAGGCACTCGCCGGCAAAGAACTTGAAGATCTGGCCGGCGCGGCCGACTTCGCCAATGGCTTCGGGCAGGGTCTTGCCTTCTTCGCGGGCCAGCAGCTCGCCGAGTTCGGCCTTGCGCGCCAGGATTTCCGTGCCGATCTTGTCCAGGGCGTCGGAGCGCGCCTGGATGCCCGAGGTGGACCAGGCCGGAAACGCGGCCGCGGCGGCGGCCACGGCGGCCTGCACGTCGCCAGCACCGCCCTGGGCGTACGCGCCGATCAGATCGGACAGATCGCTGGGATTGGTGTTGGGGGCGTAGCTGTCAGCAGCCGTCCACTGGCCGTTGATCAGGTTGAGATGTGGGGTCATGGATATGCTCTTGATAGAGGAGCTTACTGCGCCTGTTATTCATAGATATCAGCATGAAAGGCATCTGAATTCCTGAATCAAAAAGCGTAACCAGCTCCTGTATTCATAGTCGATTCAACGGGCCCAGCGCAGCACCAGCGGATCCAGCCGGCGGGCGATGTCCAGCAGCTGGCGCCGCACCTCGGGATGCATGGGCGGCCAGGGCGAGCGCGGTGCATCGCAGGTGATGACACCGCCCTCCTTCATCAGCGCCTTGGCGGCGAGGAAGCCGGCCTGGCGGTTTTCGTGGTTGATCAGCGGCAGCCAGCGCTGGTACTCGGCAAAGGCCTTGTCCTTGTCGCCAGCGCGGTGCGCCTCGATGATGGGGCGAATGCCGTCGGCAAAGCCGCCGCCGGTCATGGCGCCGGTCGCGCCGGCTTCCAGGTCGGCCAGCAGGGTGATGGCTTCCTCGCCGTCCCACGGGCCTTCGATGGCTTCGCCGCCCAGGGCGATCAGCTCGCGCAGCTTGCCCGCCGCGCCTGCGGTTTCCATCTTGAAGTAGCTGACCTGTGCTATCTCCCTGGCCATGCGGGCCAGAAAGGCGGGCGACAGCGGCGTGCCCGCGGCCGGCGCGTCCTGGACCATGATGGGGATGTCGATGGCGTCGGACACGCCCTGGTAGAAGGCCTGTACCTGGTCTTCGCCAAAGCGGAAGGTGGCACCGTGGTAAGGCGGCATGACCATGACCATTGCGGCGCCCATGTCCTGGGCACGACGGCTGCGTTCGGCGCAGATCTTGGTACTGGTGTGCGTGGTGGTCACGATCACGGGCACACGGCCGCCCACATGCTCCAGCGCCGTGCGCGTGAGGATTTCGCGCTCCTCGTCCGAGATCAGGAACTGCTCGGAGAAGTTGGCAAGGATGCACAGGCCGTCCACGCCCGAGGCTACCATGAAGTCCAGACAGCGCTTCTGGCTGGCCAGGTCCAGCGTGCCGTCCTCGTGGAAGGTGGTGGGCACGACGGGGAAGATGCCCCGGTAACGGGGATTGGAGAGTGCTGGCATGCTGCGGCTCCTTACTCGATGATGTGGAACTGGTCCAGGTACTCGGTCTTGAGCGTGAGGCCCAGGCCCGGCACGTCGTCGCGCAGTTGCAGGAAGCCGTTGTCGGCAACCGGTTCGCCGTCGAAGATGTACCAGAACAGCTCGTTGCCGACTTCCACGTCGAAGATGGGGAAGTACTCGGCCATGGGCGAGGCCAGCGTGCTCATGGTCAGGTGGTAGTTGTGCATCTGGCCGGCGTGCGGGATCACCGGCACTGAATAGGCTTCGCACAGTGCATTGATCTTGTGCGCCGCCGTGATGCCGCCCACGCGGTTGGTGTCGTACTGCACGACGGAGACGGCCTTCCTGTCCAGCAGCTGCTTGAAGCCGTAGAGCGAAAACTCGTGCTCGCCGCCCGAGATGGGAACGATGCTCATGGCGTTGAGCTCGGCGTAGCCGTCGATATCGTCGGCGATCACGGGCTCTTCCAGCCAGCGCGGCTCGAACCTGGCGAGCTTGGGCAGCATGCGCTTGGCGTACTCCAGGTTCCAGCCCATATAGCACTCCAGCATCAGGTCGGTGTCGTAGCCGATCACTTCACGGATGGCCTCGACGGACTTGAGGTTCTCCTTCACACCTTCCTGCAAATGGGCGGGTCCGTAGCCGAAGCGCATCTTGAAGGCCTTGAAGCCCTGATCCAGGAATTTCTGGGCCTCGTCCTGCATCTCTTTCAGGTCGGTGCGGTAGAGCTTGCTGTAGTAGCAGGGAATCTTTTCCTTGGTGCGCCCGCCCAGCAGCTTGAACACGGGCTTGTTCACGCTCTTGCCCAAGATGTCCCAGATGGCCAGGTCCACAGCCGAGATGGCGGCCATGGTCACGCCCTTGCGGCCCCAGGCGTGGGTGGCGCGGTACATGCGCTGCCACAGGTATTCGTAGTCCCAGGGGTCCTGGCCGATGACCAGGGGCGCCAGGTACTCGTCGATGATGGCCTTGGCTATTCTTGGTGCCAGGGCCACATTGCCCAGACCGATGATGCCGTCATCGGTTTCGATCTCGACCACGGTCCACGAATGGAAGCGGAAGGTGCTCATGGACTCGGTGTTGGAGTACACCAGATCCATGGCGTTGGAGCAGAAGTTGCCCTGGGGCGGAACGGTCTTGCCCTTCCATTCATAGACACGGGCGCGGACGGACTTGATCTTCATACAGACCTCGGGAGAAAAGAGTGAGTGGGACAGGCGGCCCAAGCCGCCCGGGAAATGGACTCAGACGGCTGGAGCGGCCTGGCGATCGCGGTGGGCGACCCCCATGCGTGCGGCAATCTGCAGCGCCTGCCAGGTGGCTTCCACATTGGCCTTGCCCTGGCCTGCGATGTCGTAGGCCGTGCCGTGGGCCGGCGTGGTGATGGGAATCGGCAGGCCGCCCTGCACCGTCACGCCGCGCGAGAAGCCCAGCAGCTTGATGGCGATCTGGCCCTGGTCGTGGTACATGGTCACGATGGCCTGGTACTCGCCGGCCTGGGCCTTGAGAAAGATGGTGTCGGCAGGGAACGGGCCGTGGAACGGCGCATCGCTGGGCCAGTCGCGCGCCTGCAGGGCCTGCACGGCGGGCGCGATGATGTCGATTTCCTCGCGGCCACAGGTGCCGCCATCGCCGTTGTGCGGGTTGAAGCCGGCAATCGCCACCTTGGGAGCAGCCAGGCCGCTGGCGCGCAAGGCGTTGTAGATCAGCTCGGCCGCCTGGCTGATGCGCTCCACGCTCAGATAGCTGGCCACATCCTTGAGCGGCACGTGCGAGGAAATGCGCGAGGTCCAGAGATCGCCCAGCGTGTTGAACTCGCAAAAGTAGCCGGTCACGCCCAGGTACTCGGCAAAGTGGTGCAGCTCGTCCTCATGGCGCAGGCCGCCCAGCTTCATGGCCTGCTTGTTCAAGGGCGCAAAGCAGATGGCGTCGATATCGCCGGCCAGGGCCGCATCCATGCATTGTTCAAGCACCTGCAGCACCGAGCGGCCGCCCGCCGCCCCCACCTGTCCCTGCACCACATCGGCCTGGGCGACGGTGTCCACGGCCACAAAAGCCGGCAGCCGCGTATCGGCACGCTCGCGCGCGGCCGACAGGCCGGCCAGCGGAACGGTTGCGACCTGCAGGCCGGCGATGCGCTGACCCTGCTCCCAGAGCCATGGATCGCCGACCAGCACCAGTTTCGCCTGCTCGGTGGCTTGCGGCCTGGCGAGCAAGCGTGCAATCAGTTCGGCGCCGATGCCACAAGGATCGCCCAGGGTCAGGGCGACAACGGGAAGAGAAGCCTTTCTCATGCTCAGTCCAGCTTGATGTTGTTCTTGCGAATGATGTCGCCGAAGCGCTTGTACTCGGCGAGGTGAAAACTGCCGAAATCTGCCTGAGGCATGGGCCGCAGCTCGGCCCCAACGGCTTCGAGACGGGTCTTGGTCTCGGGCATGGCGATGACCTTGTTGACCTCGTCATGCACCTTCTGCTGCACAGCCTTGGGCGTGGAGGCGGGCATGTAGATGCCGTACCAGGCGCTGATCTCCACGTCGCGCAGGCCCGCTTCGGCCATGGTCGGCACCTGGGGCAACTGGGGGTTGCGCTGGGGCGAAGTGACCGCCAGGGCACGCAGCTTTCCGGCCTTGATCTGGCCTATGACCGAGGGCATGGTGTCGAAGCTCATCTGCACCTGGCCGCTGACCAGATCGACCAGGGCTGCGGCACTGCCCTTGTAGGGCACGTGGGTGATCTGAATGCCTGCGGCATCCTTGAACACCTCGGCGGCGATATGCTGGGTGCTGCCCGTGCCGCTGCTGGCGAAATTGATCTGATTGGGATTCTTCCTGGCCATGGCCACCAGCTCCGCCACCGTGTTGGCGGCAACGGAGTTGCCTACCACCAGCACATTGGGCACCGAGCCGACAAAGGCCACGGGAACCAGATCCCGGTTGTTGTCATAGCCGAGCTTGAGCAGATGCGGCGCGATGGCATGGGCCGTGACCACGCCCATGACCATGGTGTGGCCGTCCGTGGCCTTGGCCGTCATGTCCACGGCCAGCGTGTTGGAGACGCCGGGCCGGTTCTCCACGATCACCGGCTGCTTGAGCAGCGGCCCCAGCCTGTCGGCCACGGCGCGGGCCATGGCATCGGTGCCGCCTCCGGGCGCAGAGCCCACCAGCATGCGCACGGGCTTGACCGGCCAGTTCGCAGAGTCCTGAGCCTGGGCCTGGGCCTGGGCCTGCCAGGGCAGCACAGCGGTGCCGCACAAAGCGGCTATGGAAAGTAGATGACGTCTTTGCACATTTGTCTCCTTGGCTTTTTTATTTCATCGCAGCCCGATGCTAGGGAAGCCGCTGATATGCGTAAACTGAAAGTTATTGATTAATCGATAACCTGAAGCGATAAGAAGCCATGCCATGGGATCGATAGACAAACGCGACAACACGCCACAGCTGCTGAACCGGCTGCGCATGCGTCAGGTGGCCCTGATTCTGGCCATCGACGAGCGCCAGACCTTGCGCGCGGCTGCGGCCCAGCTCGGTCTGACCCAGCCGGCAGCCACCAAAATGCTGCAGGAGCTCGAAGACGCCCTGGGTCAGCCGCTGTTCGAGCGCGTGGGACGCCGGCTGCAGCGCAATGCGGCAGGAGAGCGGGTGCTGGAGTATTTCCGTTCGCTGCGCGGCAATATCGAGGCCCTGAATCGCGAACTGGGCGAGCTGCGCCAGGGAAGCGCCGGACGGCTGGCCGTGGGCAGCATCATGGCCGCATCACCCGGGCGGCTCACCCAGGCCCTGCTGGAGCTGAAAAAGCAGCTACCCCTGCTGGAGCTGGAAGTAGCCGTGGACACCAGCGATCGCCTGCTGGCCCAGCTGCGTGAGGGGGTGCTGGAGGTGGTCGTCGGGCGCATGACCAATGAAGCGGGCAGCGATTGCCGCTTTTGCCCGATCGACGACGAGCAACTGGCCTTCATCGTGCGCAAGGAGCATCCTCTGCTGTCGCTGCAGAGGCCCGGTCTGCAAGCCTTGCAGGGGCATGGCTGGGTGATGCAGCCGCCCGGCAGCCCCATGCGCAGCTTGATCGAGCAGGAGTTCCGCGAGCACAGTCTGCCGCTGCCGCGCGGTCTGATCGAAACCGGCTCCATACTCACCACCATCAATCTGGTGCGAAACTCGAACATGGTGGGCGTGATTCCGCGCACGGTGGCCGATCTTCATGCCGCCCACGGCATGCTGCATATCCTGCCGTATCGGACAAGGCGCAGTCTGGAGGCTTATGGCAGCCTGGTGCGCAAGGACAGGCCCGTCAGCCGCTCGGCACAGATGTTCCTGGATCTGCTGCACCGTCACGACGCAGCGGCCTGAACAAGGACCCAGCCTCCAGCAAGTTCGATTCTGCGCAAGGGCCGCTCCGATCCAGCGCCCCGTGTCTTGGCCCCTCGGATCCAAGGCGCTCAAGTGCAATGCCCAGCCCCTGGCGCAATGCCGCCGCCCGGCGCATGCGCCATCAAACCCGAGGCCTCGATGAACATGGGCTGCGCTTGCTGAAAACGACGCTATCGGTATGCCAGGCCGGCAAGGCCTCGGGACTTTTCTGCTCGCTGTACAGCGCCAGCGATTGAGCATATAGCGTCTGCGCCTGCTCCTCATGGCGAAGGGCCTCGGCCGGCCGCTCTTCAACGTGGCGGCACAGCAATGCTGATCACTCCCGTCAATCTGAAAACCCTTTTCACCGGCTCTAAGGCAGCCTTTCAAGGCGGCCTCAACGAAGCACAGAGCATCTACCAGAAGCCACGCAACCATGGTACCCAGCACAACCGGCACCGAAGAGTATGGCTGGCTGGGCCAGATCCCCGGCATGCGCGAGTGGATCGGCGAGCGCGTCGTTCATGGCCTGGAAACGCACGGCTATCTGCGGGGTGACTGGTTCTGAATGAAGGTGCGACAACTATAGAGATACCCGAAGCAGGCAGTTGCTTCGCACGAGGACTCGAGAACGGCTTGAAAAGATATGAAGTCCCACGAAAACCAGACCTTCCCGGTTGAACATCTAGTCCAGCCAAGGCGCCACATCCCTGCCCATGCGCACAGCCAGCTTCTTCAGTCGGGGAAGATAGCGGGCAAGCAACTCTTCCCTGGCGACAGCAGACTTCGGAAAGACCAGATTCAGACCTCCGATCAAACGACGTCCGCACTTCAATGGCACTGCGACTGCTCCAAACGGCGCTTGCTGATGCCAATCACCATCGCTGATGCCATATCCTCGCTGGCGCGTCTCCTCAATCAAACGCTCTACCGATGCTCTATCCCTTGCCATGGCACCTGTCGCATCGTCACGTTGAGCGAGCAACGAGAGCAAGCCTTCCTTCTCATCTTTGGTGCAAGACGCCAGATAGGCTCGTCCCATCGCCGTGAAGAACAGCGGCAATTTTTCTCCAATCATGCCGCGATGCTGAGACAGCCGGCTGAAACGGTGCGTGCTTTCACGCACAACCATGAAGCCGCCTTCCACGGTCCCCAGATCGCAAGGCCAAAGCAGCTCGGGCACGGCAGCACGCATCAGCGGTAGTGCGACCTGCTCAACCCAGGCATCATCGACAAGCCCTTCGCTAAGGCTGCGCACTGCAAAAGTCAGGTAGTACTGCCCGTCTTTCTCACCCCTGCGCACGAAACCCTCCGCCCGCAAGGTCTCCATCAATCGCTTGACGGTGGTGCGATGAATATCGCATGCCTGTGCCAGTGCCGTGGTTGAAGCGATGCCGCCAGGGGCTCTATTCATTGCCTGCAGCAGAGCCAGGCCTCGCGACAAGCTGCGTACATCCTTGTAGTCATTCATGGGACTGTGCTCAAAGTGCAGATTTCTTGGGAATGCCCAAGTATGAATACCGCAAGCCATACGACGCAATCGCCGGGTGCTCTGCTGCTGCGCTCAAAGAATACTCCGACTCGATGCTCAACCACGCGCAGCTTTGCCATTCATCACCCCGACGCCCACCTTACGAGTCTCACTTCAACGGATTGGTAGCCGGCGCAAGCGGTGACAGCAAGGGTATGCACCTAGCATTATGTGCACCAGGTGCACACTGTTTTCAGACTCCTCGAGTGTTTTGACAATTATCAAAACAGCACTCGATGCGCTCACCAAATACGGAGACTGACAATGAACGCCCCCCAAGAAAACCAAGCGAGCCAAGACGATGCCGATGTCCTGATCATTGGAGCTGGCCCGGTAGGGCTGACACTGGCAAACACTCTGGGGATGGCTGGCGTACGCGTCATCGTGGCAGAGAAGCTGCCACAGATTATTGACTACCCCCGAGCCATCGGCATTGACGACGAATCGCTGCGCACGCTGCAGGCAGCAGGTCTGTCCGATCAAGTACAGGCACACATCACCCCTCATCACTGGATGCGCTTCTACACCGCCAGCGGCCAGTGCTTTGCGTCCATCGAACCTCGCACCGATGAGTACGGATGGTCCCGCCGCAATGCCTTCATCCAGCCTCAGGTGGACGACATCCTGTACCGGGGTCTGCAGCGCTTTGAACAGGTCCAGGTACTGCTGGATCAGGAGCTGCACAGCTTTATCCAGGACGATGCTGGCGTCACCGCCACTCTCAGGAGTTCCGAGGGCGTAGAGCGCACACTGCGCGCCAAGTACCTGGTCGCCAGCGATGGAGGCAACAGTCTGGTGCGTCGCACGCTGAACGTGCCCTTTGAGGGCCGTACCAAACCCAATCAATGGATTGTGGTTGATGTACGCAATGACCCCCTGGGAACCCCTCATATCGACATGCATTGCGACCCGGAGCGCCCCTATGTCTCTGCAGCCCTGCCGCATGGCATCCGCCGCTTTGAATTCATGGTCATGCCCGGGGAGACCGAAGAGCAGCTCTCAAAGCCGGAGAATCTTGCCCAGCTGATGCGCAAGGTCGTCGCAGATCCAGACAAGGTCGACTACATCCGCAAGCGCGTGTATACGCACAACGCACGACTGGCGGCGCAGTTTCGGGTCGGACGAATCTTGCTGGCAGGCGATGCCGCGCACATCATGCCTGTCTGGCAGGGCCAGGGCTACAACAGCGGTATGCGGGATGCCAGCAATCTCGCCTGGAAGCTGGCCATGGTCATCAAGGGAGAGGCCAGCAGCGGCCTGCTTGATAGCTACGAACAGGAACGCCGCGACCATGCCCGCAGCATGATCCATTTGTCCGAGGTGGCAGGCGACATCTTTGCCCCTGAAAGCCATACCGCAGCCAAAGTACGCGACACGGTGATGCTTGCCCTGAACGCGGTGCCGCCCGTCAAGCAGTATTTCGCCGAGATGCGCTTCAAACCCATGCCGCGCTACGAGCAGGGCGTGGTGCTGCACCACACGGGCACCGGCAATCAAGGAGCCAGGACACCGTTCGCTGGTCTGCTGGACCGCTCGGGCAACACTCCCTTGAGCCGCCTTCTGGGCCTGATGGCGGAAAAGAAGGAGTCTCTGGTGGGGCGTCTGGTGCATGGCCTGGAGACGGCGGCGTCCAGTCCCGTAGGTCGGATGTTCATTCAGCCTCGTGTTGCCACTGCGAACGGCCACTCTGGCCTGCTGGACGACTTTGTTGGACTGAATTTCTGCATTCTGGCCTGGGGTACGGACCCCAGCTATGGCATGGACAAAGAGGCTCTGAATTTCTGGCAGCGCCTTGGCGCTCGCTTCATTCGTGCCATGCCCTCTGGCCAGCTGCTTCATCCAACGCCGACCCGCGATGGCGTGCTGACCGTTGGCGACGAACAAGGCCGCCTCAAGGACTGGTTCAGCGCTCAGGGCAAGTCGGTGGTGTTCGTGCGCCCGGACCGCTTTGTCGCGGCTCTGGCATCTCCGCAGGAGGTCAGCGCTGTCACCCGTCAGATGGCCCGGGTACTGCACTCCCCACTGGAGGCATGAAGATGAGTGATAGCGCCATCGCCACTGCGCGCCGGGCATTTCTTGGCATGTCGCACTCGCCTTTGCTCGGTCTCAATCCTGTCGCGGCAGACGATCAGATCGCCATCGACAAGGCGATTGCTGCGGCGCGCGCGGCAGTTCATGAGTTCGCGCCAGAGCTCATCGTGCTGCTGGGGCCGGACCACTACAACGGCTTCTTCAATGAACTTATGCCGCCGTTCTGCATCGGCAGCCAGGCTACAGCCGTGGGCGACTATCTGTCTCCAGCCGGTCCTCTCAATGTAGCTGGAGAACTGGCCATCGCACTTGCCGACCACCTGATGGATAAACATTTCGATATCGCGGTGTCGCGGCGCATGTGGGTCGATCACGGCTTTTCGCAGGCCCTGCAGCTTCTGTGGGGGGACGAGATGGACACGCCGCCTGTCATTCCCATCTTCATGAATGCAGTGGCCCAACCCGGTATTGCGCGCATGGCCCGATGCAAGGCACTGGGAGAAGGCATTGGCAGCTTTCTCGACCGGTTGCCACAGCGCACACTGCTGATTGGTTCCGGCGGGCTGTCGCACGAGCCTCCCGTCCCGACGCTGACCCATCCTGACCCTGCCGTACGCGAGCGCATTACCGTCCGCTCCACGCCCACAAAGCAGGAGCGCGAGCTCAAGACCGAGCGCGTCAAGGCCGCCGGTCTGGCTCTGGCCAATGGCGACAGCTCGATGAAGCCGCTCAACCCCGAGTGGGATCTGCAATGGATGGACGCCATGGCCAGCGGCCAGCTGGACGGACTATGTGCGATGAGCGAAGCCTCGATCGGCGCCATGGCCGGCAACTCTGCCCATGAGTCCAAGACCTGGCTGGTGGCGCGGTCCGCACTGCCTGCCAACACCCGTCTGCCTTGTCCGGTACGGACCTACCGCGCCATTCCATCGCTCATTGCGGGCTATGGCGTGATGTTCATGCACCACTGATCCTCATTCTTTCATGACTGCCATGCCGACCACCAAGCAAATACAGGCCTGGGCCGAACGCCTGCGCCACGCGGAAGCCACCGCCACCCCCATTGCTCCCCTGCGCGAGGAGATCGCCGACAACGACAGCGCCTATGCCGTGCAACTGGCCAATGTGCAATATGCACAGAGCCAGGGCCGCCGGATCGTGGGTCGCAAGATCGGGCTGACATCCCTTGCCGTGCAAAAGCAGCTGGGCGTGGACCAACCCGACTTCGGCACGCTGTTCGCAGACATGCTCTATGGCGACGATGAGGTCGTGCCCCTGTCGCGGACGCTTCAGCCCAAGGTCGAGGCCGAGGTGGCGCTGGTACTGGCCAAGGATCTGGAGCGACCCGACACCACGCTGGTGGATGTCATCAGCGCCACCGCCTATGTGCTTCCGGCCATCGAGATCGTGGGCAGCCGCATTGCCGACTGGAATATCCGCTTCATTGACACCGTGGCCGACAACGCATCCAGCGGTCTGGTCGTGCTGGGCGCCGTACCGACTGCGCTCAACGCACTGGATCTCAAGCTGTGCGAGATGCAGATGACGCGCAATGGCGATGTCGTCTCCACCGGATCCGGTGGAGCCTGCCTGGGCCATCCCCTGAATGCCGCCGTTTGGCTGGCCCGCCGACTCGCCAGCCTCGGCCAGGCGCTGCGAGCCGGCGACCTCGTGCTGACCGGTGCCCTGGGCCCCATGGTCGCAGTGAATGCCGGCGATCGTTTCGAAGCCCGCATCAGCGGCGTCGGCTCCGTGTGCGCGCAGTTTGAACGGTAAATCTTCTCGAAAGCATTCCCGCCCCCGTTTTCCATTGCTCATAACGATTATTCAGGAGACAAATCATGTGGAATCGACGTCAATTGTTCGCAGCCGGTGCTGCCTCGCTCGCTGCCTGCGTGGGTACACCCGCCATCGCGCAGAATTTCCCCAACCGTGCTGTGACCATGGTCGTTCCCTTCCCGGCCGGAGGCATCACCGATGCCGTGGCGCGTGCGCTGGCAAGCAAGATGGGAGAGCAGCTTGGCAAGCCTGTCATCGTTGACAACCGGCCCGGCGGAGGCGGCCAGATTGCGGCGGTCTATGTGCGCCAGCAAGCGGCCGACGGCCATACCCTGTATGTCGGTGCCACCGAGATGTTTGCCATCAACCCCTCGTTGTTTCGCAATTTCTCATATGACCCGCTGAAGGATTTCAGTCCCGTCACTTCGCTGATCGCTTCGCCGTTGGTGCTTGTCGTCCCTGCCAATAGTTCACTGACCAGCGTCAAGGAACTCATAGCCCAGGCCAAGAGCCGCAAGGACGGACTGAACTTCGCCTCGCAGGGCATGGGCTCCATCGGCCATCTTCTCGGAGAGACCTTCCGCGGCAAGGTTGGCGGAAAGTTCAACCATGTAGCCTACAAAGGCTCCGCACCCGCACTGCAGGATGTGATGGGTGGACAGGTGGACTTCATGTTCGACCCGGTCATCACCACAGCCCCACTGGTGGCCGGCAAGAAACTCAAGCCCCTGGCGATTGCGGCCGACAAGCGTTCGCCACAAATGCCGGACGTACCCACCCTGGCCGAGCTTGGCGTGCCCGGTGTGAATGCCGGCGTGTGGTTCGGTGCCGTGGTCAAGACAGGTACCGCTGCCGCTGTGGTTGAACGTCTGAACGATGCCATCCACCAGGCCATGAAGGACCCTGAAGTGGTCAAGCGTTTTGCCGATCAAGGCATGCAGGCGTTCCCGTCAACCCCGGCCCAGTTTGGCAGCTTCATGCAGTCGGAGCTGACCAAATGGGGTCCTCTGGTCAAGGCCAGCGGCGCTTCGATCGAGTGAGCAGGCAGCCAATGTTGCATCGTCGAACTCTTTTGCAGTCGGCTCTGGGCTTGGGCAGCCTGTCGATCGGCGGCCTCGGCTCGGTGCAGGCCTTTCCCGGCAAGCCCATCACACTCGTGCTGCCGTTTTCCGCCGGCGGCATCAGCGATGTCATGGCCCGAGCCCTCGGTCAGCATTTGGCTCAACAGCTGGGCAAGCCCGTGATTGTTGACAACAAGCCTGGTGCAGGAGGGCAGATTGCGGCCAGCACCGTGCTTCAACAGGCAGCCGATGGACACACCGTGTATGTGGCTGGCACGGCCATGTTTGCCATCAACCCAACGCTGTTCCGCAAGTTTTCCTACGACCCTGTCAAGGACTTCGAGCCGGTAACGTCTCTGGTCACCTCTCCTCTGGTGCTCGTGGTTTCGGCAGACAGTCCTGTCAGGACGCTGAGCGAGCTGGTGGCGCTTTCCCGCAGCAGCAAGCAAGGCCTGACATTTGCCTCACAAGGCCTGGGCTCCATCGGCCACCTGCTGGGGGAGCTGTTTCGCGGCAAAACCGGTGGAAGCATGTCTCATGTGGCCTACAAAGGCTCGGTGCCGGCACTGCAGGACGTGATGACAAACCGGGTCGACTTCATGTTCGATCCCACGAGTTCAACCGAAGCGCTGATCCGAGGCAGAAAGCTGCGCGCGCTGGCGATTGCCTCTGAAAGACGCAGTCCCCAACTGCCCGATGTTCCCACCATGGCGGAGCTGGGAGTGTCCGGTGTCGATGCAGGCGTCTGGTTCGGCGCAGCCGTGCGAAGCGGAACTCCTGCCACGGTGGTCCAGACATTGAACCGTGCGCTGGTCGCAGCCTTGCAGGACCCGGGAATACAGAAACGCTTCGAAAGCCAGGGCATGCAGGCCTATCCGCAAACCCCGGAGCAATTCAGGCAATTCATCCACAGCGAGATCGCACGCTGGGCACCGCTGATCCGGTCCAGCGGAGCCGGCATCGACTGATTTTTTTTCTGAAGGTAAACGCTATGACGCGCAAACTCAAGGCCGCCATCATCGGCAGCGGCAATATCGGCACGGATCTGATGATCAAGATCCTGCGCCATGGCAAGCACATCGAGATGGGGGCCATGGTCGGCATTGACCCCAACTCCGACGGTCTGGCCCGCGCCGCCCGCATGGGCGTGGCCACTACCCACGAAGGCGTGGAAGGCCTCACGCACATGCCCGGGTTCGCCGACATCGACTTTGTGTTCGATGCCACCAGTGCCGGCGCACATGTGAAGAACGATGCCTTCCTGCGCAGCCTCAGGCCCGGCCTCCGCATGATCGACCTGACGCCGGCGGCCATCGGCCCGTACTGCATTCCCGTGGTCAACGGCGACATGCATCTGGACGCGCCGAATGTGAACATGGTCACCTGCGGCGGCCAGGCCACCATCCCCATGGTGGCCGCAGTCTCTCGTGTGGCCAAGGTGCACTACGGCGAAATCATTGCCTCGATTGCCAGCAAGAGTGCCGGCCCCGGCACCCGTGCCAACATCGACGAGTTCACCGAGACCACCTCCAAGGCGATCGAGGTCGTGGGCGGCGCCACCAAGGGCAAGGCCATCATCATCATGAACCCGGCCGAGCCGCCCCTGATCATGCGCGACACGGTCTACACCCTGAGCGCGCTGGCCGACGAGGCCGCCATTGCCGCATCGGTAGAGCAGATGGCCGCTGCCGTGCAGTCCTATGTGCCGGGCTACCGCCTCAAGCAGCAGGTGCAGTTCGACCGCATCGATGCACCGATCCGCATCCCCGGCGTGGGCAATGCCCTCACGGGCCTGAAAACCTCGATCTTTCTAGAGGTTGAGGGGGCGGCCCACTATCTGCCCGCCTATGCAGGCAACCTGGACATCATGACCAGCGCCGGTCTGCGCACTGCGGAACACATGGCCGAGCGCATGCTGGCGACGCTCGCCGTGGCCGCCTGAGGAGACGACACACCATGACGCAAACCAAGAAAATCTACATCTCCGACGTGACCCTGCGCGACGGCAGCCACGCCATTCGTCACCAGTACAGCGTGGAGCAGGCCAGGCAGATTGCCCAGGCGCTGGATGAGGCCCGGGTCGACTCGATCGAGGTCGCTCACGGCGACGGTCTGCAAGGCTCCAGCTTCAACTATGGCTTTGGTGCCCATACCGATCTGGAATGGATTGAGGCCGTGGCCAGCGTGGTCAAGCACGCCAAGATCACCACCTTGCTGCTGCCGGGCATCGGCACCGTCCACGACCTCAAGGCTGCCTACGAAGCCGGTGTGCGTGTGGTGCGGGTGGCGACCCACTGCACCGAAGCCGACGTGTCCAAACAGCATATTGAATATGCGCGTCATCTGGGCATGGAAGCCGTGGGCTTTCTGATGATGAGCCATATGACCTCGCCCAAGGCTCTGGCTGAACAGGCCAAGCTGATGGAGAGCTATGGCGCTACCTGCTGCTATGTCGTGGACTCCGGCGGTGCGCTGGGCATGAACGATGTGCGCGATCGCTTCAAGGCATTCAAGGACATCCTCAAGCCGGAAACCCAGACCGGCATGCATGCCCACCACAACCTGAGCCTGGGCGTGGCCAACTCCATCGTGGCGGTGGAAGAAGGCTGTGACCGCGTGGATGCCAGCCTGGCCGGCATGGGCGCGGGCGCCGGCAATGCTCCGCTGGAGGTGTTCATCGCAGCCGCAGAGCGCCTGGGCTGGAACCACGGCACGGATCTCAACAAGCTCATGGATGCCGCCGACGACATCGTGCGCCCGCTACAAGACCGTCCGGTGCGCGTGGACCGCGAAACACTGGCACTGGGTTACGCAGGCGTTTACAGCTCGTTCCTGCGTCACTCCGAAGCTGCGGCGGCCAAGTATGGACTCAAGGCCGTGGATATCTTGGTGGAGCTGGGCAAGCGCCGCATGGTCGGGGGTCAGGAAGACATGATTGTCGACGTAGCGCTGGACCTGCTGAGGCAACGCGAAGCCGCCTCCCTCTGATCTTTTCACCATCCTCGCGGTCAGCCAGCCGTGGCTGCCGCCTTCACGGAGTCATTTATGAACGCCCCTAACACGGAAGCCTCCAGCAGTCGCTTTGTCACGATCACCGAGGCGGGACAGCCCCTGAGGCTGCACTACAACGATGTCGGCTCCGGCAGTGAAGTCGTGGTCATGCTGCACGGCTCCGGCCCAGGCGCCAGCGGCTGGGCCAACTTCCACCGCAATATCGAACCGCTGGTGGATGCGGGATACCGTGTCATTTTGCTGGACTGCCCCGGCTGGAGCAAAAGCGACACCATCGTCAGCACAGGCTCGCGATCGGATCTGAACGCACGCTGCCTCAAAGGCGTGCTGGACGCGCTGGACATCGCCAAGGTTCACATCATCGGCAACTCCATGGGCGGTCATAGCGCCGTGGGCTTTGCGCTGGCCAACCCCGAGATGGTGGGCAAGCTCATCCTCATGGGCGGCGGCACCGGCGGCCCCAGCGCCCTCGTGCCCATGCCCGCCGAAGGCATCAAGCTCATCGGCGCGCTGTACCGCGACCCTACGGTGGAGAACCTCAAGCGCATGATGAATGTGTTTGTGTACGACACCAGCAGCCTGACCGAAGAGCTCTATCAGCAGCGTCTGAGCAATATCCTGGCCCGCCGTGATCACCTCGAAAACTTCGTCAAGAGCGCCCAGATCAACCCGAAGCAGTTCAGCGACTACGGCGCACGTCTGCCTGAAATCAAGGCCAGGACCTTGATCATCTGGGGCCGTGACGACCGCTTTGTGCCATTGGACATCGGCCTGCGCCTGCTATGGGGTATTCCCAACTCGGAATTCCACGTGTTCAGTCAGTGCGGCCATTGGGCACAGTGGGAGCATGCCGAAGTCTTCAACAATATGGTTCAAGACTTTCTCGCACGCTGACCGGCCAGTGAGCCAGCAAGAAGTGGGAGCAAGCCATTGAGATGCATGCCATGCATGGGCAACAGTTCAATGGCTTGTTTGGGATGCGGGGCAGGAATTCAGGTCAGCGGCCCAACCATCCCTGCCTCAGGCAGGCTCCGCCTCCGATTGAGCTAGCTGGATGCAACAGCCTGGCTGTCACACGGATATTGGCATCAATCAAGCGAAATTCCACGTTTCGTCGTCAGGATCACTTCGAAGCATTTCACTCACTGTGATCCTTCTGCGGCTCAAACACATCCGCCCGGGCCATGCTCCGCTAGTGGAAAAGCGCGGCCCTTACCGAGAACGGATTGAATTGCCGTTTTTTGCCACGGAATCATCATCGACATTCAGCAAAGCCGGAATTTCAGCCACCAGTGCATCGATGGCCACCCGCAACTTGCGACGCAATTGCCGTGTCTGCGGCCAGAGAGCATGGATCTCATAGGAGCGGGCCCGATAGTCGGGCAGGATATGTACCAGCTCTCCACGCTTGGCATAGCTGCTCAGCAGCCAGCAGGGTACCCAGGCAATACCGTAGCCGGCCACGGCAGCAGCGGCAATGGCCTGGATATCGTCCATGCTGATCTGGGAGCGCACTTGCAGGCGGTAGTCTGAGCTGCCGCCTCGCCCAGCAACTGGCGAAACATTCCACGGAGCGACGACACCCGAGCGCGAGTAACTGATGACCGCATGACCATCGAGTTCCTCCAGGATGCTGGGCGTGCCGTGGCGTGCCAGATAGGCCGGGGAAGCTCCGATGCTGATGTGCTGTGTGCCCAGCAGGCGCGCAGACAAGGTGCCGCTGTCATGCAGGGGGCCTATGCGTATGGCCAGGTCAAATCCCTCCTCGATCAGATCCACTGTCCGGTCGCCAAACGACAGATCGATACTCAGCTGCGGATACAGACGCGTCAGATTCAGCAGTATTGGCGCCACGCACAGCTGCCCAAAGCCTTCTGGCACGCTGACCCGCAGGCGGCCGATGGGCTCCATGCGGCCACTGTCCAGATCTGCCTCGGCTTCATCCAGCTCCTTGAGTGCCCGAGTGCAGCGCTCGTAGTAGATCTGCCCCTCCTCGGTCAGGGTCTGGCTACGCGTATTGCGCTGCAGTAGCCGCGTGCCCAGACGTGCCTCCAGCCTCGCAACGGCCTTGCCCACGGCAGAGCGCGTCACACCAAGCCGCTGGGCAGCAGGGGTGAAGCCGCCCGCTTCCACCACCTGCACAAAGGTGGAAACTCCTTCCAGAGGGTCTTGCACAGCCATTTCTATTAGGTCCTTTCATTCCCCAAAAATGGGAAATCAATGCGTGAATTTAAGAATTCTATTCCCATAGACTCGCATTGAACGTTCTGCGTCAGAACGCCGTTTCCCTTTTCTGGAATGCGCAACCATGTCCTCGAATGATGTTGATCTCTTGAACACCAGCCGCCTGGAGCTGGCACCGAACCGGCGCAATCGCATTGCACTGCTATCGGTCTGTCTGGCCGCACTGATGTTCAGCCTTGAAATCTCCAGCGTGCCTGTCATCCTGCCCACGCTGGAGTCCGTTCTGCACAGTGACTTCAAAGGCATTCAGTGGATCATGAATGCCTACACCATCGCCTGCGTCTCGGTGCTCATGGCCACCGGGACACTGGCAGACCGGTTTGGCCGCAAGCGGGTCTTTCTGATCTCCATAGCCCTCTTTGCATTTTCATCGCTGCTGTGCGGCCTGGCATGGAACACGCCGATGCTGATTGCCAGCCGCGTGTTCCAGGGGGCCAGTGGCGGGGCCATGCTGATCTGCCTGGTAGCCGTCCTCTCGCACCAATTTCCACAAGGCGCCGAGCGCAGCCGCGCCTTCAGCACCTGGGGAGTCATGCTCGGCATAGGCTTGGGCTTTGGCCCGCTGATTGGCGGCATGATCGTCGCCCTATCGGACTGGCGCTGGGTGTTCTGGGTACACGTGCTGATTGCCACGCTGACCTTCTTTCTGGCCGCCATCGCCGTGCAGGAATCGCATGACCCCAAGGCCGGCGCGCTGGATCTTGCGGGCATCGTCACGCTGTCCCTCGCGGTATTCGGCCTGGCCTTCTTTGTGACCCAAGGCTCCGACACCGGTTTTGGCAGCATGTCTGCTCTGGCCGCCATGGCTGTGGGTCTGCTGAGTTTTGCGATCTTTGTGTGGGTGGAACTGCGTGCCCAGCATCCCATGTTCGACTTCTCGGTCTTTCGGGTGTGCAATTTCTCCGGTGCGCTGATGGGCTCCATGGGCATGAACTTCAGCTTCTGGGCGTTCATCATCTACCTGCCCATCTATTTCCAGAGTGCGCTAGGTCAGGATGTCACGGCCGCTGGCGTCTCGCTGCTAGCGTACACCCTTCCCACGCTGGTGTTCCCGGTGGTCGGAGAACGCATCGCCATGCGCTATGGCCCACGCATCGCCATTCCGCTGGGGTTATTCGCCATCGGTCTTGGTTTCATGCTGATGCTCGCTGGCAGCCAGCTCGCCCACAGCCACTGGCTTTACGTGCTGCCGGGCTGCCTGATTGCCGGCGCAGGGCTGGGCATCACCAACACCCCGGTGACAAATACCACCACGGCAGCGGTCTCCAGCACGCGCGCCGGCATGGCGTCCGGCATCGACATGAGTGCCCGCATGATTACGCTGTCGATCAATATCGCGCTGATGGGCTTCCTGCTGGTGCATGGCGTACAGCAGCATCTGCAAACCGCATTGCGCGACCCTGTCGATGCTGCAGCGCTGCGCGAGGTGGCCAACGGCATTGCCTCTGGCAACCTGCAAGCCCTGTATACCCTGCAGGCAGGAGCTGGCGCCTCCACTTCGCCACAGGCGCTGACAGACATTGCCCGCGAGGCACTGGTACACAGCTTTGGCGGCGTAATGCTCTATGCCGCCATCGCCGTGTGGCTGCTGGCACTGTGCAGCTTTGTGATCTTTTCGGGTCGCAGGACAGCCCGGTAGCTTTTATGGCGCTCCAGGCCGATGGACAGTCCAGTGAATGTTACCGCTCGAACGCTATCGGCGAAATGTTGCCGAAGGCAGCCTGGCGACGTGTTGAGTTCTAGACCATTTCGATCTAGAGGACGTCGGTTTTGCCGAGCTGGCCTTCAAGCTTGGCGTCGGACGTCATGGGCTACCAAGGCTGAAGCAACGGGCTTGAAAACTTGAAAGAGCACTCAATGGCCTCCCATAGAGGTGGAGGTGATACGTAGCAGCTTGGCCAACTACTTCGGTGGAGTGGATATCGTCGGGCCCTAGGAGCAGAACCTCGCCAGAGCCCACTGCAACGTGGGTGGTTTCGACGACGATTCCGGACTTAGCGGACTTCGTGTAGAGGCGGTTCAATTCCAAGCCCCGAATGCCCACCACGACAGCCCATGTTTCGTGGCAGTGAGGAGGACTTGTGACGCCAACTCCATCCGAGACAAGATACAGTGCCGGCCGATCCCCAGCGACGGCAAGTTCATAGAGAGCCTCCTCGCCAACTCGAGCTACAGGATAAGGAGCTACTTGCCACATAGGGGAGTTCGCAAGGTGTAGAAGGCTGTCTGCAATAGCCTCGAAATCGACCGCAGACTTTGGCGGCGTGCTGATGCGATCGACTAATTGATGCGCCTGCTCGACTATCGTGCCTGGTGATTGCATCAGAATTCCCCAACTTCCTAACATGATGTAGACCGACTCTGGTTGCGCGAGACAGCAACACTGCTGCGTGATGGCGAAAGTCCATTGGCTCACCCATTCACATAAGTGACTGCTCAGGGCCGCAAGCCAGCCATGAATCGACTCGGTTAAATGAGTCCCCTTTAGGGGGAAATATTCCTGGATATCGACTTCTGAGAGAAACCCGCGAGGTCACATGACGGGTCGTTCGAGTGACAACCTATTTCCTTTCCCCCAGCCTCATTTGATAGACCGCTGCGCTCCAGTACCGCGTACCGCTGCTTTCTCGGCAAATCCACCCCGCAGACTCCAACTGCTTCGCGATCAATCGATTCATGAAGCCATGGCCAAGCAGCAGAACGGGGCCTTCATTTGCGATCAATTGAAGTCGCTGAGCCGCTGTATTAGCTCTTGCTTTAGCTTCTCGGGCAGACTCGACTCCTCCAGAAAAACCGCACAGCCATGCAATCCGGAGAAAAAATGCCCATGTAAATGGGGAAAAGCGAGGTCGTCTCCATCTTCCGTGAGGCAACTTCGCCTCGCCAAAAATCTCATCTATAAGATGAGGTCGAAGGCCCAATGCTCGAACAGACGCCAGTGCTCGAGGTGCATTGCTCGAAATGATCACTTTTGCTGTGGCGGCCAAGCCTATGCTGGCCACAGGGACGGGATGTTCTACGATTTCGGATAGCTCGTAATGCTCAATCCAGTACCTCATGTCAAGTGCCGAAACCTTGCCGCCTGGAGCCAAGTTCGGCCGACCGTGGCGCATCAAAATAATTTCTCGATTCATTGAGTGGGAGCAGAGTTAATCGATTGCTTGTCAGCGGTCCAATCAATGGCCGACTTTTAGCCGTCGCATGAGCCAGTTCGCGGTGAACTCGAAGTGCTCTCGCATGTTCGACTCTGCCGTGTGGCCGTCATCTCCAAAGACCAGTTGCGTCACATTGAAGCCGAGAGCGGTAAGAGAGGTAGGCTCATTTCTGGATACGAGATCTTCGCGGGCGCCGTTCACCATGAGGATGGGTTTGCGCAACTGCGCCGCGGTGGGCATCTTCAATTGATAGGAGAGTTGGAATGCTTCGTAGTATTCGCACATCGCCTGACGAGGTGTCGTCAGCGGATTCATGTTGGCAAACACGGTGTAGGGAGCGACGATCCATGCAGGCGCTTTCTCGCAATGCTCTTGTCCGAAGCTCGAATCGCTAGGGCCACCTACATTGACAATCGCTTGGTAGAAGTCGTTTCGCAGCCCGCCAAGAGTTCCCAAATAGCCCCCCATACTCCAGCCGTACACGGCCACTCGGCTTGTGTCCAGGTCGTTGCGAGTCTTGATGTAGTCGGCAACCGTGTCCAGCATTGCAGAGGACTCCGGACGGAATCCCAGCGGGTTCTCCCCGGTGTCTGGATTTTCCACAATGAGGGTCGCAAACCCGCGGCCCATGAAGTAGTCGCTATGCCGGATCATCTCCGTCTTCAGGTTGTCAAGGCCACCGAGAATGACCAGCACCGGAGGCTTCTTATTGCTGCTGCTTCGTGTCGACAGTGTTCGGAAGTAGCCAATGAAATCCTTTTCGCCGCTCCTGAATTTGATCCTCTGGAGCGGTTTTCCCAGGACTGCGTAAGCTCGTTCGGTTGCCGACAGATCCGCAATGGGGACCTGCTTGGGCAGTCGATTCATTCGCAGATAGAACGCGGCCTTTTTGTATTCGGCCGATGCACTCTCGCTCTCGCCGCGCGCTTCGGCCGCATGCGCTCGTGCTAGATGCACCTGGGCGGGCTTGCTAAAAGTCGCCTGCCAAGCCGCCTGCGACGGCCCCGCGTTCTCCGGTAACCTTCCAACGATGCTATCGAACGTGCTTGCTTCGATGCCTGCATCCTCGAGCCACCAACAGATGTTGAACTTGAACGAAGGATGCATGCGAGCGATGCCTTCCGGGTACTCCGCCTGTCCTTTCCTGCAAAACTCGGCCATGCTGTCCGCTGCCCTGACGGAGAAGATGCTCTGCGCAGCGGATTGACGCGGGGCAACCGCAGAAAGAACGACGGCTCCAAGGAGCGTCAAGAGTTTCAAGATCAATTTTTCCGTCACAGTCGTTCCTTGTTTGGCTTCGGCAAATCCCCCAGAACAAGGGCGACGAAGAGGTTTACCTGGCGTTATTGAGGTGACGCAATGGGTAGCCAACCATGGCGGCGATACCAAGCGACCGTATCGGCAACAGTTTGCTCAATGGGTCGAAATATCAATTGAAGTTGCTGTTCGCTCTTCGTGTGAATGAAATGACTTCGTCCCGCCTCCTTGCGCATGAGCCGTACCGTCGCCAAGCTGAGTAAGATGGGTTTACCGCTGATCTTCGCGTAGAGTTCCTGCGCCGCCGCCAGGAAATACAGAAGCAAGAAAGGCAAGTTGCGTGTCGGCGTCTTGATTCCCGCGATCTGCCCCACCAAGGGAACCAATTCCTGCATCGTCATGTGGCGACCTGCGGCGAGATAGCGCTCACCGCGCTGGCCGCGCTCTGCAGCTGAAATTTGCGCCTTCGCTACATCGCGAGCATCGACAACCGAGAAGCTCCCTGGCAGCAACCCAGGCAATTTGCCAAGCACCACATCGTTGACAAATTGTCCTGACGAGGTTGGGCCGATATCGGCAGGACCCCACATCCAGCCGGGCAAGACAAAGCTCGCATGCATGTCCGGATGTGTGTCAAGAAAGGCCGATACGACTTGATCGGCCAGTATCTTGCTTCGGTAATAGTCGTCGTCAGCATCTGCTAGGTCACGCAGACAAGTCTCATCGATGGGCGCACCCGGCTCGCCATTCAGCACTGCGATGGATGAAGTCTGAACGAAGCGCCGGATGCCGGCGTCGTATGCCTGCTCAATAAGCTGCTGCGTGCCGTCTACATTGATGCGTTTGAGCTCTTCCCAGTGGCTGCCGCCTTTGAAGTTGTCTCGAAAGAAGGCCGCGGTATGGAACACCACGTCACATCCTTGCAGCGCCCTGGAGAAAGCGGGCACATCTGCCATATCACCCTGCACCAGTTCCACGCCCTTCACTCCTGTGAACTGTTGCATACCTTTGGTTTCCGAACGGACGAGAGCCTTGACGAAGACGCCACGCGCGACCAGCTCACGCACAAGGTTGTTGCCAAGAAGGCCTGTGGCGCCAGTGACAAAAGCTGACTGCGGATTGCTGTACTTTTTCATTTCGACTGATCTTCAAATATCACTTGAAATTTAAATGTACCGCTGGAACTTTGAAATCTCAAGTGATATCTGAAATTATTTTGGCAAGCATTCACACGAGGTCACACAACGATCGATATCTGAATCTCATGTGATATCTTTAAAGCCATGAGCACCACGACTGCAAGAAGACGCCTGACCCGAGACGAAAGCCGGGCACAGACTCGCGAGCACCTGATCGACGCTGCACGGCACTTGTTTGTGACAAACGGGTATGGAGGCGCATCGATCCGTGACATCGCGAACAACGCTGGCTATTCCCAAGGCGCTTTTTATTCAAACTTCTCAAGCAAAGAGGATGTCTTGCTAGAGTTGCTGCGGCGGCACATGGATGCAGAAGCGATGCAACTTACTACGCTCATGGGCGACAACGCGCAGTTGCCCGAGCAAATGCTGGCCCGACTGGAGGCCTGGGCTTCTACCCTCAATCACGATGCTGACTGGTGCATGCTTTCCATAGAACTGCAATTGCATGCGAGGCGTAGCCCATCTTTCGCTACGGAGTACCAAAAGGTTTGGGACAAACACCAATCCGAGATCGGCGGCGTGATCGACCTATTGTTTAAAAAGCTTGGTCGCTCAACTCCTGCCGAGCCTCACGAACTAGCTGCTGCTTTTATGGCACTTTCACATGGGCTTGCACTGCAAAAGACCACCGACCGCCAGGAGCTGACTGGACGCTTGATCATGGTGTTTCTACGTGGATTGATCGCAAGTTCGACACTCGATGGAGCGAAGAAACGGGCATTCAGGCCGGTGCGTGGTGAACCACGCAAGCGAGTGGCCAGTTACGAGGGTGATGTGGCCGTTCAAGACACTTGACGTTCAACGACTGGTGTTGGCGATTGCTGCTGTTTAGGCACTGAGTCACGAACGGTAATCCCCCCAAAAATCCAATACGCGAAGAAGTAGAGACTCTCAAAGGAGAATCTCTACCATGAAGAAATCGCGTTTCGCCGACAGCCAGATCATTGATGCACTCTAGCAGGCAGAGGCCGCTCGGACGGACCCCGAGCTCTGCCGAGAGTTGGGTATCAGCTCGGCGACGTTTTACAAGTGGTGAACCAAGTTCGGTGGCATGGACGCCTCGCTGATGGCGCGCATGAAGGAGCAGGAGGAAGAGAACCGACGCCTGCGCAAGATGTACATCGAGGAGAAGCTCAAGGCTGAGGTCGTGGCGGAGGCTCTTGCAAAAAAGTGGTGAAGCCATCTTGCCGATGCGAGATGGCTCAACGAGCTGTGCAACAACGAGGGCTGTCGATCCGGGCAGCCTGCCAAGCCTTCAAGATCAGCCAGGCCTGCTACTAGGGTGGATTACCAACAAAGTACAAATGTCGATTCTCCTTGAGTCTTGTACTCGCCTCCACAAACAATCAACGGCTTAGCGCTGCATGAAGAGGCTAGTTTTGTACTCGCTTCTCATTGGTGTTGTACTTTCCGGAATTTTTCTCACTCAGTTTTGTATTTTCCGAGATGGCAGGCTCGGAAGCCTGGGCACAACCAACGTGGCCAACAATTTCTGACCGACTTCCCGCTGCCTTCATAGCCGAACTCGCTGGGAACTTCGGAACGAGGATGGATTACCGCAAACTGGCACACAACCTGCTTAAACCAAGCATCTTGTATACATTTGGGTATTCATCATGCTGATTGGTTCATTTGAAGATTGGAAGCGGGCTTATCAAGAAGGCGCTGACCCTGCTGCATTGCTTGAGCAGCAGCGTCGTAGCCTGGCAAGCGATGACTCGGCCTGGATCAGCTTTGCCAGTGACGCGCAATTGAAAGCGCAGTTGCTGCAACTGGAGGCACTTCAGCAAACCCAAGGTCGTGAGCGTCTTCCTTTGTTCGGCATCCCCTTTGCAGTCAAGGACAACATCGATGTGGAGGGCTTTGTCACCACGGCAGCCTGCCCTGCTTTCGCCTATTCGGCACAGCGCGACGCTGTGGCAGTTCAGCGCCTCAGGCAAGCCGGAGCCATTGTTCTGGGCAAGACCAATCTGGACCAGTTTGCCACCGGTCTCGTCGGAACGCGCTCGCCATTTGGTGCCGTGCCCAATACGTTTGACAGCAGACTGATTTCCGGCGGCTCCAGTTCAGGCTCGGCATCTGTGGTGGCGCGTGGTCTGGTTCCATTTGCCCTGTCCACGGATACGGCTGGATCGGGCCGAATTCCTGCGGCCTTTAACCAGATCGTCGGAATCAAGCCCACTCCCGGTGCAGTGCCCGGCACTGGTTTGGTGCCTGCCTGCCGCACGCTGGATTGCATAGGCGTTCTGGCGCTGAATGTGGCCGATAGCGCTCTGATTCTGTCACTCATGGAAGGGCCTGACACACAGGACAGCTATGCCAGGCCACGTCCCTTCATCGCCAAACACACCCCACTGTCTCAACTGCGCGTGGGGGTACCTGATGCACGCAAGCTTTCCAGCGACTATGAGGATGCATTTGCTGCGTTTCTTGCGCGTCTGAAGCCGCAAACCGAACGGGTGCAAACCCTGCCCTTTGATGCATTGTTTGAAGTCGCCAATCTGCTGTACTACGGCCCCTGGGTGGCTGAACGGGTGGTCGGAGCACGCGGCATCTACGAACAACAGCCAGAAGCCTTGCTGCCAGTGATTCGCCAGGTTCTGGACGTACACCAGCGCTTCAATGCTGCTGATACCTTCAACGCCCAGTACCAACTGCAAGACCTGAAACGGCAAGCCGAGAATATCTGGCAACAATGTGATGTGCTGTGTGTTCCTAGCGCACCGCGCCACCCCTCCATGGCCGAGGTGGAAGCTGACCCCATCGGCGTCAACTCGGAGATGGGAACCTATACCAATTTCGTCAATCTTCTCGGTTGGTCGGCGATCGCAATCCCTGCATCGCAACTGCCAGACGGCCTGCCCTTTGGCATCACCTTGATAGCGCCGGGCTGGCGCGAGCCGGATCTGGTGCGCTGGGCTCAGCAGTTGGAAGCACAAACCAATCTGTGTGCCGGCGTGACAGGCCTTCCCGCCCAAAACGATGGCTCACTGCCAACATGGCTGGTACCGACACAAGGCGAGACCATCGAAGTAGCCGTGGTGGGTGCACATCTGCGAGGTATGTCTCTCAATCATGAATTGCTGGCTTGTGGTGCGCGCTTTCGCGAGGAGACGAGCACTGCCTCAAACTACCGCCTATATGCCCTGCAAGGCACGGTACCTCCCAAACCTGGAATGGCACGGTCAGAGGAAGGGGCTGCCATCACAGTCGAGGTGTGGGACATGCCAGTTGCCAACTTTGGCCGCTTTGTAGCCGGTGTCCCAACCCCTCTGGGCATTGGTTCGGTTCAGCTACAGGATGGACGCAGCGTGAAAGGCTTTATCTGCGAAGGCCATGCATTGACACAGGCCCGGGACATCACCACGTTCGGCGGCTGGCGCGCGTACTGCCAATCTCTGTGAAGCACGCTGCGGCGCACAGCCCCCGTGCGGCGCTGCAGCCAAAGAAAAAACAAGGAGCCCCCATCATGTCTTCCACCAGCCTCGCCAGCCTTGCTTACGAAAAACTACGCCAAGCCTTGGATAATTTTCAATATGTGCCTGGTGACCGCTTTAGCGAAAACGAAGTAGGCGCGGATCTCGGCATGAGCCGAACCCCTGTGCGCGAGGCGCTCGTACGCCTTCAGCGCGAAGGATATATCTCCGTCATACCCAAGCTCGGTTGGATCGTGAACAGCATTGACTTCACGATGTTCGAGCAGTTGTACGACGTGCGTTCGATACTGGAATGCGCAGCGCTGGATCTACTTGTGCAGACTTCCGACCTGGAAATACGTTTGCATGAGCTGACCACACTATGGTGTATCCCCGCGCCACAACGGCTGTCTGAAATAGCCACTGTCTCGCGCAACGATGAGCAGTTTCACATGGCCTTGGTGGCGGCCAGCGGCAATCAGGAGATGACTCGCATCCATCGCGATATAACTGACCGAATTCGTATCGTGCGGCGTCTGGAGTTCACGCGCAACTACCGCATTGACGTGACCTACGAGGAGCATGGCAACATCCTCAAAGCATTGCTATGCCGAGACGGCTTGCAGGCCAAGTCTTTGCTACAGCAACATATCCGTGTCAGCCGTGATGAGGTAAAAAACATCACCTTGCATACCCTGCAGAATGCGAGACAGAAACAGCCTTCCCTTTAAGTTTCACGACCACTGTCGTTGATATTCGGGTCACCGATGCTGTAGCAAGGCCTGCAGCAGCACGCCATCCTCGTGAGCCAGCGCATTCAGGATGCTGAAGTGATCCGCGCCTTCTACAACGACGTCTGCATCACCCTCCATGCCACCGCGATAAGCCGAAAAGGTTTGACTCTGCGCCTGCAACTGGGGAAGTTCGGCCGTTCCATAGGCTGTCACAAACGGCTTGCGTGTTGCAGGCAGACATAAGGGACTCAGTTGCTCGATTTCTTCGATGGATAGCCGGAGCGCCTGGTTCAGATAGGTATGAGCAATCGGTGCCAGGTCGTAGATTCCGCTGATGCCCAGACCTGCAACCACTCCCTCACAATTGAAGCCCATCGCGGTGAGATGCCCCCCTGCAGACCAACCGCATAGCAGGATGCGTCCGTTACCGCGCTGCTGCAAGGCATGGCTGCGGACAGCCGCGATGCCTGATCTCACCTGCTCCACGATTTGAGTTAGCGTGGCCTCGGGAGCCAGCGTATATCCAATCAGAGCAGCGTTGAGGCCATGCGCGAGCGCACCCTGAGCCACAAACCGAAAAGTGTTCTTATGGCGCATCTGCCAATAGCCGCCGTGAATGAACAGCAGCGTGCTGGCACCTCTCTCACCTTCAAAGAAGTCATAGCGCAAACGCTCTGCCGTACCAAACGGCACATCCAGTTGCCCTGCAGATCGCTGCGCCAACTCGACACTGCGAACTTCAAAATCAGCGAGCTGCTGGGCGCTATCCGTGACGGCGCGGGTGTTGTCGTAGGCCGCATCACGCGCGGCCTGCGACAGGCTCAACAAACAGTCCAGCATCAGGCAGCCTTGGCGTGATGCGCCACATGACTGCTGAGCATTTCCGTCAGCTCTTTGCGCACCAGGTTGAATTCCGGTGCAGTGATATGGCGCGGGCGCTCCAGTGGAATACGATAGTCACGCTCCACACGGCCTGGACCGGCCGTCATGACCACCACGCGGTCGGCCAGCAAAACAGCCTCCTCCACTGCATGGGTGACGAAAATCACGGTCAGCTTGGTCTTTTCCCAGATATCCAGCAGCTCCTGCTGCAGCACTTCGCGAGTCAGCGCATCCAAAGCGCCGAAAGGCTCGTCCATGAGCAGCACTTCACACTCATTGGCCAGCGCTCGCGCGATCGACACGCGCTGCTTCATGCCGCCTGACAGCTGGTTGGGAAAATGATCTGCAAACTTGGTCAGTCCTACCATGTTCAGATAGTGATCCGAGATTTCCTTGAGCTTGACCTCCGTCAGGCCTCGTTGCTTGGGACCAAATGCAATGTTCTGGCGCACAGTGAGCCATGGAAACAAACCATAGTCCTGGAACACCATGCCTCGATCCGGCCCGGGCTCGGAAATCGGCGTGTGATACATCTTGGCCACGCCCGTCGAGACTTTCTCAAAGCCCCCCATGATGCGCAGCAGCGTGGATTTGCCGCAGCCCGAAGCACCGATCAAGCAAATGAATTCGCCCTTCTGGATCTTCAGGTTCACGTCCTTCAGAGCGTGGATGGGACGGCCATTCAAACTAAAGACCTTGCTGACATTGGCAATGTCCAGAATGGGCGCGGGAGTACGGTGAGCAAGGATTTCAGACATTGTGTTGCGGGCTCCACTTGAGAAGACGATTGTTGAGTGCGACCAGCAGACGGTCGGTGACAAAGCCAGTGAAGCCGATGACGACCATGCCGGCAATCACCACATCAGTGCGCGAGAGCATGCGACCGTCCATGATGGCGGCCCCCAGTCCTTCGGGAACGCCCGTCATCTCACCGACCACGATCAAAAACCATGCAATGCCGTGACCCAGGCGCAGGCCATTGAAGATGGATGGCATGGCCGCTGGCAGCACCACCTGACGAAACATGGAAGCGCCCTGACAGCCCAGCATGGCGGCGGCTTCAAACAGACGAGGCTCCACCGACTTCACGCCAAAGGTGGTGTTGATGACAATGGGAAAAAACGCCCCAAGGAACACCAAGAAGATGGCCGCGTTGGGGCCGACACCGAAGAAGATCATTGACAGCGGAAGCCATGCCGTCACAGGCACAGGGCGCAACATTTGCAGCGTGGGGTCTACAAAACGGCGTACGGCGGCGTTTTTACCGATCACCAGACCCAGGGGGATGCCTAGCAGAGCAGCGAGTCCAAAAGCCCCGTAAACACGAGACATGGACTTCAACCAGTGAATACCCAAAGTTTCGCTGAAGGCATCGTCATAGATACCGCCAAACGCGAAGTCCCACAGCATCAACCCGACTTCCTTGGGCGAAGGAACCAGCATGGTTCCGGTCGCACGCACGGCCAAGTCCCAAGCGATCAGCAGCAGCAGTGGGAGCACAGCAGGCACCAGCCAGGTCGTCATCCAAACCTTGGCGGCACTAGGTTGCGGCGGCATAACCAAATCCGCAGAAATTGAAGCAGCATGATTGACAGGCAGTGCGGGCGCTACAGCAGCACGCGCTTGAGGGTCAAGAGTGGAGGACGACATGGCAAAGATTCCAAAAGCAAGCAATTGCAGCTCAACGACGTCTAGACCTGACCGCGCTGTGCACAGCCAGGCCGCGCCGCGTTACTTGGGGTTAAAACCCGTCACGATGAAGCTGCTGTAATCAGGCAACTTACGAATCTGCTTGCGCTCCAGCATCAGCGAGCCGTAGTACTTGCTGCGGTTGATCCAGTCCTGATCAATCTTCCATGTCAGCTCCACATTGTCGGCAGCCAGATTGGCCACATCGGCGGGCAGGCCCAGCTTGGCCCCCGCCATCTGTACCAGCTCAGGACGATGGGCCATGGCGTATTCGGAGGCCTTGCGGTGAATCTCCAGGAATACCTTGGTCAGTTCTGGATCGCTTTTGACAGTGTCGGCATGGGTGGTCATGACCATGTTGACCTTGCCAGTGGGCGTGCTGTAAGGAAACTCGAGAACCTTGCCCACACCGCGAATAGCGCTGATGGAAGGGCCAGGTTCTGCCCCAACATAGCCATCGATATCGCCACGCTCCAACGCACCCGCCATCTCGCTGAAGGACACGCGCACGGACTTCAGGTCCTTGAGCGTCATGCCTTCAGCCTTCAGACGATCCAGAAACACGGCTTCCTGCGTGGAGCCGGGCAGAATGCCCACTCGCTTGCCCTTGAGTTCCTTGAAGTTGCCAATGCCGCTGTTCTTGCCCACCACAATCGCCATCCCACCGTTGCAAGTCGGCGCGACGATGACCACAGGCTCGCCCGCAGCAGCACCCAGGGTGGCAGCGGCCAAACCATAGGTACCGAAATCCACAGATTTGGTAACTATCGCATTCTTGCCATCGGTAGGTGTTTCAAACGGGATGACTTCGATCTTGTAGCCCGCTGGCGTGAACTTATCGTAGAAATAAGGTGTTATGCCATGAATGAGTTTGAGCGTCCCCACCTTGATGACCTTGTCAGCAGCCTGTGCTGGAGCCGTCACAGACAAGGCCATGGCAGTAGTAGTCAAAGAAGCGAGCAAAAGACGGCGAGACAGCATGGCAATTCCTTTGTAGAGGAGTCAAAGAGAGAACGCGTGCCACTTGAATACATGCCTGTACACAAGTGCTTTAAACACTCAAAGCAAGCACCGTGCCAATCTCGCTTCCTCTTTGAAAATTGCCGAACTCCCTCACCCAAACACCGTTTTCGTGCGTCCATCCCCGTGGACATGCGCTATTTCAGCTCACCATGCACCGAAATGGACTACGAATTCTCGTACCGCTCCAAAGTTGAAAACCTCAGAACTTAGGTCGGTGATATCAATCGCCAACACAGCACTAGCGATTTAGCTAGCGCCAGTGAAAGAGCCTGTAGCAAGCCTCCCAGCATGGGGATTCGTAGAGTGACTCGCACATCCGATATGCGGATTTCACATATCAGCCTCTGAGCTTCTCGTCTTGTTGTGTGGCAGCCCGCCTCCGAGAATCATTTTCAGATTCTTCAATACCGGCAACTGCTGACAACTCACGAGAAAAAGTCATGGATAGACTCAAGGACAAAGTCGCCATTGTGTTTGGTGCGGGTCCCAATATCGGCGGCACGATTGCTCACTTCATGGCTCGCGAAGGTGCACGCGTTTGCGTCACCGATGTAAGCGAATCCGCAGCAAACGACACAGTCAACTTTCTACGCGAGCGCGGACTTGAAGCCTTTGCTATGCAAGGCAATGCTCGCGTCGATGCCGACGTTAAACGCGCAGTGGACGAAACCATGGCCCGTTACGGACGCCTCGACATTTCGGTGAATATGGCCGGACGCGTTCACTGGAGCCATGTTCTGGACATGAAGCACGACGACTGGGACGACTCTGTCGCTAGCTTTGCTACCGCCGCGCTGATCACCACGCAACACTGTGCGCGTGCAATGATCAAATCAGGTAACGGTGGCAGCATGATCCACATCCTTTCCACCGCGGCACACTTTGGCGAAGCCGATGGCGCAGCCTACTGCTCTGCCAAAGCCGGCTTGCTAAGTTTCGTTCGCTCGTCTGCGCTGGATCTCGCACATCTGGGCATCCGTGTGAACAGCGTCACACCTTGCTCCATGGAACACCAACTATGGACCACCATGCGGGACGAAATGTTCAATCCCGAATGGAAGACACCCACTAGCAAGGGCTTCTACTCGCGCCAGGAATATCTCGATCAGATGCCGCTTCGTCGCTTTCCACGCGCATCCGATCTTGCATGGGCGACCGTGTTCCTCGCATCCGACGAGTCGGCGTGCATGACGGGCTCAGACATGGCCGTAGATGGGGGGTTGCGGCACAAGTATCCCACTTGGTCCCCGGGTCGCCACTACCCGCTAGACGTCAAGGACTACGCCCGCTCCATTGAGTGGACGAAATATGGTGAACCACAGGGCCCGCTCACGGACCTGATGGGCGAACCCGTCTGACCCCCACCCTGCATCGGAGACAAACAATGAGTCAACTCGACGAGCGCCGCCTCGCACGCGCCGCGCAATTCAACCGCCTCACCGAAAGCAGTCCCCACACAGACATGGGCAAGCTGCTACGCCAGTTCTGGCAGCCCATCGCGCTGAGCGAAAGCGTGGAAGTGGGGACGGCCATCCCGCTCAAGATAATGCACGAGGAGCTGACGCTGTATCGCGGCGCGAGCGGCAAGTTGCATCTCGTGGGCGGTCGCTGCGCACACCGCCGCACGTTGCTCCACACCGGATGGGTCGACGGCGAGCAGATCCGCTGCATCTACCACGGCTGGCAGTTCGACAGTACTGGCTCCTGCGTCAACCGCCCCGCCGAAGCCGACACCGGTATGCCGCGCACCAAGATCGCGGGTTACCCCGTCAAGGAATATCAGGGTCTGGTGTTCGCCTACATGGGTGAAGGCGAAGCCCCCGAGTTCGATCTGCCGCGCAAGCTGCTGACCGAGCGCGAAGGCGCCATCGTTGCCAACGGCATGGAGCGCTGGGACAACAACTGGTTCCAGCAAGTAGAGAACTCGATGGACGCAGTGCACGTGAGCTTTGTGCACATGGCACTCACCGTCGGCGCCTTCGGCAAGGCCGTGACCACCGGCATTCCCGAACTAAGCTACGAAGAAACGTCTGCCGGCATCCGCCAGACTGCTCGCCGCAGCAAGGACAACATACGCCAGAGTGACTGGACTTTCCCGAACAACAATCACATCACAGTGCCAGGCCTGACGCCTGACGACCCGTGGCTCGACGTGTTTGTCTGGATGACGCCCAACGACGATCTGAACACCACGCGCTTCATGATCTACAGCCTGCCGCCGGGTGCCAGCGAAGCCTCGCGCATGCGCTTCAAGGCCTACTTCGCCAAGTACGGCAAGTACGACCCGGCGGACCACCATGACGAGTTGTTCAGCTCGCGCGTCTGGAAGGATCCGGAAGACACCTTCGTGGGCCTGACCGCCGCGCAGGACTACCTGTCCATCCGTGGACAGGAGCGCGTGACCAAGCGTGAGGACGAGATTCTAGGTCGCTCGGACCTTGGCATCGTCACGCTGCGCAAGCTGTTCTGGCGGGAGCTCGATCTGGTACGCGCAGGTCAGCCAATTAAGACGTGGTCGTCGCTTGATGAACCTGTCGAGCTGCCACATCAGCCCGGAGACGAGCCCGCAGTCGCCGCACAGGCCTGACGCAATCGCCCCTGTGCCGACACCGTCGTCCCACGGCGGTGTCGGCGGAGCGCTGCCCATTTCTCTTTCGCTTTTCCCCTCGATTCTCTTTCAGGTATGTCGATGCTCGACCTCACCCCTCACGAAGCGCTCCCCGAAGAGTTGCTGATGTTTCGCGAATCTGTGCGCCGCTTTGTCGAGAAGGAACTGATTCCACTCGAGCATAAGCTGGACTCCGCCGGTTTGCTGGATGATGCCACCGCACAGCAGGTGCGCGAGCGCGCCAAGGCCGCTGGCCTCTGGCTGCTCGATGTCCCCGAAGAAATCGGCGGGCAGGGCCTCTCGCTGTTGCCGCTCACCGTCTTCTGGGAAGAGGTTGGACGCAGCACGGTCGCCTCGTGGGTGCGCGATCACGGTCTCTTCGGACCGATGGTCGGCCCCATCCTGATGGGCCTGAACGAAACGCAGCGCAAGGAATACCTCTACCCCGTCGTGGAAGGCCGCAAGCGCTTTTGCTTTGCCCAGACCGAGCCGGATGCGGGTTCCGATCCGTCCGCCATGCGCACGCGCGCGGTCAAGACCGACACCGGCTATCGCCTCAATGGCGTGAAGCGCTTCATCACCCGCGCGGCCAAGGCCGATTTCGCGCTGGTGATGGCGGTGACCGATCCCGAGAAGCGCGCGCGCGGCGGCATCTCATGCTTCATCGTGGACATGAAAGCGCAAGGGGTCACGTTGGCCAGTTCCGAGAAAACCTTGATGGGTGATTCGCCGTGCGAGATCGCTCTGCAAGATGTAGATGTCCCCTTCGACAATCTGGTGGGGGTCGAAGGCAAGGGCTTTGCATTGGCACAGGGCTACATCAATCACGGCCGCATCCGTCAAGGTGCACATTCCATCGGCGCTGCCGAGCGTTGCCTGAATCTCACGGCCGAATATGCCTCACAGCGGAAGACTTTCGGCGAGCCGCTGTCCGAACGCCAGGGCGTGCAATGGATGCTCGCCGACGGCTTCACCGAGGTCTACGCCTCGCGCCTCATGGTCTATGACGCGGCGCGCAAGGTCGAAGCCGGCGTGGACGCCAAGCTAGAGACTTTCATGATCAAGACCTTCGCCGTGGAGATGGGCTTTCGCGTCCTCGACACCTGCATGCAGCTGCATGGCGGCATGGGCCTCACGCAGGACACGCCCATCGAGCGCTTCTGGCGCGACCTGCGCAGCTACCGCATCACCGAAGGGCCGACCGAGGTGCTGCGCACCACGCTCGCCCGCCAGATTCTCAAGAACTTCGCCTGATTGGACAGACATCGTGAAAGACGCACTGAAAGACGTTCTGGTCATTGAACTGGGCACCGTGCTGACCGCCCCGCTGGCCGGCATGATGCTGGCCGATCTGGGCGCACGCGTGATCAAGGTCGAGCATCCCGAAGGCGGCGACCCCTTCCGCCGCCACGCGGGAAAGCTCTACAGCCCGCATTTCGCGGCCTACAACCGCAACAAGGAAAGCATTCAGCTCGATCTTCAATCCGAAGCGGGCAAGGCGGACCTCGCCAAGCTGATCGCCAAGGCCGACGTGCTGCTAGACAACTTCCGCGCGGGCGTGCTGCCGCGCCTGGGCTTCGGCGACGAGGTGCTCAAGGCTATGAATCCACGCCTGATCCATTGCTCGATCACCGGCTTCGGCGCCGAAGGCCCCTATAAGGACCGTCCCTGCTACGACGCAGTGGCGCTCGCCATCAGCGGTCTGGCCAGCCAGAAGCTCGACCCCGAGCGACCGATTCTCAACGGCCCATCGCTGTCGGACAACATCACCGGCATGTACGCGGCCTACGGCATTCTCGGCGCCCTGCACGCCCGCGAGCGCACTGGACAGGGCGAGCGCGTGGAGATCAACATGCTCGAAGCCTCCATCGCGTTCTCGCCCGAAGGCTTCTCGCAGTTCACACGTCTGGGCGTTGCGCCCACGCCGATGTCGCGCGTGGCGATCTCGCAGTCCTACGCCTTCCGCTGCGCGGACGGCAGGCTGCTGGCCGTGCATCTGTCCTCGGTTGAGAAGTTCTGGCTGGCGTTCGTCAATGCGCTGGAGCGCCCCGAGCTGCTCACCGACGAGCGCTTCAAGACGGCCGCGCTGCGAACCCAGCACTACACGCTGATCGCCGAACTCGTCGCTCAGGTGTTCGCCGAGCATGCCTATGCCGAGTGGGAAGCACGCTTGACGGCGGCTGATGTGCCTTTCGCCCCGGTCAAGACCGTCCCCGAAGTCATACAGGACCCACAGGTGCAGACGCTCCAGCCGTTCTACACCATCCAGCACCCAGAACACGGTGAACTCGTCGCCATCCACCGCCCCGTAAAGATCGGCGGAAAGCGCGGCCCGAGCGAGCTTGCAGCCCCCGTGCTCGGCGAACACAGCGCCGCCATCCGCAGCGAATTCTCGCTGTCCTGAAACCCACACAGAGACGCACCATGTCCAAACTCGAACTCTCTCTTGCCATCGGCAACTACGACCGCTGCCGTCCGCTCATCGACGGCGCCGTGCAGATCGACGGCGTGAACCCCGTCATCATGACGCTGTCGCCCGAGGAAATTTTCTTCCGCGCATTTCGCGGTCAGGAATTCGACATCTGCGAGCTCTCGCTGTCCAGCTCCACGCTGCAAGCCGCGCAAGGCAATTTCCCCTACGTCGGCATTCCGATCTTTCTGTCGCGCGCCTTCCGCCACACGGCCATCTACTGCCGCACCGACCGGATCCAGAAGCCGGAAGACCTCAAGGGCCGCAAGATCGGTCTGCCCGAGTACCAGCTCACCGCCAACGTCTGGGTGCGCGCGATCCTGCAGGATGACTACGGCATCGCTCCGTCGGATGTGACCTGGGTGCGCGGCGGCATGTCGCATGCCGGTCGCCCCGAAAAAATCAAGATCAAGCTGCCCGACAACGTGCGCGTGGAAGATGCGCCCGAAGGCGAAACCATCTCCAGCCTGCTCGCCAAGGGCGAGATCGACGGCTACGTGGCCCCGCGCGCGCCGGACGTTCCCGCCGGCACGCCCAACATCGGCTGGCTGTTCCGCGACCCGGTGGAGGCCGCCAAGGACTATTACCGCCGCACCAACATCTTCCCGATCATGCACATCCTCGGCGTGCGCCGCGAACTGGCCGATCGCCATCCGTGGCTGCCGGGCGCCATCTACAAGGCGTTCGAGGAATCCAAGACCAAGGCGCTGGAGCATCTGTCCGAAACCTCGGCCACCAAGATCACGCTGCCATTCGTGGAAGAACGCCTCAAGGAAGCACGCGACCTGATGGGTCAGGACCACTGGTCCTACGGCATCAAGGCCAACCGTCATGTGCTCGAGAACTTCTTCAAGCACCACCACGCGCAGGGCCTGTCGCCGCGTCTGGTCACGCCCGAAGACCTGTTCCACCCCGGCACGTTCGAGCAATTCAGCCTCTGAGGAAAACGCCATGTCCTTGAGCAGCGAACAAATCTTGCAGCAGTGGCATGCCGCGCGCCTGGCGCCCTTGTGGAACAGCCCGAACGCGCACAAGCCGCCGCCGGGCCCGGTGCCCAGTCATCTGTGGCGCTGGAGTGACATGCGTCCGCTGATCGAGCTGGCGTTTCAGGAGACTTCGCCGCAAGCGGTGCAGCGCCGCGTGCTGCAGATGCTCAGTCCCGAAGCCGAATCGCTGACAGACGAGCACACCTGCGGCAACGTGCTGGCGGCCTACCAGTGCCTGCTGCCCGGCGAGACCGCGCGCCCGCACCGCCACACCATGAATGCGCTGCGCTTCATGCTAGAAGGCTCGGGTGTCATCACGCTGGTGGACGGCAAGGAATGCCCGATGGAATTCGGCGATCTGGTGCTCACCCCCGGCATGACCTGGCACGAACATCGCCATGACGGCAGCGAGCCGGTGGTCTGGCTCGACGTGCTGGACGTGCCGCTGCACATGTACATGGGCTCGGTGATATTCCAGCCCGGCCCGATTCCCGAGCCACCGGTGACCATGCCCGATGCGGCCTTCGCCTACGCCAATGTGGCACCGCTGGTGACGCAGGGCCGCACGGACCACTCGCCAGTGTTCCGCTACCCGTATGCCAACGTCGTCGGCGCGCTCCAGCATGCGCCCAGGAGCGCCGACGGCGTGCGCCGCGTCCGCTACATCAACCCGCTGAATGGCCAGGGCGCGCTCCCGCTGCTCGAAGCCAGCATGATACAGGTTGACGCGGACACGACTTCGCTGCCGATGCGCAGCAATGCCAATCTGGTGATCGCCGTGGTCGAAGGCGAAGGCGAAAGCCGGATCGGCGAGCAGAGCATCCGCTGGTCGGCCCGCGACGTCTTCACGGTGCCGCAGCACAACTGGGCCTCGCACCAGGCCTTCGAGCAGGACGCGCGCCTGTTCGTGGTCTCCGATGCCGATGCCATGCAGCGCCTGAATCTGCTGCGCGAAGAAGTGGGCGCGCCTGCGCCCTGAGAGAAAAGAGAACGATATGAAGATTTGCTGGTTCAATGAACAGCGTCTGGGTGTGGTGGCCGATGGCCGCGTGGTTGACGTCACCGATGCGCTCAAGGCCCTGCCTGCGCCCTCCTACCCGCAGACCACGGGCGACCTCGTGGTCGCGAACCTGCCCCAGTTGCGCGCGGAAATCGAACGTCTGCAACCCACCGCCGCATCGCACCCCGTCGACTCCGTGCGCTTTCTCAGCCCCGTGGCGCAACCCGGCAAGATCATCGGCGTGCCGGTGAACTACCAGGCGCATGTGGAAGAAGCCAATCGCGACGTGGCCATCTTCACCAACCGCTACACCGGCAGCGTGAAGGAGCAAGGCCTGTTCCTCAAGGCCAACAGCTCCCTCATCGGCTGCAGCGACGCGGTGAAGATCACCATGCCCGAGCGCCTGACGCACCACGAGATCGAACTCGCCGCCATCATCGGCAAGAAGGTCTCGAACGTGTCGAAGGAAGAGGCGCTGTCCTGCATCGCGGGCTACGCCATCGCGCTCGACATGACCGTGCGCGGCCCCGAGGACCGTTCGCTGCGCAAGTCGCTCGACACCTACTCGGTGCTCGGCCCCTGGCTGGTGACGGCCGACGAGATCGCTGATCCGCAGAAGCTCGACCTGCACCTCACCGTCAACGGCGAGACCCGCCAGATCACCAACTCTTCGCAGATGATCATGTACATCGCCGAGCAGATCGAATGGGCATCGAGCTTCTACACGCTCTATCCCGGCGATGTGATCATGACCGGCACCTGCGAGGGCGTCGGCCCGGTCGTGCCCGGTGACGTGATGCACGCCACCATCGAATCGGTCGGCGACATGCGCGTGCGCGTCGAAGCGGCAGGAGCCTGAGCGATGACGGACACCACTTCATCGGCGCACGAGAAGCTCACGCTGCGCGTGCAGTCGATCACCTATGCGGCCAAGGACACCTATCTCGTCGAGCTGACCGATCCACAGGGCACGCCCCTGCCGTCGGTCACCCCGGGCTCCCACATCGATCTACATCTGGGCAACGGCATCACCCGCTCGTATTCGCTGGTGCAGTCGGGTGACGATCCTGCGTCCTATGTCGTCGGTGTGAAGCTCGACGCCAAGAGCCGCGGTGGCTCGCGCTACGTGCACGAACAGTTGCGCGTGGGCAGCCTGCTGCCGGTCTCCATGCCGCGCAACCACTTTCCGCTGCACGAAGATGCCGCACACACGGTGCTGATCGCTGGCGGCATCGGCATCACGCCGATCTGGTGCATGGCCCAGCGCCTGGCCGCCATCGGTGCCTCGTGGGAACTCTGGTACAGCGTGCGCTCGCGCGCCGACCTCGCCTTCGTGCCGCTGCTTGAGGCCATGGGCGCGCGCGTGCATCTGCATGTCGACGAAGAGGCCGGCAAGATTCTGGATCTGCCCGCCATCGTCGCCGCGGCTCCGACTGACACGCATTTCTACTGCTGCGGCCCCACCCCCATGCTCGACGCCTACGAGGCCGCCGCTGCAGCGCGCTTTCCTTCCGAGCAGATCCATCTTGAACGCTTCGCGGCCAAGCAGGCGGCATCGGTGGATGGCGGCTTCGTCATCTCGCTGGCCCGCTCCTGCCGCGACCTCGTCGTGCCGCAGGGTGCGAGCGTGCTCAAGGTGCTTCTCGACAATGGCATCGAAGTAGATTCCTCCTGCCAAGAAGGTATCTGCGGCTGCTGCGAGGTCGCTGTACTCGAGGGCGAGGTTGATCACCGTGACGCCATCCTTACCGAGGCCGAGCGCGCCGCCAACAAGACCATGATGGTCTGCTGCTCCGGTGCCAAATGCTCGCGCCTCGTGCTAGACCTATGATGCCCATGACCTGGGGTGAACATCTCCTTCTCGGCCACTCCGAAATGGATGGCCTGCACGAGGAGTTCGTCGAGTTGATCGGCCAACTGCAGACCGCGAGCGACGCACAACTGCCCGAACGGCTTCAGGCTATGCGAGCGCATCTAGAGCAGCATTTCAAAGAGGAGAATGAGTGGATGAGACGATCCGCCTTCCCGCCGCGCGATTGCCATATCGACGAGCACACTGCGGTGCTGCGCTCTGTGTGCGAGGTCTGTGAGCTGCTCGCCGAGGGCAACGTCGCCATCTGCCGCGATCTGATCAACGCGCTGGCGGATTGGTTTCCCAAACATGCCACGCATCTCGATTCGGCGTTAGCTCACTGGCTTTCCAAGCAACGCTTTGGAGGAAAGCCTGTCGTGCTGAAACGCAGCGTCAAATCCCCTCCCGTTGCACTCTGAGCCACAGAGTCACTCCACTTTGGCACCTACAGCCCGCACCACATCGCCCAACCGTTGAATATCGCTTTGCATCAACGCACGCAACTCGGAGGGCGTGGAGCTCAATGCCTCGACGCCTTGCTCTGTCATCTGTCGCTTCACCCCGGGTAGAGCTAATACGGCAGTGAACCTCCGCTGGATCTCCTGTACTTCGGACATTGAGGTTCTGGCCGGAGCAACCAGGCCAAACCAGTTCTGTAGCATTACCTGATCAAACCCGACTTCTCGCAATGTTGGCACTTGAGGCAGGACCATGAGTCGACTTTCCCCTGCCACCGCAAGAACGCGCAAATTTCGCTGCTCTACCTGCTTCTGGATCGAGCTGTATGAAACGAAAAAGCAGTCCACGCGCCCGGCGAGCAGGTCGATCACAGCCGGAGCCGCCCCTTTGTAAGGCACATGAATGAACTGTGCGGTACTTTGCGCCCTAAGCATTTCTCCCAGCAGATGACCGCCAGATCCGCTGCCTGCGGAAGCGTAAGTAATACCACCCGTTCGCTGCCTCGCTAGCGCCACCAACTCAGCTACCGTTTGTGCGGGGCTGTCAGCTGGAACCGAAAGGACACTCGGAAAGCGCCAGAGCAACGAAATAGGTGTGAAGTCTTTCAACGCGTCATAAGGCAAGCGCTTTCCATACAACGACGTGTTGATGGCATGCGAGCCAACATTAGGCAACATACAGAGTCTTGCCATCGGGCACCGCATGCTTGACATATTCCGCACCGATGATGCCGTTGGCGCCGGGCCGGTTGTCAACAAGAATGGTCTCACCCGAAATGCGGGTCACTTCTCGTGCCAGTAACCTTGACAGCAGATCGACACTCGCACCTGGTGCAAACGGCACTATTAATGTCGTAGGTTTGGCGGCGCTAGCCGTTAGCGCGAAGCTGGCGCTCCATGCGGAGCAAGACGGCAGAGCGCGCAGCAATTGTCTTCTGCGCATATCAGTCCTTCACGAGTAAGTCGATCAATTCTTATCAACTCGCCTGTGAGGATCAACACTCGAGTCCGCAACGCAGATATACCGTTTTCTTCAAGCTGCTTTGGCGCTTGCAACCCGAGCGCGCTTCGGCTTTTCCTCCAAAGCTCCATTCAGACCGACTTGGGCCTGAGCCACCAAATGGATGAGGCACGATACCAATGTGCTCTGGAAATCATCCAGAGACTCTCCTGATGCGCCCGCTATGGCATTTCCATCTTGCATGGCCAATGTGAAAGAGGCTAGCTTCTTCGGAAGTCCCGGCTGAGACTTCAGCAGCGATGCAGGAAGAATGCTTCGCCACCAAGTGGCTAGCTCTTCGCGCTGGGTCTCGCGAATGTTCAGAAATTGCGAACGAGCAGTCTGTTCAGGCACAGATTTTTCGACGCTTAATATCACACCAAGTCGCCAGAAGTCGGCCGCGAAATACTTGGGTGTGGTGGTACTTCCGAAGATGCGAGTGACGTGCTGCTCGAAACTTTCCTTTGGCAATGGCTTGTTGCGCTCTGCAGTCTCACGATGCCAACGCGAGAAGCTGTCCTCGATCATCGCGTTGAGCAGTAAATCCTTGCTTTCGAAGTGCCAGTACACGCTGCCAATGGGCAGGCCCGACATACTCGCCACCTTCGCCATCGTCATGCCGCTATAGCCATTCGTCGAAATGACGTTAAAGGACGTCTCGAGAATGCGTGAACGAACGGCAGCACTCGACTTGTGCTCGCCATGCTTGCGGGTTCGACTGTTTTCGCTGGTGACCATTGGGCTGAATTTTTATTTGGCTCATGTCGCTGGATTGGTGGCCCGGCATCCGGGTACCTCTCCAACATGTCTCCACAAGCTATCTGTATTGGTGAATTGTTGATGGTACCCAATGTTGACGTGCATGGGCCCATCCCTCTGTTTTCAAATCGCCATCGCAGTCTGGAGCGCAGACACATCAACCTCAGCTTCCAGATTCTGGATGCGCTGCAGAATCCGCTGTGCCTGCCCGCGCCTCATGCCTGCTGCATCAGTGCATTCGAACAACTTCTTATGGAATTCGGCGACTGTCATCGGGTTTTTGGGATCACCCTTGGCAAATTCGACCTGCTTGGTGAAGGTCTGACCATTGCGTGTCTCAATCTCTACACGGGCAAAGCCAGGGCCGCCATCCGGACGCACCAGATTCTTGTCCTCGACAGTTACGATCCGCGCAGTCAACTCCTTGAGGTCTCGGCGTTGCAAAGCCTCAAGCGTGAAATGTCGAAGACCGACCTCACGGTCCTGAATTGCTGCAGCCACCATCCAGGGATTGCTGAACTGAGCCTCAACGATCGTCTTGGGATTGCGCTTCTTTTCAAGGGGCGCTCCTAGCAGCATCATCTCTGCCGGTGGGCTGTAGATCGTGACTTTGGCCACCTGATCTGGGCGCAGGTCGTTCACCATTACCAGCTCTGTCGTGGCGTCGATAGCCACATGGCCACCGCGGCAGGAGGGATAGGGTTTTGGCGCGATATCCGGCCCAGCAAAGCTGCTACCCAACCCTCCGAGCAGGGACTCCTTCGAATACTTTCCACCGTGGTATTGTTTGAACAGGCCCTTGAGTCCCTCTAGAACATGATCGGAGCCGAACACGCCATGCTTAGCTAGGCGGGCCGACATCATCCCGCCATAGGCCGCAAAGCCCGCGCCGAGGCGCTTGGCGAGCGTGCCATCCACGCTCGCCTGGGCGTTCCCGGACATCTGGTGATAGGCGAGCCCCACGGCCGCAACCACCTGCTCACGCGAGAGCTTCATGAGACGACCAGCCACCATCGTCGCCGATAGAAAGCCATACATAGGTGTGGGATCCCACCCGACGACGAAAGGCGACACGCCCGGCGAACCCGCACGCGAGAGGCGGCAGGCAAGATCAGTGCCGACGGCTACTGCGGCTACCAACTCTTGGCCGCTCACGCCCTTGACCCAGTCGGCCGTGGCCAGCGCGGTTGGAATGGTCACGCAGGACGCATGCATCAGCGAGGGCTCATAGGTATCGTCGAACTCGAGCGCCGCAGCCATAGACGCATTCAGCCGCGCGGCGCTCTCTGCCGGCACACGCACATTTGTGCCCAGCACAAGACTCTCACCCTTACCACTGGTTTCGCGCGTCCAGTCATACAGTTGTCGTATGCCATCCGATTTCAACGCGGGCAAAGCCACCGCCACCGTATCCAGAATCTGGAACTTGGTCGCTTCAACCACTTTTGCAGGCAGCGCCGCATAAGGTGTTTCGAGGCAATAGTCCACCAGCGCGTAGATTGCGTCGGGCAGCGCGCGAGATGGTGTCGCAGAAAGTGCTGCCTTTTCCTCGGAAAGTGCCCAGACTGCTCCGGTTGTGCTACCGGCCGCGAACAGAGCTGCGAACTGAGTAAAGCCTCTTCGATTCAAATTCATGTTGTGACTCCTTTGTTTTTGTTCACGCCGGCGTGACTTCTCGGTTCATGCGCTGGGACGCGGAACCCGCCTTGTCGATCAGCATGGCGATCAAAGTCAATAGGAGCGCTCCCACCGGAGGACCCCAGTCATAAATGCGCAAGGGACGACTTCCCATAGAGGTCGAGAAGCCGATAACGACCACAGTCCATACCACCGCAACGGCGATGATCAGAAACATATCCTTGGATCGCACCGTATACGGTTGCGTACTGTCGGCTGCGAGCAGCGCGCGCCCTTCAGATGGTTGTGGCTGCCAGAGGAAGCCCGGCTTGGCGCGTAGTTGAAAGAGCCCGACAAAGCTCTTGCCGTATGCCAGGATCAGTAGCCCGCAGAGCAACAGTTCCTGAGTTCCGGTGAACAGTTGGCGTGGATGCGGCGAAACGAACAGGTTCAGATAGATGATCTGGAACGCGATTCCAGCCATGAACGCCAATGCCACCGGCACGAGAACATTGAACAGCAGCATGGAGCCGAGCACGATCTCCATGTACTTGACCAAGGGATAGAACCCCACAACGTTCATTTCGTGCATGTAGGGACCCACCGCCCCGGCTTTGCTGAAATCCGGCACAACGCCAAACACGGCGAAGTTGATGCCCGACTTCAAAAAATGAATGGCGTAGTAGTACCGCAACCAAAGGATGAGGTATTTCCAGGGACCGTCTTGTGCCTTGATCATTGTGTCTCCTTGACGTTCGGTTCTTGTGCTTTTGCTCGGGGTGTGACTTATCAGTCGCGCCGCGCTTGGACTTCAGTCCCGATTCCGATCGCGGTACAGGTAATAGATCAGACCCACCCACGATGCGACGAAAGCCACGATGTCGTAGTTGCGGATCGGACGGTAGGTGGTATAGAACAGGCCCGTAGAGCCAATGAATGCGGCGGCCGTCAGCACGAGGCATACGAAGACGGCGATCCATTTGTTCTTGTTCATGATTTCAGCTCCAGACAAAAGAAAGTTGCGAGTGAAGTGTGTGCTTCAGTCGACGATGCGGCGGCCGATGTCCTGCTTGTAGGCCATTGCTCCGTCCCAGAGCCACAGCGGTTCGAGCTTGGGCTTCACGGCGGCGAATATCCAGCCGCTGTATGCGAGTAGCAGAATGCCGTTAAGGAACAATTCCTGCGGGCCGGTGAAGTATTGGCGCGGCATCGCAGGCGAAGCGACGATGACGGTGTTAAGCCAGAAGATGTTGACCGTAGCCGGGAATTCGAGAATCAGACCGAGCAGGGGCAGGCGGTTGAAGAAGATCATCGCACCGGTGATGATCTCCAGATACTTGATGATCTGGTAGAGATAGATATTGGCATTGGCCTGCACCCATTCGCCACCGATGCCAGGAATGTCGGGCACGTAGCCCGTAGTCGCGTAGCGGATGCCAGAGAACAGCAAGTGGGCGCCGAAGTAGAACCGGATCCAGTGAATGATGTAGTACCAGGGTGAGCGCGAAGCCATGGCGTTTGTCCTTGCAATTTGAAATGTTGGAAGTAGGAGTGCGTCTAGAAAGCACGCTCGTTTCTAGCGAGACGTACTTTCTGGAAGGGCCTTAGAAGCGCGAAGTGATACCGAGAATGACGCCATTCACCGAGTTGCCGGCATTAGGAATGGGACTTTGGAACACTGGCCAACGAGATTTGCCGTTCTGGGTAAGGCGTGTGACCGCCGCCATCAGCATTACTGAGCGACTAACGTCGTATGTATAGGCGACGCCATAGCTAGTGGCATCGCTTTCATCGGTGCCGCTTGAGTATCGGCCGACGGTCATACGTAAGTTGCCTCGCTCAGAGACAGGAATAACCGCTCCCAGCAGCTTCACGGATTCTGAGCTTCCGTTAAGCGCCGCGCCGTTGCTACTCAGTGTTGGGTCGGTAGTGTCACGGTGTATATAGGTGAAGTATGGCTGGACTGGCCCCGCCTTGTAGCTCGCACCCAGCGCATACTCGGTGTTCGACTTTGTCGGACGCACGCTGCCCGAGCCAGGTGTACTGGAAGCCCGCACAAGCAGAGCTCCAAGGGTCAATGGTCCATTGTCATAATCCACCGCAGCCTCTATTAACTTAGGCTGAGTCTGAGATCCTTCATTGAAGCTGTAAGACAGCTTGGCCTGAAGACCGCTCCAGCGCGGCGAGATATAAGCAAGTGTGTTCTCTGTTCGCTGTGTCGGATTAATAAGAAATCCTGTGGAGACCCCCCTACCTGAAGCACTACCTGGAGCACCCGACCCCAAGGTTGTCAGCACGCCCCAGGCATCCATCGCGGGCAATAGCATAGGATCAAATTTCGGGAAAAAATTGTAGGTTGGCCCCTCCAGTCGTCCAGCACGAATTGCTCCCCAGGCCCTGCTCTCTAGTTCGACATATGCTTGACGGCTCCAGAATCGGTTAGGCATGCCATTGGTGGAGCTTGATGTACCGGAATCAAGATTGATGCCAGCCTCAAGCCGCGCGTTTGCCTTTAACCCTTGCCCCAAGTCTTCACTAGAGAGGAATCCCAGACGAGATCCGGATCCTCCTGCGTGCATCGCTGTTTTTGATTGACCGGACGTCCGGTAATGAGCAACAGCAAGATCAGCGACACCATAAATGCGCACCGAGCTTCCTGACGAATCCTGCTGCTGTGCATTTGCCATCGAAATGGCCCCCAAAGCAGCTACCCCAATAATCCACTTTCGCTTCATTTTGTCTCCTGGTTTTATTTTGAATACACCCGTTCTGTCCGTGCCATGCGCAGCGCTCCTCTGACGGAACATGCCTGCCATCGAAGATCGTGGATGATTGCGCGCGATGTGCACCGATCTCGCACTGGAAAGATTGCATGTGCGGTCAAATCCAAGTCCGTTACCGAACTTGAGTGCCTGTCATGCCATCTGTTTGGTACATGCCTGACTGGTTGAGGACACTTCCTTCTCGTCAGGCATCGTGTATGCCGCGAGTTCTTTGTCGAAGCGCTCGTTGCCCATCCAGTAAGCAATTGCGCTCACCAGGCAGACCGCTCCAAAATACGCAGCGACCCATTCAGGATGCTTTCCACCGGACGCTGCAAGCAACATCGCCGCGATAAGAGGTGACAGACCTGCCCCAAGCGTGGAAGCAATCTGGAATGTCAAAGCAATTCCGCTGTAGCGCACATCCGCGGCGAACTTCTCGCTAATCCAAGTGTTGAACACGCCCCCCATCAATGCTTGGATCACGGGCATCGCAAGCACCATGGCTAGCATCAATGCCAGGAAGCTAGGCTGCTGAACAAGTAGAAAGATCGGCCAGATCAGGATCACTCCGGAAATTGCACCGGTGAGCATCAGCGGCCTGCGGCCGATGCGATCGGAGATCGCGCCGAACATCGGCAGTGTGAATATGTTGAAGAAGTTCGCCACGGTCATCGCTAGTAGAGCGCTGGTACGTGTGTGCCCAACTTCCACGGCATAGTTCAGCAGGAATGCAGCGGCAAACGTCGAGAATGACAATGGCGCTAGACCACCCAGCACTCCTGACAGAATCTGCCCCTTGTTGTAGCGCAGCACAGTTACCAGTGGGATGGACTTTGGTCCACCCTTGGCTGCTTGCGCTTTGCGTGCTGCTTCGTATTCCGGTGTTTCCGTAACGCGCAAACGAATCAACAGGCCAACCACCATCAGCAAGGCACTGATGAGGAATGGGACACGCCACCCCCAGCTCAGAAACTGCTCACTTGGCAAAAGAGAAAACGGTGTCATCACTAGGGTGCCAAGCACTGCGCCCGTAGGCCCACCTGCACTCACTATGCTGACGGCGAGACCACGTCCCTTGGGCTTAGCATGCTCCATAGACATAAGCGTCGCGCCTCCCCACTCGCCGCCCATTGCCACTCCCTGCATGAGCCTCAAGAGCACAAGTAACACCGGAGCAGCGACACCTACTTGAGCATAGGTTGGCAAAAGGCCGATCAGGGTACTTGCTACGCCCATCATGATCAGTGTGACCACCAGCACATTTTTTCGTCCAAGCCGATCACCAAAATGACCGAAGACGATCGCACCAAGCGGGCGTGCGAAGTAACCCACAGCAAAGGTCGCAAACGAAGACAACGTTGCAGCGAAGGGATCGAGCGTCACGAAGAAGATCTTCGGAAATACCAGCGCAGCGGCAATCCCATACAACAGAAAGTCGTAGTACTCCAGCGTGGTGCCGAGATAGCTGGCAAGAATCGCTCGCCGCTTCTGCTTTTCACGCTCTTGCATATGGGTGGAATGAGTCATAGGAATTAACTGTCTCGTGGGTTAAGCAAAAGGGAGAAAGGGATACACAAGTCCCTGTTATTCATTGCGCTAAAGTAGCTTTGGCCAGTGAGGCAGTGAACTCAGGAGTCAGATGGTGTACCTGCATACCAGCGCGCTCGAGAGACTGCAAAGCCTGCAGCTCCTCCTCGCGCGCACGCAGGCGCTGGACCCGAGCAGCTTCCTCGGCGGCAGCTTTCAGCCAACCCTGCTGTGATTCATTCAGTGATCGCCAAGCACTAGTGTTGATTACCAATGTCTGAGCTCCATAAGAATGTTGAGTCAGCCAAAGATGCTTCTGTGTCTCAAATAAGCGGCCCTGCAGTAACTGCGATACAAAGCCTTCTTGTGCCTCGATGGCACCCCGCTCCAACGCTTGGCGCACCTCTGCTGCCGCGATAGGAACCGGCACAGCACCCCAAGCAGTGAAAGTATTTATGGATGTCTGGACAGGCAGTGTGCGAACCTTCATACCGCGCAGATCACTGAGGCTGTGCAGCTCGGTCCGTGTTGTGCTGAGTTGTCTGAAGCCGTTTTCCATCCAAGCCAAGCCCACCAGGCCGAAAGCGGGCAAACTGTCTAGGAGGGCACGTCCCCTAGGACCTTCTACAATCGCGTCCACCTGTGCTAAGTCGCGCACAACATAGGGCTGATCAAACCACGCAAACTCTTTTTGCAGCTCAGCCAAACCAGTGGCGGCGACTAGCATGATCTGCGGTGCACCTAGCCTCGCGTTTCGTAAAGCGTCGATCTGCTCTGCCGGGTTTCCTGAGACGGTGCTGGACAGCACATCGACTTCCAGCAGCCCATTGCTTCGACGCGCGACTGCTGCAGCAAAATCATTTAAGGCGCGGCGCACTGAATGAGTTTCAGCGAGATACGGCCGGTAATCCGCCACACTGAGTCGCCAGGAGGGCCCCGGAACTGTTGCAGTTTGAGCAGTAGCCAGTGTTGTTAGCGGCATCCCGAGCATCGCGAACCCGAGGTGTCTGGACGTGCGCATAAGGCTACTCACTCTGAAAGCAAGCCCTCTCAAAACCACCACTTCGAGTGATCTCGTTCCCGACACACCTGCGTCGCGCAGACCGCAACAGCGCGCCACACGGTCGCGCAAACGTGTCAACTGCATTGATTTGTCTCCAATATTTGGTGCTTCCAGCTTTATTTCTGGAATTTATTTTCTAGAATTTTTATACCAAATTTGAAGAACATCAATATGAAGCAATGCCATCTCTGCTATGTCAACATCGCATAAGAGTGCATGCACTACAGCCACGCTCCACAAAAAACGACAAAAAAGGCGCTCATGGCAATGAGCGCCTTAAGTAAGTTATGCGGCGCAGAGCGCCTCAATCAGTTGCGAAACGAGCCCGAACTATGCCCACGCCGCTGATGTTCGCTTCGAAAATATCACCGGGATTCACCGCCACCATCGGACCGAGCGCGCCGGTGAGCACAAGATCACCAGCTCGCAAAGGATGGCCCAACATTGCCAGCTTTCTGGCCAACCACAATGCAGCGTTTAAAGGATGTCCCAGGCAAGCACTACCAGTGCCCTGAGAGACAAGTTGCCCATTGCAGGTCATACGCATCTCTACCATCTTTAGATCAAGGTTCTCGAGTGGAACCTTCACTCCGCCAAGCACAACCAAACCACTTGAGGCATTGTCTGCAACCGTGTCAGCGAAGTGAATATTCCAGTCAGCAATCCGGCTACCGACAACCTCAATGGCAGGTAACACATACGCTGTCGCTTCAATCAATTCCACAAGTGTTGTATCAATGCGCGGTAGATCGTCACCGAGAACCAGAGCGACCTCTGCTTCCACCTTCGGCTGAAGCGTTCGCTCAAGCCCAATCGACTCGTCATCGCCATACAGCATGTCTGCGAATAACGTTCCGAAGTCGGGCTGATCAACTCCCAACTGCTTTTGTACCGCCAACGAGGTAAGGCCTATCTTGCGACCAATGACACGGCGGCCTTGAGCTTGCGCATGTTTTACGTTGGCTTGTTGGATCGCATAAGCTAAACGCTCGGCGTCACCATGCATTAAGTCTCGCAATGGACCGATCGGCGTACGAGTGAGCTCAGCCTCGCGCAGAAGCGCGGCAAGCTCCAAAATTTTTGCTTCATCTTGCTGTTCCATTTGGTGTCCCTCTGTCATTCACTCTTGGTCTGTTCTTCCGTATGGAAAATGTTCTTGAGTAGGCGAAGATCCTCCACCTTGCCGACTGGGGCCTTGAATTGCAGCATGGGTATGTAGTACTTCACATAGGCCAACAGCAGCACTACGTTCATGTATGTGCACCAGACTGCCATGAAGAAGCTAAATAGTCGCTCAAAGCGTAGGTTCAAAACGATCGAGTTGTAAAACACAACCAATCCCAACGGCAAGGCAATCACAAGTGCAAGAGGCACGAATCGATTGAACACCAGGCACAGTCCCACAAGCAATTCAGCAACCTTCACATAATCGAAAAGGCCGGTCTCAATCATGGTGACCAGCATGACGTTAGATAGGTGCAGCGTGCCCAGCGGCTGCGGGTAGATATTGGGCAGACCCCACATCGGCAGCAGATGGTTGAGGCCGTTCACGATCATCCATGCGCCCAGCATGAGCCGGAAGAAGGTGATGAGCAGGGTTCCGGTGAACCATGCGTCGATTTTGATGGCATCCTGGCTTTGATTGTCAGAGGCGGTTTTCATGGTGCGGTCACTTCGTGTGTTGTCTGGCGATGTCGATGGGCGGAATGGTGCGTGGTTCGGTGCGTTGCTCATCGGCTGGCCTTTGGCCATGACACCTGATCGCAGGTCTTGCCGGCGGGCAGCGCCTGGCTCGACGGCCGTGCGCGGTCCATGATGCGACCGTTATTGGTGCGGAAGAAGTCCACCGTCTCCATGCTCTGTCCATCGCTTCCATCGATGCAATGCCAGACCACGACGTTCAGGCCTTCCGCCACCACACGGCGGATCGTGTGCTTGATAGGAGCGCCATCCTTGCGGTCCGCCGCATCGGGTGCGAGGTCGACGGTCTTGGGTGTTGTGTAAGCCACCAGAGCCTGCGCGCCATGACCCTCGTCGTAGGCCATCTTCATGAAGCCAGCGACAACCTCGCGCGGCAGCTTGCCCACGCCCGGTCCTTTGTCTCCCGCCCAGCGCGGATTGGTGGCCATGTTGTGCGCCACAGCGGCTGTCAGCGCAATGCCGACGATGACCGATAGAGCGTTGAAGGTTCGGGTCTTGATCTGCATGAGTCTCTGTTTCTCAATTGTTATGGGTTTATCAGTTGCCGCGTTGCCAATCCATAAGCTGGCACAGCGCGTTCATTCTCGAATCAGCCATCCGGCCCTTCAAGACCGGCATCTGCATCTCAGCTATGCGCATTCACCATGGGTCAGCGCCTGTGTCGTTCAGTACAGCTCCTTGAGTGTTTCCTTGACCACCAGAGCGGCTGCGTCCGCCAGCTTGCTGCGCGGCTGCTTGGTCGATGTGATCATGCTTATCGTGGCCTCCAGCGGCGGATTGACGATCTTCTGCCACGACAGTTGCGGCAATGAACGCAGGGACTGCAGGCTGCCCGGCATGATGGAATATCCCCCGCCGCTGGCGACGATTTCTGTGGTGGATGCCGTTGAATCGATTTCCAGTTCGATGCGCAGACGCATACCGAGCTTGGCCGCAGCCGTTTCCACGGCGGGCCGTGTCCATTGGTTGCTGTGCGGCAGAATCAAAGGCAGATCGACCAACTCCTGAAGCCCGATTTCGGAGCCACCATCGCCCGCAGGCTCCGGTCCGATCAGATACAACTGTTCGTTGGCCAGCGGCTCGATGGTGAGATGTGGCGAGCTTGCGGGACTCAGCACCAGGGCGAAGTCCACCTGCCCGAGGAGCACCTTTTCATAGAGCGCGCCAGAGAGCCCCTCCGTCAGTCGAACCGAGGCCAGTGGGAAATTTTTCTTCAGCAGCGGTGCTAGCGTGGGAATCAGAATCCGGCCAATGCTGGGCGTGAGCCCGATGACCAGTTGGCCGGCATAGACTGAGTCGTTGTCGCGTACCGAAACCAGAGCGGCATCCATCGTGTGGATAACCGAGCGCGCGTATTCGACGAACTTGGCACCCTTTTCAGTAAGGCGCACGCCCCGGCCATGGCGATGAAAGAGGCTGGCCCGCAGCTCCAGTTCGAGCGTGCGCACCTGTCTGCTCAGCGTGGGCTGAGGGATGTTCAATACATCGGCCGCCTTGATGTAGCTGCCCGCTTCCGCCACAGCAACAAAACTACGCAATTGACAGATATCCATGGCAGTTCAGTGCTCCGTTTTAAGATGGGCTGCGACAAACAAGCAGGCAGGTCCGGCTCATTCAGGAATGCAGGCAATCAGGCGCTCGACGCGCTGGGCCGCATCCTGCAAGCGCTCCAGCAGCGCCTTGACCTTCGCACCCGGCAGTTCTGCCGGAAACTCGCTCAGACGTAATGCCAGCACCGTCTCGCCGCGCTGGTTCTGCACCGGGACGGTCAGGTGCAGCAATTGGTAGATCTGCGCATCTTCAATCTGCACCGGCTCGTGCATATCGAACATGGCGGAGACGGTTGAGAGAAAGCGCCGCTCCTGCTCCGGCGTGCGGTGCGGGCATGAGTACAGTTCGAGCGCCGCATCTAGCGCTTCGGAGCTCTGGTCGCCAAGCAGTGACATGGACCAGCGGCGCTCGCGCACGCGCTGTAGCTGATCTCTGGCACGCGACCGAGTTTCTTCGCTGCACTTGCCAAGACGCGCAAGCCAAGCATCCTCCGCAATCGCATTGACGCTGTCCACGAACAGCGCCCCCAGTGGCGGCGTCAGTGGAGCACGCGCGCCGAGGCGATTCTTGCCGCGCTGCGCACTCGAATGGTCTGCCACTGCGACATAGATGGAATCGATGCCAGCCGGTGCGACCACGCTGCAACCCATGCCCAGTTCCTTGGCCACGGCCTCGATCTCGTCACGCGCTGCCTCGGCCAGACGTACCGACTGGAACACGTCACGGTCGTTGACCAGCATCAGCGGTCCCGTCGAAAAGCGCCCATAGCCGCGCTGGAAGAACAACAGCGGCAGGGCGTCGCGCTCCAGCCCCATCGTCTTGACGGCACCGAGCACGATAAAGTGATCGCCGCCATCGACGACGTTCGCGTACTCACAGTCGATCCATGCCACCACACCGTCGATGATGGGATTGCCCGCCGGGCTCGCGTGCCACTTCACCGCCTCGAACCTGCGCTCTCCCGGCGCGGCCAGTGTGCGACAGATGCCTTCCTGATCGGCGGCCAGCATGTTGATGCAGAAACGCTCAGAGGCTTCGCGCAGAACGTTGAACGAACGCGAGGTCTTCATCGGCAGGAACGCGACCAGCGGTGGATTGAGGGACACCGAGGTGAACGTGCCCACCACCATGCCCATCGGCTCGCCCGCCGCGTCAAGGCCGGTGACGACCGCCACACCCGTTGGGTAGTTACCCAGCACCGCGCGAAACTGATCGCTGTCGATTGGGCTTTGAACGTTTTCCATTTTCAGTCAGCTCCGCGTGGAAATTCACTTCACACAGGGACACGCCAGCATGGCAACCAGTGCCCGTACTGTCTTGCCCCATTCGCTCATCGGATCGACAAACCAATCAGATGATCACGCCGGCCGGCTTGGGAATGCCGTACAGCGAGCCCGCAAAGGCCGCGTATACCGGGTCTTCCACGTTGCAGGCGTGGCCCATTGCCACCGAGAGATCGCGGAACTGGCGTTGGATCGGGTTGGACAGGCGGTTCGCATTACCACCCGCGCTCTTGAACACTTCGGCCGCAGCTGCAGCCGCGCGATGCACGGAGCGCACCTGGTGAACACGTGCGCGCGCCTGCATGGCATCCGTCACGCGCTCACCGCGCTTGGCCACTTCATAGGCGTCGGTAATGTCAGTGAGTAACTGCATCTTGGCCGCGTCCAGATCGGCAATCGCCGCACCCAGCGCCGACATGTGATAGGGGTTCTGCGTCGCTTTCACGCCCATGCGCGAGACACGTTCACGTGAGTAGTCGGAGAAGTGACGCACCACGCCATCGGCGATGCCGATCGACGCCGCCGCAATCGCTCCGGGGAACAGCAGATCGAACGGAACCTGGTACAGCACCTTTCCCGGCTGGTACTTGCTGGCGTACTCACGGGAATTGAGCTTGCCGACTTCCAGCGTACGGTAGTCGGGCACGAAGGCGTCCTTGACCACGACGTCCTTACTGCCCGTGCCGCACAGGCCCATGACTTGCCAAGAATCCTGAAGAATTTCGTAGTCCTTGCGAGGCAGGATGAAGTGGAATGGTTCGACGAATTCGTTCTCGGGACCGCCCTGCTTTTCAGCCTTTCCACCCAGCACGACCCACTTGCAATGATCGGTGCCCGAAGAAAACGGCCATTGACCATTCAGAATGAAGCCACCATCCACACGCTTGGCGCGGCCGATGAAGGCGTACGGCGAAGCGATCCAGGTATCCTTGTCTTCGCCCCACACTTCTTGCTGTAGCTTAGGATCGGTCTGTGCGAATTCGAATGGATGCACGCCCACCACGCCGCCCACCCAGCCCACGGACGGAGCGCGCGCTGCCAATTCCAGCAGCACTTGATAAAACTCGCGGGGATGGGCCTCGTCGCCACCGAACTCCTTAGGCTGCAGCATGCGCACCACGCCGGCATCGCGTAGCAGGCGAGCCGCTTCATCAGTGATGTAGCCGCGCTTTTCTCCAGCGTCGACTTCGTTCGCAACAGCGTCTGCAAGCTTGGGCAGACTTTCGATTACGGAATGCATTCTCTATATCCTCTTGAGATGTGGTTTCTGTCCGGTGTCTGCACGTGTGCGTGCGGCCTCAACCGGCGGCTGCAGGCGCCTGGATCTCCAGGAACGGCGACAACTCTTTGTGCTGATGTTTGTGACCCCAGGTGCTGGTGCGGTCGTAGAAACGTGGCTCCCAGTGCGCGTCCACCTCGAGCCCACCCCATCCGTATTCGATGCGGAATCCGGCTGGCGATTGCAGGTAGAACGAGGTCATCTGGTCATTGGTGTGGCAGCCCAGCGTGCGGGTGACCGGCACCTTTCGGTCCTCGCACAGGTCCAGCGCGCGGCCCACGTCTTCCAGCGAGTTGACCTCCACCATCAGGTGCAGGAACGCTGCCCGGTCGTTCGGAGAGCGGGCGATGGCCAGCGAATGGTGACGGCCATTGACGTGATAGAAGTGCGCGAAGATCGGACCGTCCACCACTGTGTCCGACATCTGGAAGCCCAGCACATCACGGTAGAAACGGTCGCTCTTCGCGAGGTCTGGCACTGCCAGCACGACGTGGCCCAAGCCCTGATCGCCGGTGCGAAAGCCAGTCATCGCACGCCCTGGCCGAAACACATTGCGTGGACGCATCTGCCCCCATGCCAGTTCGTGGCGGAGGCCTGCCGGGTCGATGAACCACTGGTAGCCGATCACCTCGCGCGCGGCCGCCTCCTCAGGCGAAGCGCGGTGCGCGGTGATGCCATATTGCGTGATGCGATCGGCGATGACCTGCGCCGCCTCCTCTCCGGTCGTTGCCCAGCCGATGTAAGCCACCGCGTTTTTCTCGCCGGGGTGAATGGTCACCCGATGGGCCACCTCATCAAAACGCAGGCGCACCGCGCCATCGGGCCCCGGCTGTGCCAGTTCGCAGCCCAACACCTCGGTCCCGAACTGCTCCCAGTCCTTGAACGATGGAGATGTCGCACCGAAATATGCCAGCGACGTAATCATGCTGTATCCCTGTCTCCTGTTCCGGTCGGCACTTGCCGTCCGGAGGTTCATTTGTTATCGGATTCGCTCAGTGACCTTGGATGAACGACGCTACGGAACGGTTGAATTCGTCCGTATGCTCGAGTTGCACCCAGTGACCGCAACGAGTGACCAGCAGCAGTCGCGCATCGGGAATCTGGCGCACCAGATGCAGACCCGAAGTGAACGGCACCGTGCGGTCATCGCGACCATGGATCAACAACGCCGGTGCCTTGATCTCGGCCAATCGCGCCTGATCGATGCGCACCATGGGTTTGCCATGACCGCTGATCCAGCCTTCGATATGGTCTGGACGGGACAACAAAATGTCGACACGCTCTTGCACGAACGCGTCCGTCACATGGCGTGTGTCGAACGCCATCGTGGCGATGAACTTGCGCATCGACTCGGGACCCGGTTGAAAGTAGGCCGCCTCCAGCGCCTTTACGCCTTCACTCAGGCCGGTGGCGTCAAAGATGCTCGGCACGCCGGCCGATGAGCCCAGCGTGACCAGATGGCTCACCAGATCCGGGCGCTCGTAAGCCAGGCGAATACACGACGAACCGCCCATTGAGTTGCCCACGATCGCCACTTTGCCCAGGCCCAATGTCTCGATGAACTCGGCCAGTGCACCGCTGTTGTCACGCTGGTCGTACTTCACAGACTGAGATTTGCCCCAACCCGGCAGATCCAATGCGAATACGCGAAAGCGCTCGGACAAGTACGGCATGTTTGGATGGAAGTTGCTCCATCCCGAAGCACCTGGTCCACCTCCGTGAACCAATACCAGCGGCTGGCCACTGCCAGCTTCGTGATAGTGGATGTCCCAGTTTTTCGTCTTAACTCGTTTACTAGTGTTTTCTTCGGTCAGGGTTGTCATGTCTTGTCTCGGCTCGATATACGCCTTGCGCTCGGCAAAGCTCAGTTGTCAGGGGATCGTTACTGGACTGTCTTTCGGACATACAGCATGTGCGGTACTTAGCCTCCAGTAGATTTATATTACTAGAACTTGCATTCTAGAATTTATAATCGCTTACCCCACTGGTGAAAGTGCTGCAGTTCGTATAAAAGACAAGCCAATTTGTCTCGCGACTGATCGACGCGATGACGCTCTAGCGGAACGACGTGTGGTCGCTCATCCGGCGCTACTGCAATTGGAGGACTTGCAGACCTTGAGTGATACAGGCCCACTCGGCTATGCGCAGTGGCTCGCTGAGTACCGTGCACATAGCCTTCTTTAGGAAGTGGAGCTACACCACGGAACGGGACGCGACCAAGTACTGTGACCTCTAGTGGGAGTAGCCAAACACCGGGCCGCTTTTCCAAATGCTTGAGCTGACGCAACAGCTCAAGCTCTGCGTGCAAATTTCAAGAATCTCACAACATCGACTTATTCACGGCTCTGGACGAACTGGCCGCTAAGCATGGACGCCACAGGACGATGCAGTAATTAGAGACCTGTCATGTAGCTCGAAAAAGGCGATTTATAAATATATTTAACTTGTTAAATATATCGAAAATTGAATAACAGATTTACATGTCAATAAAACAGGGAATCTACCTAAACTACCCGCACGTTAGGCTGCATTTAAAGAAAGAGACACGTGTCAAACGCTCAACGAAAACTCAAGGCTGCCATCATCGGCAGCGGCAATATCGGCACGGATCTGATGATCAAGATCCTGCGCCATGGCAAAAACATCGAGATGGGCGCCATGGTCGGCATCGATCCCCACTCCGACGGTCTTGCCCGCGCCTCCCGCATGGGCGTGGCCACCACCCACGAAGGCGTGGAAGGCCTCACGCGCATGCCCGGGTTTGCAGAGATCGACTTTGTATTCGATGCCACCAGCGCCGGCGCACATGTGAAGAACGATGCCTTCTTGCGCAGCCTCAAGCCTGGCATCCGCATGATCGACCTGACGCCGGCGGCCATCGGCCCGTACTGCATTCCCGTGGTCAACGGCGACATGCATCTGGACGCGCCGAATGTGAACATGGTCACCTGCGGCGGCCAGGCCACCATCCCCATGGTGGCCGCAGTCTCTCGTGTGGCCAAGGTGCACTACGGCGAAATCATTGCCTCGATTGCCAGCAAGAGTGCCGGCCCCGGCACCCGTGCCAATATCGACGAGTTCACCGAGACCACCTCCAAGGCGATCGAGGTCGTGGGCGGCGCCACCAAGGGCAAGGCCATCATCATCATGAACCCGGCCGAGCCGCCCCTGATCATGCGCGACACGGTCTACACCCTGAGCGCGCTGGCCGACGAGGCCGCCATTGCCGCATCGGTAGAGCAGATGGCCGCTGCCGTGCAGTCCTATGTGCCGGGCTACCGCCTGAAGCAGAAGGTGCAGTTCGACCGCATCGATGCACCGATCCGCATCCCCGGCGTGGGCAATGCCCTCACGGGCCTGAAAACCTCGATCTTTCTAGAGGTTGAGGGGGCGGCCCACTATCTGCCCGCCTATGCAGGCAACCTGGACATCATGACCAGCGCCGGTCTGCGTACTGCGGAACACATGGCCGAGCGCATGCTGGCGACGCTCGCCGTGGCCGCCTGAGGAGACGACACACCATGACGCAAACCAAGAAAATCTACATCTCCGACGTGACCCTGCGCGACGGCAGCCACGCCATTCGTCACCAGTACAGTGTGGAACAGGCCAGACAGATCGCCCAGGCCCTGGATGAGGCCCGGGTCGACTCGATCGAGGTCGCCCACGGCGACGGCCTGCAAGGCTCCAGCTTCAACTATGGCTTTGGTGCCCATACCGACCTGGAGTGGATAGAGGCCGTGGCCAGCGTGGTCAAGCACGCCAAGATCACCACCTTGCTGCTGCCGGGCATTGGCACCGTCCACGACCTCAAGGCCGCCTACGACGCCGGTGTGCGCGTGGTGCGGGTGGCGACCCACTGCACCGAGGCCGACGTGTCCCGCCAGCATATCGAATACGCGCGTCATCTGGGCATGGAAGCCGTGGGCTTCTTGATGATGAGCCATATGCAGACCCCTCAAGGTTTGGCTCAACAGGCCAAGCTGATGGAGAGCTACGGCGCTACCTGCTGCTATGTCGTGGACTCCGGCGGCGCTCTGGGCATGAACGATGTGCGCGATCGCTTCAAGGCATTCAAGGACATCCTCAAGCCGGAAACCCAGACCGGCATGCATGCCCACCACAACCTGAGCCTGGGCGTGGCCAACTCCATCGTGGCGGTGGAAGAAGGCTGCGACCGCGTGGATGCCAGCCTGGCCGGCATGGGCGCGGGCGCCGGCAATGCTCCGCTGGAGGTGTTCATCGCAGCCGCGGAACGCCTTGGCTGGAACCACGGCACGGATCTCTACAAGCTCATGGATGCGGCCGACGACATCGTGCGCCCGCTGCAAGACCGTCCGGTGCGCGTGGACCGCGAGACGCTGGCACTGGGCTATGCCGGGGTCTACAGCTCGTTCCTGCGTCACTCCGAAGCGGCGGCGGCCAAATACGGACTCAAGGCCGTGGATATCTTGGTGGAGCTGGGCAAGCGCCGCATGGTCGGAGGTCAGGAAGACATGATTGTCGACGTCGCCCTGGACCTGCTGAGGCAACACGACGCAACAACCATAAAAACCTAGCTTGACGGTGACACTGGCATCGGCGGCATATCTCCGCCAATGCCAGTAGTAATTAGATGAATTACACAGTCAGATTCTCTTGAACGCGAGAGCCAATTTCTCATGACCTCTCGCGTGCACTTCTCCCTTCATAGAAGCCAGGGTGATTCCGCGAGGTCGCTTTACGCTGGTTTCGCCTGACCTGGAGAGACTGGTTGGAAAGCAAAAGAAGGTCATGCGGTAGAACACCCATCTTCTTGAAGCGCGTCAGGCTATCGAGAGAGTGTCTTTTGGCATTACCTGTGATGAAAAAGTGTCGATGGAAGATGGCCGCCAGCAAAGCCCTTCCATTTTCAAGAACAGCTTTTTCCCATCCTGCCACGAGTCCCTCTTTTAGAGGATGTGGCGTACTATCCCAACCAGTGTCCAAGCGCTCTGCACACTGTAGGCAATGGCCCAGATGGGCGACCCCCTCTCGCTTCAATCCCGCATTGAGCATGTCTCCAGGCAACTGCAAATCACACCTGCAATGAGGACAACTCTCGCCTAGCAAGCAATCGTGAATAGGGCACCAACGCCAAGCTTTAAATCGCCAGTGCAGAGGAAAATGCTTGCATCCAGGTTCATGCAAGCACGACGAGCAATACCTGTATCGAGGCATTCCATTCTTTGTCCAGAGCAAAAAATCTTCACCCGTAGGATCGATGCTGCGAACGCCGGAGAACATATGTTCCGCGAAGCCAAAGGATGAGACAGCTTGTCCGGTTAAGTTCGCCACATTCCAAAGAGCATTTCCCGCCAGCGTCAGGTCCGGATCACGCTTTACCGGCAGCCCCACATACGTCATCAACTCCTTCACTTCCACACCTTGGCTCAATGCTGCCCGGGTGAGCCAAGAGGCAGGACTTTCATAGCCATGAATAGGAGGAATGCCAACCAAACGTCTCATGTGGCAGCCCCTTCAAACAGATCCAACTGTCCTAGCTCCGGGTATCCGCGAACCACTAGATCCATTTCCTTTTGGCCAAAGATCCACTGAAACAGTTGGCGACCAATGGCTTCATCCTGGTAGCCTGTCGGACAAGTCATCAAGCTCACTAGTGGTGCGCGCGCAACCAAAGAGGCCCATGCACCGTCATCCTCGGCCCTGGCAGCAAAGGCTTGAAGGCGCCCAAGCGCTCGTCTCACGACTTCTTGAGCGTCAGCGGGAGCCAGACAACGAGAAAGCTCCCTCGGACATAGCGGTGACCATGAGCTTGGCAACAAGCCAAACGCATAGAACACTTGCATCCAACCATCAAGCGATAGACCTGTGAGCCACCTCGGGACGCCGGTGTCCTCTACCAGACCAGAACACGGCTCCGATCGAAGCGAAGCCTGCAAAATGCGCTGTGCATACAGAAGCTCAGGCGTTGCCAGGACTGCATTGTCTGTGCAGCCCAAGTGATGTCGACATCCACCCCACTGCACTCCCTTACGATCCCATTTGATCACTGCCTGGCATTGAGGACATATTCCTGTCAGGCACAGGCCGTGCTCCAGGCAGCATGTCGAAAGTGTCAAATCCCATACATCGAGCAAGTATCCCTTCTCAAAAACGCATTGCGGACATACCTGAGGCTGGTTCGTCCGCAACACTCCCGGCTGACGAAAAAGGTGTCCATAGCATGCCCGTCGTGCCCCCATAGACCGCGGCAAAGTTGCAGGCAAACGATGGGCAAGCCTCGCTTTGTCGACGCCGAACCATTGCGCAAGTCGTGGGGCATGTACAGACTTGAGTCGTTCCGAAGCTCCTATACCAAGTAGCCGATGCAGGGCTGACAGCCTCCCTCCATTCATGGCCACAGAGCGTAGACAGAAGCCAAGACCTGATTCGTCGTCGCGCAACTCACTGGAGATTGGAAATGGGCTTTCAGACAAAGGGATTACTCCTCAAAGTTGCCTGTCCACAGACTTGTTTGAAGGCGCTGCAGAAAGCCTCCTTGTCCACCGCAGAGTGACCACGGTCAAACGCGATAAGGATGGCTTCCGTCATCAGTCTTTTGAAAGCACGCAGATTTCCATCGGTGGCCAAATGCAAGAGCATCGCCACTTCCGGAGCATGAATGTACCCAAGATCAAACGACTGACATTGCTTTGCAAAGGCACGAACAAAGCCAACCCAGTTTCCGTCCGAGGTAAAGTTCTTCATCTCCTCTCGGATAGGGACTCGCGAAGCAAGATGAGACGCGGCATCAGGCAAGGTATCTAGCTCAGAGGTTCCAGCAAGAACCAAACTAATGTTGCATTCGTCCATAAGTTCTCTGAGGAATTCCGTCGCCTCGTTTTCCAAATCGCTGGAGGCAGAGACACGCCGCGGATAGAGCAAGTGATGTGCCTCATCGATCCAGATGAGACGTGTTTTGCAATTTTTCAGGGCGTCAAACACCAGAAAGCGTCGCATATACAACTGCTTGCCAGAACCACCAGCAAACGGATACTTGAGAGCCTTCAAAATGCCCTGTACCAGATGCCCAGTCTTCGGCCTGCTTTGCACCCGCACACCAATCGCAGCAAAGTCTTGCGAGAAAAGTGCGGACTGCGGCAATGACGCCCGGAAGTACTTGAATGAATCAGTTTTGCCAACCCCACTGGGGCCGATCAGGCACATTCCTTGAGGCATGCTGAACTCCGTTCCCAGCTGGAATAGCCTATCTAGTGCCTTGAGAGCACGAACCGCATCCGGAAACAGTACAAACGCTCGATCAGCTTCTGTTGCCACGCGCAAAGCACCCACGCTATACGTAGACAAGCGACGAGCATCCAATGCCAGTTGCTCCGGATCGGGGGCATCAAGCTGCATGGATTGGTCGAATATCTTTTTTTGGTCGTTTCGCATGATTTAAAACGCAAGAGATTCGAACTCTGGAATTTCTTTCTCAGAGATTCGGTATTCACTAGGAACAATGAGTTGTTTCGATTCAGAGAGCGGCAGTTGGGGCGACGAATCCGAGCTCGATAGGACCTTGTGGGATGTCATGTCTGCATAGCGCCCGGCGCGCAGTGCATCTGCCCGCCCTCGATGATTTGTCGCCTCCATCCAATGCTCATGCAGCCGTTGACGAGAAGCCAGCAACGACTCATACCTCTCTGGAGAGCTCAAATCCGCCTTTGCGAACTTCCTGATCAGTTGGTGCTGATTGAAGCTCAAACCCCTGGCATAGGCCGGCCACCGGCATACAGCGTCATGCCATGACAGCCCGTCGGGATCCAGCACCTTCATGATGGAGATGTCATCAGGATCGAACTTGCACAATAGTCTTTGCTTCGGCCCATACTTCTTGACAATGTCTTTGAAGGCATAGCTGCCATAGGGCAACCCGTGGAAGCCGATTCCTCCCTGATGCAGAGTCAACTGCTTTGACATTCCTGAAGCCCACGTCAATTGCTCCAAGCTGCCAGGAAAAGTAGCTGGTGGGCAACGCTGTATTCCTTCAGCAAACAACTCATAAGGCATTGCCATCTTTCTCCAGTTCGGTTGATGTGGGTACACATCCACCACAAACATGAGCAAGCCACGAACCAAGTCGCTGAAAGTGATCGAGGCATCCTTGTAAGGGTCGATCCTTGCGACGTTGGCCACGGATGGGCGAATACGCCCCTTCATCAATGTCAAGGTGTTCAACGTGGAAAAGAAGCGCTCAACGTGCGGTTTGAGCCATGGTGTCCTGACACGGCAGTACATCAAGTCAACGCCCAGTGCCATCGCCATGGTCTTGAACCCGAATGAGTGGAATTCGAGCCCGTTGTCGATCACCCACTCATCGCCAAGCCCCATGGATAGCCAATCACTTTGGAGATCGAGCCCATGCAAAAGCGGGGCCTTGGGCAAAAGCGCATTACGAACCACTCCGCATACAGAAGTCAGCCCGGGGCCATAAAAGGAGATATAGAAACCAAGGATGTAGCCCGAGTACGCATCAATCATCACCGTCAAAACAGGCCTCCCCAAAGGTAGCCCTGTACGGTCACAAATCACGACCCAGTTCAACGGGGTATGGTCAATTTCAACTCGCTGGTACGGATACGCAGCTACTCCCTCCGGGAAAGCCGTTCTGCAAACTATCCGAGCTCTCGCCACACCTTCACGAGCAGCAACTCGCGTATACAGATCAATGTCCTGAACTCTGCGTGCCAAAGTTGGAAAGCTCACCTGAGCCGTGTCTTGCTCCAACTGACCGCTCTTCACCAAGCGCTTGAGCTCGCTCTCAAGCTGGTCGTAGGTAAACCTCAAAGAGTTCCTATGTGGAGTTAGGTAGTGCTGCTTCAGCATCCTCCAGATAACGTCTTCCACAGAGTCGATCAAGCGCCGTGCTCTCTTTCGCATGCGGTGCTTGTTAACTAAAGCAAGTGCGTTATTTCCCGAGATTTCATAGTTGCGCATCCAGAGCATCACAGTGGTTGCCGATGGAACCGCCTCGCCTCTAGAGTTGGCCAACTTGGCGATGGCTTCTTCGATCTTCTTGCGTTGCCCTTTTGTAATGCCCTGTCGTCGCAGGCGACTGACGTAATCAAGTCGGCGCTCCAATTCGGATCTCTCGTGCTCCTTCAAGGCACTTAAGTCCAGCACGGAAACCACTGTTCTATTAGCAAACCGACCTTCGGGTGCACCTCCCAGCACCACTTGGTATTCCTTGCTATAGATTCGATGGATCAGCTCCGCAACGCCCAAAATCAGAGCCCGACGGGTAATCACGTCCTCAAATTGGTACTCTTGATCAGGTAATTCCCTGGTGAGTTCCAGGGTCCGTTGGCCCGCTCTAAGCGTCAAGCCAGTTTGCAAAGCGAATTGCATGGTTCTCCCCCGAAACAGATTGCTTAAACAACCGCACCTTCGCATTGCCTTCGTAGTGCAGGTCTGCACTGAGCAACACTTGACGACGCGTCACCATGTAAAGCATGGTTGCTTGGCTGATTCCAGCCTCAGTGAGCTCTTTCACTGGAAGCCCATGGTCCCCCACTTGCTCCAGTAGCGCCTTGCATTTGTGCATCGCCTCGGCGTCGCAAGCTCCTTTGGCATACCGGCGGATGTAAAGCGCGCGCTCCGCTAGCCCCTCGCGACGCAGCACGTTGTCTAAGGCCAGAAGAAAGGGGATACCAGATGTACTCAGCTTCAGACGAACTTGTTCAAAGTGCGCCTGGAAAGAGGCCACAAACTTCTCTGGCTTGACTTCAACTACCGCCCGTGACCCATCTTGGAACGTCACCAGATAGTCAGGTGTGTACTTTTTTCCCGAGGGTAGAGTGAGTTTGAAAGGCTGAGATTTGATTGATGTGACATTGGGAAAGAGCGCGGCGCAATGCACGAAGTCGCGCTCAACCGAGGAGTCGGCTTCGATTGCCTCGGGCTGAAGGTGTGGGAGGTGCAGCAACCGCACGGTATGGGCAGGCGAACGCTGAACCACTTTTCTCGTCGAGGGTTCCATGGTTCTCTCCTAGCTGCGGCAAGTTGGGCAAAGGAAGGGGAGTCCGGCACCCCGGTGTTTGCGATGCTTTCCATGTCTTGAGGAGACCAGGCGCAATCGATCATCGCCCCCTATTGCCATTGAGCTGGTTGCTCTCTCATGAACCCACGCATTTGCCACATCCAAGTCTTGCTCGACCTCCTTCATAAAGTCCCAGGTTTCATTCCTTAAGTCACTTCTGGTGAGATCAACAAGCAAACAAGGGCTGACAAAAGCCTGCGCCTGCAACTTCCTGAAAGAAGAGATAAGAGCCGCTGTTCTTGTCTCAAGGGCCGACGCTGAACCTGAGCACTCAGAGCTACTACGACGAAGCGGGATCTCGAGCTGGGTATGTTTCCAGCAGCATGAAGCTGCAACCATCGGCCATGGATGGAGCCCACTTCTTGATGAGTTGGGGGAAGGTGGTGCCTTATGAGTCATGAAAACTCCTGTCTGCGAGGATGAGTTGATCCAGCCCGCAGCAAAAATGCTGCAGGCATGGCTTGACGTTGCCAGCAGCACAGGAGTAAATTCCGACCTAGGGCTTCCAATCCTAGGTGGTCTCTTATCCTGAGCTACCGAGCAGCGCCAGTCTTCTGAAAAGGGGATTGGCGTTTGTTTTTCTGGTGGTGAATTTCTCCTTGTGTCTCGAGGTTAGGAACATCAGTTTTCTGGTGCTCGATAACGATCGCTAGCTATCTAGCAGTCCTTCATGTGCTCTGCATCACAGGTCTCGCCGCTACAAGCGGCGGAGGGCTCGGTTGCACCAAGCCTGCACTTCCATATCCACGTAGCGACCTCATGAGTCAGCGCGAACCGACCGCGCCTCTTCGGCATACCAAACACAGCTACAGGTAAATTTCCTCGTGATGCCGCCTGCCGAAAGGCTGCTGGGCTGGGGTAACCGAGTGCCTGCTGAAGATCTCGCCCCCCCATCACCAGACCGTGCCTAGCCGTCAGTTCCTCTAGCACTTCACGCTTGATTGGGTGGTCACCGCTGTCTCGCATAGCGCCTGTCTCACTTAGTTTCGCTCTGTCACCATCCTAAAGATGCTTTGCGGCATAGTCGAGGGGGCATATAGGGTCCAAATTTACCCGCTTTCATCTCAGAAAAAGCTATGCAAGCCGTTGAAAACAAAGACATATCGTTGCCTTTACCCGTCACTCCCACCCCTGACTTGGGACAAGATCCAGGAACGAAAAAGGCGCGACGATGTGATGTCGATGTCTTATCTACCGTGGCTTGGGTCCGATACCTCCAACACCTAAGCAAGAGCAAAAGCGCCTATGCACTGGGGCGCCTAATCGAGAGTGATGCTTACTGGAGAACTGAGGAAGGGATCGGCCATCACCGAAACAAGTGGTCCAAATATCAAAAAGGCCAACATCGGCCTCGATCCACACTTGTCAACACCGCCGATCGCCTATTTCCTGGAAGCGCACAGGTGATTAATTCTATGTTTTGGGTAATTCTAAAAAATACTTCAATAAATCAAAATCAAATATCTAAAATAGAATCAAAATTAAGTGCAGAGGTTAAGCTAGTAGTCGAAAAATGGAGAAATAATTTCCGCAATGGAAGAAACCCTGGAATTCGAAGATTAGCCCACAAACTTGAAATAATACATAACTTAGACGCCCTTGCAGCTATGATGCTAATGTGCCAGAACTGCTATATATCTAATAATGAAAAAGATGCACATGAGTGGAGCAGATATATTTATCGATATCTGGCAATTAATTCTGAATTCTTTCACATCAGTGGAGTAAAAGAAGAAATTTTTGAGAAAATCAAAGAAGTTTTTCTCCAGAAAATAAAATACAAAAACTTGAGATATACATACCCACTCTCAATGTATTCAACATTGCATCATTACCTTATGGTTGGATTAAGCGATGTAGGTAATTTAGACCATGCTAATATAAAAACAATAGAAATAATTTTTCATGCAAGAAAATCACTTAATGGAAATTATGGATGGGATTTACAAGCAGCTTTCAATCCTATTCTAGAAATAATCGACAACTCATCTATTGATCAGGAATTAATTGAAGACCAGATTAGAATAAAGTATGAGTTTGATTACGCATGGGAAGTACTAAAGCAAGGAAAAATAAAGAGATATCCACCAGAATATCATCTTCCATTGAAAATACCGTAATTAATATTACTTCACGGCTAAGCAATAAATGCTTTTATTGAGGCAGTCCAACACGAATTCATAGCAACAGCATGCTGATCAGCCGCGACCGGCACAGTCGGTCAATTTAGCTCATTTCTTCTTGTGAGCAGCACAGTCTGAATCGACTCGAGTTTTAAAATCCTCATGGATCCATTCCAAGAAAGTCTCAACAAAAAGTCAAGGCTATTCACGGTTTCAGCCGTAAGTGGCGCCCGACGCTTATAGATCCACCTCAGAGCCTCATTGATCGGCCTAATGACGCTAGCGTCATGCAGGAACTTTCTGCATAGCATCAATGTTGGAAAGGGAAGTCAGAACCATGTCCGAAACCTAGCACACAATCACTCGCAATTTGAGCTAGCACTCCATAATCCCTCCACGCGCATGGCACGGGTTTGACAAGCGTGAATTGTCTGTCTGACCTCGATCAACGCAGCCAAACTTATTGCATCGCAGGAATTAAGCTCTCCCCTTCGCTTAGCCACGCACCAGCTTCCACCGCACTCCATACAACCTCACTCACATCGTGCGTGATCGCACTGGGCCCACGTGCAACATTGGCAATCATCAACATAGTCAAGCATGGATCCTCCTCTGGAGGTGCACACAAGCGATATCTTCGACCGGATTCGGTTCTGACAATCCTCCGAGGAAGATCGATAGCACTAAGTGAGGTTGTCACTCGAAATGACCCTGAGTCCAATTGTGCAGCAATGCGCAGTAATCCAGAGCCTAGTTGCAGGATGCGCCAGTGGTACAGGTCAACTTCGGCCTGCGACTCAACGCTTGGTGCTTGACGGCAGTTGCTAACGTAAATCAGCATGATGGCCTCCATGGTGCAGCAGAAATTCCCCCCCAAATAGCCTAAAGCATGCCGACCACTTTTGCTGCATCTTTTGCCAATGATGACGTAGCCTGGAAGTTACGCTGTCGCCAGGAATTACCATGTGTATGCCAATGCCAACCGACTGTTCTCTCTAATGGAATTCTTGCCCACTGCTTAGTACCGGGCACCTTTATGTACCAGCAGGCAAAAATCATAAGAAAAGGTCGGTTACGTGTACCGAGAGCTTGGGCCAGAAGAACAATGGCGCAAGTTAAGGTCGCACTCGTAGTGATTGGTCAATGTTGGCCTTTGCAAGAAGCCTCGATGCTCCTTCTAGCATTCCCGGCTGGCAAGTTTTCTTAGCTGGCAGCTTCAGGCTGTGAGCGGCCTGTCACCGAATGGCAGACTTGATGGGGCAGCGCCACAAACCTGAGATACCCGTGAGCGGTCGTTCGCGTCGGCCAGCAATCGACCCACTCCTGCCGTTCGAGCCTCTTGGGTCTATGTCGGCGATGCAGCGGCTGCTGTCATTCGGCCATAGCTGAGGAATTCACGCTGGAGGCCGAATACCGGACATTGACGTGCTCGGCGTCGGTCCGTCGAAGCGCCGAGCGGAGGAGCGCTGCTGCGGTGGGCGGATTTGCGCAATGGCCCCATGTGAGAAACTCGTGCCCCGCCATGGCACGCCGGATAACGGGCATTCGCGAAAGCCGGTACGGCTCATCAACAAAATCCTCGGGTCGCCATACCAGCTATGGGTTTCATCAAACGGCTGTCAGATGGGGGCGTTATTAACACTTTGGATGGCCGCGGCGCAGACGAGGGTACGGCTGCGTCGCACTGCCTGATGCCGCTGGTGACACGGGAGTTATAAAAGAATGAAACGATCTGATCTAGACATCGCTGACCCTTCGAGCAGTGACATGTCCCGCCTCGGTGGTACCTGCTGTTTACCTGCCATTAAGGGTGCGGTCGAAGAGCAGTACTTCGAGCAAGCCATGACGGCTTTGATGAGCCAAAAGTTTTGGACAGCAGCTACCGATTCAACCTCATATCGGCCGACGAATGGCCTCTGGGCGCCCCAGCGTCGTGCTGTGGGAACGGCAGTCGCCTATCTTGGCGCTGTCGAGGGGACGACACCCACGGAGTCTGCGCTCATCAAGATGCCCACAGGAACGGGAAAGTCCGGCGTGATCGCCACCTTGGCGTGCGCGCTTCCAAAGGTCCGCAGGACGTTGATCATCACGCCACGGAGAGCGCTGGTTGACCAGATGCTTAAGGACGTTCATTGGAGGTTCTGGAAGCATTTTGGCCTCATGTACCGGAAGTCGGGGCTGAGCAAGATCAACCCTGGTGATGCAGAGCCCAAGGACACGCAGATGGCAGCCGATGGCGTAATGAGGCTGCTGCCATCGATGACATCGGCCTTGTGCGCCTATCCCCAGGGTCAGCGGCTGATCGTGGTGGGCACGTTCAGTGCACTGGCTCAGATCCTCAGGCCTCCACGCCCAGCACATCGGTTGACTGGCGCCTACCCAAACGAGCGCGAGGAAAGTCCGGCTGACGCACCTAGATCGGCTGAATGGAAACAACCCGATGCTGACATGGTCCGGGCTGTGCTGGCCGACTTCGACCTTGTCATCGTTGATGAGGGGCACTACGAGCCAGCGTTCGTCTGGTCACAGTGCATTCGTGCTCTGGCGCGCCCCACGGTACTGTTCAGCGCGACGCCGTACCGCAATGACTTCAAATACTTTCAGGTGCGTGGCAACTACGCGTTCAACCTTGGTTACGAAGAGGCGACGAGCCATCACCTGATCCGCCGCGTCGCATTCGCCGATGCCAAGCATCTTCCCAAAGCCAGTTGCAGTCCCCTCGACTTTGCCGCTGCCCTTATTGCATTCAAGACCAACGTCCTCGACAAGCAGCACTGGCCTACCAGGCTCGGCATCAGGCGCGTGATCGTCCGCTGCGCCAACTATGAGTCGCTGCAACGCATGCGCGACGCGCTTAGCACATTAGGTCGCAAGGCGGTGCTGATCCATGACAACGTGTTGCGCGACGATGTGAACAAGCTGGAGTTCCAAACGGTGAAGCCGGCATTGGACGCGGCCGAGGCCGCGCCCGTCGAATACTGGCTCCATCAATGGAAACTCCTGGAGGGTGTGGACAACAGCACCTTCGCCACCGTCGCGATCTATGAGGCATTCACCGCTTCACGGGCGACCATCCAGCAATTCGGCCGCGTCATCCGAGTGCTTGACCGCGACGCACCTAGCAAGGAAATCGCAACGGTCTTCGCCTGCGCGGACATCCAAGCCGACGCTCAGGCCCGTTTTGATCGATACACCCGCTATGAAAGGCATTTCGCCAACGATCCAAAACGGGCTCTCGAGCAAGAGTCGAACCTACCCTCGCTTCTTTTGGAGAGCGTGGCGCCCTATCAGTACCTGGCGGGCGACTTCCGAGAGCGCGTCCCGCTGAACGACCCCTACGAAGTTCCGAAATTCGCTGACTTCGCGGTCCCGCTGAGAACGTCGATCTATCGGTACTCCGGCCACGCCACGCTCGACGAATTGGCGAAGTCCTGTGCCGACGCCATGCAGCTCGAGGACCGGTATCACGTGACGATCCTCAAGCCCGGCGCTGCAGAGACTAATTCAGTCCGGTTGATTCACTACCTAACTTGCAAGAACTCGGAGCTCCTGGTCAGACACTCGCTGCCCATCTGGGGCCTGGGCGTGATGGTCATCGCCCAGATCGGCCAACGTGTATTCTTCCTGGATACCGAGGGGATCGTGATCGAGCTGGATGCTCTCGGGCTTGAGCCAGAGTCGGCGGAGCACCTGCAGCGCCTGATCCCGGCGGACCAGACCGGCGTCGCGTCCAGGGTGTCACAAGCGTCCGCCATTGGCTTGGACCTCTCGAAGACCGCGGTCCGTTCCATCACAGCCCGGATGCACGATTTCGCCAGCGACTTCTTCGACCTCTCACAGAACAGCCAGGCGCTGCATTCAGTGCGAGCATCCATGCGGCTGCAAAACACGCCTGTGACCCGTTACCTATCAATCGACCGAGCCAGTGTTTCCGACTACAGCGCCCGCACGCAGCGGCGCTCGGTGAACGAGTACTTCTCGTGGCTCCAGTTCTTGGCCGCGATCCTTGACTCGAACGCTCCCGTGAGTGGCGTGTTTGACCGATTCGCTCGTTCAGTGGCTGCACCGGCCGTCCAGGACGCAGAGCCGATGAACGTCCTTTTCGACTTCTACGATCTGCTGGACAACGCCGTCGACACGGCAGGCTGGCATGCCGCGAGATGCGAGTCGCTTCGACAAGCGGAAACCTGCGTTGACGTTGACAGCTCAGGAAAGTTCACGTTGGACGTCGCCGGTAAGAACTTGAGTGGGAAGATCACGTACACGGTCACCGGCAATGTCCGGCCCAAAGGGAGGTACGACATTGAATCGCCTGAACTCGACGCGTTCGTCAGAGATCCGAGCGCACCGTCGACAGAACCCGCGTCACTGGTCCGCGCTCTTAACAGGGAGCAGGCATTTCGGGTCATACCGAGCGGATCGGACCTCACGTATGCCAAACGGTTGTTCTATCGTACGGGACTGGACATCGTCGCCATTGCCCAAGGCCGTGAGGAAGGGTCACCTCTGGAGATGCTGACGCCTTCACCATGGCTTGAGCGGGTCACATCTGAGAAGGGGGGCGGAACGGCGGCGCAATGGGTGGCGCACTCGGTATTCGGCGGCATGTTCGCGGAGTTCGGTCTCTCAAAACATGGCGCGCCTTCGACGGCCAAAAAGCGGCCGCTGCGTACCTTGGATCCGACGCTCTCTCAGGAAATCGATACGTTTGATACGCTGGTGTGTGACGACGGCGGCCAGGAGCAGGCAGATTTCATGTGCATGGGTGAATCGCCAAGGCGCGTGGTGTTCATTCACGCAAAGGTCAACAACAGCCAGATGAGCGTCAGCGCCATGCAGATCGTTGGCCGGCAAGCCATGGCATCCCTCGCATTTATGGCACGAGGCGCACGACTTATGGACCGAACCGCCTGGTGGCAATCGCCATGGTCCACAGATGATCACCAGCAAGTTCCTCATCGCCTACTGAGAGCTGCGACCCCTGACCTCGCGACCACATGGAACGAGATCAAGCGCGGAATCCAATCTGCTCAATACGCCAAGGAAATCTGGATCTTCGCGGGCCGCACCCTTAGCAAAGCAGAGCTCATAAGGCAGCTCACTCGCCCAAGCGGCCCAACACCCCTATCTCTGCAGATGGTGTACTTCCTGGGAGCGCTTCAGACGTCGGCAGCGAGAGCGAACGTTGCCATGCGGATCTTCTGCTCCAACTAATGGCTGGCAGCCAGCAGGTCGAGGGGGCCAAGGGCGACGACCGCAAATGATCGAAGCAACCGTTCCTTTAGTGAGCGAAGACAGGCGCCTCCCACCCTGGGGCGGTCTTCTGCGAAGCCGGCTTTACATGCGTTCCGGCCCCTTGCAGCCAAGCTAGTCTTTGCACGATACACTCGGTAGAGTGCGCAAGCTGCGCAATACCTTTATGCATGCTACGGAATGCGGCGAAGACGTTGATTCGGTAGCGCTTACCTCGACTCTGTTTAGCCACCGTAGCAAAGGCAATGATGTCACCATGCGGAGCTTTGTGATCGAGTGACGGACCCAACGGAGGAAAGCATTGGATATTGAAACCGCTGGGGCCATCAGGCTTTTTTTCCCCAACCCATCGTTGACCTTGGTTTATTTCGAGGCGCTAGCCAATGCGCTTGATGCGGGTGCGACCGAAGTGTCCATCGATATTGATGTACAGGCGTTCGATAAGCCGAACACGCTAAAAATCGCGGTTTCAGACAATGGCGATGGGTTCACAGACGAAAATTTCGAACGTTTCAGGAAGCTATTGAGACCCAGGGACAAGTTCCACAAAGGCATTGGGCGCCTGGTATTCCTCAACTACTTCAGTCGGGTAGAGGTCACCAGCACCCGCGACAAATGGCGCAGGAGCTTTATCTTTAAAGATGGTTTCGATGGCAATGCACCACTCGAAAATTTGCAAGATGAGCAGCCAGCCAAAACAACGCTGGCATTCAATGGTTTTGCAAAAGATCGCATCAAATCCTATGACGATTTGAAGCCCGACGCACTCAAACCACTCTTGATTGAGCAATTCCTGCCGACACTGGATGCGCGCAAGCGTGATGGCACAGTATTCAACATTTCGATCAAGCTGAAGACCATAGAAAGCAACGCACAAAAGGAGTTTTTTCCACACGAAACGCTCATTACAGCCGATGACTTGCCTTCAATGACCAAGATCACCATCCAGGATGATTCTCTGGATGCGTTTTCGACCATTGACATGTACTACCACGTCGAACCGGTGTCGGGAAAAGGAAGCCTACTTGTTGCCTTCAGTATTGATGGTCGGACGATTCCAGTTAACTTGATACCGACATCGTCTTTCCCGCCTGGGCACATGGGTGTGTTCCTGTTTGAGTCGGAGATGTTTCACTCCAATGCTGACAGTTCGCGTCAAAAGCTAATACTGCCGGAAGGCCTTCAAGAGGCGAGTCTTTATCGCGTCTTGCGCCGGGAAGTTGGCAAGGTGTTGGCAGAAAAAATTCCGAAGATCACGGAGAAGAATGAAGAGGTAAAGGGAAAATTTGAAGAGCAATTCCCACATCTTCTTGGCTACTTCGAAAACGATACCGTTGGCTTGATTGATCGTGATGATGCTCTGGATATAGCGCAGCAGAAATTCTTCCGCGCTCAGAAGCAGGTGCTGCAATGCGAGACACTGACCGAAGCAGCATATGAGAAATCTCTGGAGTTGTCATCGCGCACGTTGACCGAATACATCTTGTACCGCGACAAGATCATCGGCCGTATGAAGGAAATGACGGCCGACAATGCCGAATCCGAAATACACAATCTCATCGTCCCGAGATTCAAGGAATTCTCGAAAGAAGCCATGCCTTCGGAGGTTTACCAGAACAACGCCTGGTTGCTGGATGACAAGTTCATGGTGTTTCGTACCATTTTGAGCGAGCAGCGGATGGATACCGTCGTCAATGCCATACGGCTCGACGAAGAATGCGAGAAAGATGCGGGCAGGCCGGACATTGCCATGATCTTCTCCGCCGATCCAAAAGATACCAGCGCAGTGGACGTGGTCGTCATCGAAATCAAGAAGAAAACGGACGATGAAAAAGAAAATCAGTATGCCATCAATCAACTGCTTGATCGTGCGGTGAAACTGGCGTCGCATTGCCCTAATATCCAGAGGATCTGGTACTACGCCGTCATCCAGATCAGCGACACGATGGGAACTCGGCTGCGTCAGCAAAACTGGGCACCACTGTTCTCCATGGGGAAACTTTACTACCAGGAATTTCGAACCGAACGACCGGATGGAACGGTGGTCCCGACTCCGACTTTCGTCGTGTCATTTGATGCCATCGTGGCAGATGCCGAAAGCAGAAACCACACATTCCTCGAAATCTTGCGCAACGGCATGAGGGAATACGCCGCACAACAGGCCACCGGCCAGGCAGGCAGCTAGTCAAATGGCCAAGGCAAACGGCTTTGCCGTACTCCTCGCTAAAGAACGAGTGGACACATTCCTTGGATGTGTGGCCGAAGAGCGGACGTTTGCTGAGCCTGTCGCTGACTTTCAACACAGCCGAACCGCACCACTGGTTTGCTTTGTGGTTAATGCTGGGAAGTTGACGCACATTGGTCTGGGTCGTCGCGGCGTGCGCGCCGGGACAGGCTTGAGCCGATTGAACATCGACAAAGCTGAGGAACTGTCGGAGCCAATATCAATTCGGAAGCTGCTCAACCGCTTGCCGAAGCGTAACGCAGCATCCATCCGCAAGCGGTTCCAGTCGGGCGGCTTGTTGACCGAGAAAGGCTTCTCCGCTGTTGTCGAAACTCTCCGACAGCTTGCACCCCAAGCCAGCACCTTGCTGGATCGGTTCAGTGAAACCAGAACTGCCCGCATCCGGCGATTGCCCGACAAGGCAAGGAAGAACCTGGCACAGCAGAAAGAAGCTGTGCTGACGGCGCTGTCGATTGCCGGACTTAGCCGCGACCCCGTTCAGGAATGGGCGCCCTCGGATGAAACGCCGGTCTCCTTTCTGGACGGCTTGCCCAGCGTTCGGCTGCGCGAAGACCCGATGGTGGTCAACGACCTGCAAAACCTGCCGGGCTTTGAGGTAGTCAAGAGCTACCCCTATGGCGCAGCGGTATTCGAGTCGGAGGAAACGTCAGAACGCCTCACCGTCATCCTTGCCAATCGTCTTCCGCTCGAAGAGCAAACCGGCACCGATCTCATCTACTTCAACGAAACCTACCAGAGCTTTGTGATGGTTCAGTACAAGGCGATGGAGCGTGAAGATAGGCGCAACAGGCCAGCCGAAGCCGTCTATCGGTTGCCCGACGCGCAGTTGAAAGAAGAACTCGACCGCATGGATGCCGTGCTCGGCACGTTGAAGGCATGTGCGCCCAACACCGACATTGGCGGCTACCGGCTGACCGAAAACCCGTTCTTCCTCAAGCTCTGCTCCCGGCTTGTATTCAACCCGGATGACGTAGGCTTGGTGCCCGGCATGTACCTGCCGCTGGATTACTGGAAGCTGTTGGAGAACGACCCTGGCATCCAGGGGCCGAGGGGTGGTCTGCGGATCACCTACGAAAACGCAAAGCGCCATTTCGACAACACCGCATTTACAACCGTGGTGTCCAAGGCGTGGGTTGGTACGACGCCCAGCCAGTCGACGGTTCTTCAGGATGTCATCCGAGCAACCCTAGAAACGGGTAAGGCAGTCGCCATTGCCATCAAACCGAAGAAGTCTGCCGAACACCGAACGGAAAGTGAAGAAACAGGCGAGGAAGCACTCGATGTCTGACATATTTTCCGCGAGCGCAGCCTTGTTATCTACTCGCCCCGACAATGCCTCGGCCAGACCTTCGTCTGCGACGACGCGCATAGCGAGCATTTACTCGCGCTGTTAGCGCAAAGGCTGAAAGATCCAGTATTCCGCAAACAGGAAGGTTTTCCGCAGGGAGCGGGCGAAGCGATCCTCCCTTGAAGTACGTGCTGCATCCAGCCGTTTAGAGAGGCGTATATGCCTACATCGGAGCGCTATTAGCCTCGTCGCAGTCGACAGAAATTCGAGTCGGTTCCCATCGAATCGTGCAGTCGAGCAGCCGATTCCAAAGGGTGCGGCTACGCGGCGCTCAATGTCTGGTATTGGCAGTTGCTGCTGTTCAGGAGCCGAACTTTGAATGACTCAGATCAGCCTGAAGCTGTAGTTCGGAGGTGCACTGTGGGTGTCTGCTCTTGGCCGATAGTGTGAGTATGTGTATGCGCCAGGAAGCAGGCACTCCGTCACGCGAGCCAGTTCGGAAAGGTCAGCTGTCAGCGAGGTCCGCGAACTGGTGCTACCGGCCTAAGCAGTCACTCAGGTTCATCAAATGAATAACGGCTTCTGACGGTGTCCAGTTAATTTGCAGCACCACAGTTGCGACGAACTGCTCAAGCAATGCTCATTTCAGTGGGCGTGGTCTGAAAGGCAATCTGACGCCATTGGCCCTCGTGTTGGGTCCAGACTTGAAGAACCTGAGAGTCAATCCGAACGGTGCCGCTTCCATCTTTTCTGACTGCGACCAGTAGCTGTCGGCCAGTCATCACGGCAGTTTCTCCCAGGACCTGGACGCGAAGATTGGAGCGATCGATCTGCTCATAGTTGACGTGCGTTCCGCCAGAGCGAAAATAGCTTTCATAGCTATCCACTTGGCCTTTCGCGTGGACATGTGTGAGGTCCGGGTGTAGCAACTGTTTGAGCCGATCAAAGTCGCCCCTTTTCATGGCATCGCATCGTTGCTTTTCGCGCTCCAGAATCTGGGCTTCGACTTGGGGTAATTCGGCTTGGGTATTAGTCATATCTTGGATTGGGTATACAGGAATCACGGCACCGATGGCAGTCGAGCTGCCTGTTCAGGCACAGGTGTAGGAGGTTTTGACAGCAGTGAAAAACTCCTGGGAGTAGCGACCTTGTTCGCGCGGTCCGTAGCTCGAACCCTTGCGTCCACCGAAAGGAACGTGGTAGTCAACTCCTGCGGTGGGCAGATTGACCATCACCATCCCGGCCTGGCTATGGCGCTTGAAATGTGTCGCGTGCTTCAAGGAAGTCGTGGCGATTCCCGCTGACAGACCAAAAACCGTATCGTTGGCGGTGGCCAGAGCCTCCTCATAGTTTTTCACGCGGATCACGCTGGCCACCGGGCCAAAAATTTCCTCGTTGTTGATGCGCATTTCGGAGGATGACTCGCTGAACAAGGCTGGCGACATGTAGTAGCCATCGTTGCCGAGCTGCAATCGCTCGCCTCCTGTTGCCAGAGTGGCGCCTTCGCTCTTGCCGATCTCGACATAAGCGAGGTTCTGCTCCAACTGCGACAAAGAGGAAACCGGTCCGATGTCAGTACCTGGGTCAAGTGCATCACCAATCCTGATAGGCGCCATGCGGGCCTTCATCGCCTCGATGAACCGTGGGTAGATACCATCTGTCACGATCAAACGGCTCGAAGCGGTACAGCGCTGGCCGGTCGAGTAAAAGGAACTTTGTACGCATAGTTCAACGGCCTGGCTGAGGTCGGCATCATCGAGCACAACTTGCGGATTTTTGCCTCCCAGCTCCAACTGCACTTTCTTGTGAGTTGCAACGCATCGAGCCGCAATATGACGGCCGACACCAGCCGAGCCCGTGAAGCTGATGGCATGAATGCCTGGGTGCTCAACCAATGCGCTGCCAATCACGCTGCCGCGGCCCATGACAAGATTGAACACACCCGCCGGGACACCAGAGCGGTGGATGATGTCCGCCAGGGCCCAGGCGCTGGCAGGTACCAGTTCGGCTGGCTTCAGAACCACACAGTTCCCGAAGGCCAACGCAGGTGCAATCTTCCATGCAGGAATCGCCATCGGAAAGTTCCAGGGGGTGATGAGGCCGACTACGCCCACCGGTTCGCGTGTGATCTCTATACCAATACCCGGACGCACCGAAGGCAGCAACTCCCCAGAAAGCCGAAGGCACTCGCCAGCAAAGAACTTGAAGATCTGGCCGGCGCGGGTCACTTCGCTCACGCCTTCGGCCTTGGTTTTGCCTTCTTCACGTGAAAGCAGCGTTCCAAGCTCCTCTTTGCGTACAAGAAGTTCATTGCCGATCTTGTCCAGTGCATCCGAGCGCATTTGGATGTTACTGGCTGCCCAGGCTGGAAAGGCTTGCGTAGCAGCAGCGACGGCGACGTCGACATCCGCTGCATCACCTTGCGCATATTCAGCGATGGCGTCCTCCAGGTTGGAGGGGTTGATGTTCGGCGCGTAGCTCGCCCCTCTTGTCCATTCGCCGTTGATCAATAAATCGTGCTGATTCACAAATAGCTCCGTTCGGGTTGTGAAAGACCAAGACGCCGATGCGCGAAGTCTGAATGCCACTGCTCGACTGCCGAGTCAGGGCGGAAAAAGCCACTGCGTCACACGCGGCCATCCTGCTCAGGGATCAAGAGGTTAGCGTGCGGACTCAATGTTTTGTGCGTAAAGTGTATTTTATGCACAAAATAATATTCAACAAAAGCTCTTTCCAGGTTGGTAAACCTGCATGACGTCTTCTGGCTTCGGGGAGGGAGAATCAGCGGTGTGCAGGTGGGTCCGGCGATCTGACCTCTGCGGGCCTCAAGGGCTTGGGCACCTCAAGCCTCTGGGCGGCGACAAATTTTCACCGCGAGGATGGCGAGAATCCGGTGTCTGGGTGTGCTGCAACGCCGTGCGCCAGGAGTGCCTAGCACCGGCGATGCATGGATACGAGGGGGCCGCCCTTTGATAAATGCAAAACAGCTTTCGATAGTGCCCTCGTAGCCGAGGCTGGATCAGTTTTGCTTTGTCCGTGCAGCTTGCCAGCGGATCTCATTGATCAGATCGTCCAAGCCTGCCTTGATGAAGTTCAGGGTCGGCTCGTCCACCAGCTTTCCATCCTGAATACGGGTTGCGACATTGGCAATGGCGATGTGCTGCCGCACCAATGGACGAGCAAGCGTCGCGGACAGGGCGTCTCGGATCTGGGCCTGGGCTCGAACGCCACCAGCCGTGCCAGGTGATGCGGTCATGATGAGTGCGAGCTTGTCCTTGAGCGGCGACGCAAACCCAGGGCGCGATGCCCAATCGATCGCATTCTTGAGCACACCAGGGATGCCGTAGTTGTACTCGGGCGAGCAGATCACCAAGCCATCCGCTTCTGCAATCGCAGTCTTGAGCCATTTCACTGCTGGCGGTGGCGTGTCCCCTTCGAGGTCACCGTTGTATAGCGGGACGTCATCCAGGGGCAACAACTCCATGGTGACTGTTGGTGGAAGCAGTGGGGTGAGGCTGCGAAGTACTGCTGTGCAGTGGGATGCACTCCGAATACTGCCTGAAATCGCAACGAGGCGAACCGGGGTGTTGATGTCTACTTTCACTGAGGTTTACTCCTTCTTTCAATCTCTTAAGTTTATGCATAAAATTAAAAACATGTATAAAAAAGACGCCCCCACCAAAGCCCCGACCTTGATCGATCAGGCATTTGCGCAACTGCGTCAGGATGTGCTCAACGGCACATACGGTGCCGGAGTGAAGCTCAAGCTCGATGAGTTGCAGACAGCCTACGGCTTTTCAAGCAGTCCGCTGCGAGAGGCTCTGAGCCGTTTGGCCCAAGAGGGATTGATACGCGCCGATGAGCGCCGAGGCTTTCGAGTTACCGCCATTTCTGCCGACGATCTTGCCGATATCACGCGCATGCGCATCATGTTGGATTCGCAAGCGCTTCGTGAATCAATTGCCTTTGGAGATGACGCATGGGAAGCGTCGGTTGTGGGCGCTTTTCACCGCTTAGAAAAAGTGGAAAGCCGGCTTAGCGACGGCCCCGTGGTGCTGGACCAGGGGTGGACCGATATGCACACGGCGTTCCATATGGCGCTGCTTTCGGCCACTCCTTCCGAGCGGCTGCGCACATTGAGTGCCAGCCTGTTCGATCAGGCTGAACGATATCGCCGCTATTCAGCTCGCTTTCGCAAGACCTTCAAGCACAAATCAAATGAGCACCGCAAGCTCATGGATGCCACGCTGCGAAGGGATGCAGACACAGCGTGCGCGCTACTGGAGGAACATATTCTCAGTACGCAACGGAATGTGATGGAGGTTCTGGAAAAGGTGGAGAAGCAGCCAAGCTGATTCCATGTTTCAGCGAAATGTCCGCCGAGTTATCTCCTGACGTAGAGGCCGCTCTCTTAGCTGGCCGGCGCCAGGCGAATGCTGTTGAAGCCATCCTTATGCTGATCATGTCGGCATGGCAGCCCTCTGCTGTTCCCCCAATGTGGACGTCTAGCTGCTAGCTGGCTGCAGCTTAAAAATTCCTCCTCGAATCAATGCTCACGCTCACGAGTCGTGAGCATTTTTTTTGTGCATTTTTTGGCACCTGGGGCAAACCCTATGCATCAAAACTATTTTTATGCACAAAAATAAGTTCATGCACAAAGTGGATTTGATGCAATATTGCACCAAAGCCGCATCCTTTTCACCACTCCTTATCGCTTGAAGGAATCCCATGAAACTGATGTCTTATTCGCTCGCCGGCCGTGAAACCTGGGGCGTCGTGATTGCCGATGGTGTCGCTGAGCTTGCTGCTCGTACGGGCTATGCCACGCTTGCCGATTTCATCGCCAGCCCTGACTTCGTGCGCCGCGATGCATTGACAGATGGTCTGGTTGCAGATGCAAAGTTGGCCGACGTGACGTTCTTGCCAGTCATTCCTCGTCCAGAAAAGATCGTTTGCGCAGTGCGTAACTACATGGATCATCACCAGGAAGTGCTGGCTGCAGGGATGCAGCGAGAACTCTCCGAGGAGCCCCCGATTTTTCTGCGTGTGTGGCGTTCTCAGACTGCACACCAAGGCCCGATCGTGCGTCCCCATGTTTCCGACTCGTTGGACTGGGAAGGTGAACTCGCCGTCATCATTGGCCAGGGCGGCCGCGACATCGCCGAGGCGGATGCCTGGGAGCACATTGCCGGCTACAGCTGCTACAACGATGCGAGCGTGCGGGAATGGCAGTTCCATGCCAAGCAGATCGCATCGGGCAAAAATTTCGAGTCCACCGGGGCCTTTGGCCCTTGGATGGTGACAGCCGATGAAATCTCGCCAGGCCGTGAATTGAAGCTCGAGACACGCCTGAATGGTGCCGTGGTGCAGTCTAGCCACACAGGACACATGATCTTCTCGATCCCACGCTTGATCGCCTATGCCTCCACCATCTTCACGCTGGTCCCGGGCGATGTGATCATCACAGGCACTCCGGCTGGCGTGGGCTGGAGCAAAAAGCCTCAGCAGTTCATGAAAGCAGGCGACGTCGTGGAAGTGGAGATCGAAGCCATTGGTCTGCTGCGCAACCCAGTGATAGCGCAGTCCTAATCCATCCCCTCAGACTTCATCCACTTCACACGGGTAGAGCCAGGCCCAAAGAGGCCGCCACCCATGGAGACAAACATGCATAGAAGACACTTCCTCGTCGCCAGCAGTGCGACGGCCTTGTCCTGGTCAACACTTCCGGTTATGGCTCAGACCTATCCGGATCGGGCGATCAAGCTGTATCAGGGCTTTGCCGCTGGCGGAAATGCTGATTCCATCGCCCGAGCCGTGGGTACGGAGATTGGTAAGGCCCTGGGACAACCCGTGATAGTGGAGGCCCAAACCGGGGCTGGTGGAACCATTGCGGCAACCACGGTGGCTCGTGCCAAGCCCGATGGCTACACCTTGTTGATGGCGACTGGTGGTCATGCGGTGGCCGGTGCGTTGTACAACAAGCTCCCTTACAACTCGGTAAGTGATTTTGAGATGATCTCAACGGTCACTTTCTTTCCGTTCCTGTTGGTGGTCAATACAAAGTCCAAGTTTCAAAGCTTGCGCGAGGTGCTTGCCAAGGCCCAAGCTGAACCGGGTACCGTCGCATATGGCACAGCTGGAGTGGGCTCCACCCATCATTTAGCTGGAGAGCTGCTGGCCAAGATGGGACGCGTGAGCTTGATGCATGTGCCTTATCGAGGCGACGCCGCAGCCGTCACCGCCCTGCTGGGGGATGAAGTGTCCTTCATCATCGCTCCGCCAACAGCCGTTCTTTCCAACATCCAGGCTGGCAAGCTGCGTGCGATTGCAACTAGCGGTGCACAGCGCTGGCCAGGCTTGCCCAATGTCCCCACAGTGTCTGAGCAAGGTGTGGCTGGGTACGACGTGCGCTCCTGGGCAGGGCTGATGGCGCCTGCCGGCACTGCGCGCGCAGTGGTCGAGCGTCTGAATACCGAGACGCAGCGGGCGCTTCAACTGGCCTCTGTGCGCAAACGTCTGGAAGACATCGGCGGTGAAGCACGAGGCAGCACGCCTGAAGAAATGAAAGCCATGGTTAGCCATGAGCTTGAGAAGTGGCGCCAGGTTGTAGCCGACGCCAAGATTCCTAAACAATAAATGCACTTACCGAAAGTTCAGTCATGACTTTGATAGCAATTCGCAAACGCAGCCTCAATATCGAGACCATTTACCATGAAGGCGGCCCACCGGCTGAGCAACCCTTACGCGTAGCATCGGCCTGTGCCGTGGTTCGCAACCCCTATGCTGGACGCTACGAACCCGACCTGTTGCCTTTCATGGCAGAGCTGCGCAGCCTGGGCACTTTGCTCGCAGAGGAACTGGTGGACACTTTGGGCAAAGAAAATGTCCAAGCCTACAGCAAGGCGGCCATTGTGGGCGTTAACGGAGAGCTGGAGCACGGTGCAGTTTGGCACGAGGCCGGTGGTTGGGCGATGCGCCATGTCCTGGGCGAGCCCAAGGCCATCGTTCCATCGGCAAAAGCGGTGGCTGCCACGGGCTACCGCCTGATGGTTCCTCTGCATTACATCCATGCCGCTTACGTGCGCAGCCATTACAACAGCGCGGAAGTCGGCATCCAGGACGCCCCGCGTCCTGACGAAATCCTCTTTGCCCTTGTGATGGCCGACGGTGGCCGTATTCATTCGCGCCTGGGCGGACTGACCCGCGAGCAAGTCTCGGTGCATGACGGGCAGCGCTGATCATGGAGGCGAGCACTATGACGATGAAAGCCGTGCAGCTGCAAACCACTGGCGGCCCAGAAGTGTTGTCGCTGGTCGACTTGCCTGTGCCCCAGCCAGGTGCTGGCCAGGTGCGCGTGAAGGCTCATGCCATCGGAGCAGGCGGCCCCGATGTGTTGATTCGCAATGGCACGTATAAGTGGATGCCGCCATTGCCCGCCATTCCTGGCAACGAACTGGCAGGTGTTGTGGATGCGGTGGGTCCAGGCGTGAGTCGCCTCGCTATCGGTGATCGGGTACTGGTCAGTGCGCGGGAGCTGCCTCAGCGCGGAGGCTGCTATGCGCAGGCTATCTGCGTTGCGGAGTCGGTTCCGTTCGTACTTCCAGACACCATTGCCTTCGATGATGCAGTGAGCCTTGGCAATTTCCAGCTCGCATTGGCTTTGCTGGCCAGCAATGGCAATTTGCCGGCGCAATCCATTCTGGTGCCTGGCGCAGCAGGTGGCGTGGCGACGGCTCTGGCACAGGTCGCCAGATCTCGTGGTTTACGTGTCATTGGCACAGCCTCCACCGCTGAAAAGCAGGCATTTGCGATAGAAAACGGTGTCACAGATTTGGTGAGCGGCGATGTGAAGACACTGCCTCAGCAGGTGATGGAACTCACTGCTGGACGAGGCGTTGATTTGGCCTTTGACCATGTGGGTGCCGATCTCTTTATCGCTTGTCTGCGCTCTCTGGCTCCGTCAGGTATGGCGGTGTCGTACAACATTCTGGCAGGCCCCCCGTCTGCTGATGTGTTCGACGAGTTGCGCAAATTGCTAGCCAGAAGCTTGGCCATTCGCACTTTCTCTATCCATGCGGTAGATGCAGACATCACGCAACGCCGAGGATTGATGGAGGAAGCCATCAGGCTCATGGCGAGCGGCTCTGTGCGTGCACCACGTGCCATGCGTATGCAGCTGGCACAAGCTCGACAGGCTCACGAGCTGCTCGATAGCGGTGGCACTCTGGGCAAGCTCGTCCTCATTCCCTGATTCCCTGGAGCTCGCTAGCATGAACCAACCCTATACCGCCAACCTGTCCCACTTCGGTATCTTTTGCCGCGATCTGGAAGTGATGAAGTCCTTCTACACGGGCGTATTCGATATGCAAGAAACGGACCGTGGTGTGGGCGTGACCTTTCGCTTCGAGATCGTGTTTCTGAGCGGACGAAATGATCAACACCATCAATTGGTGTTGGCCGGAGGACGCGGTGCCGATTCGCCGAGCACCGTGATGCAACTGTCGTTCAAGGTTCAGTCCATTGACCAGCTGCGCGAAGCGCGGCGTCGGGCACTGGCTTTGGGGGCAACGAAGATGCGCGGCCTCAACCATGGCAACGCGCTTTCGATCTACTGTATGGACCCTGAGGACAACACCGTGGAGGTTTACCTGGACACGCCTTGGTATGTGAGTCAGCCCCACGGAGACCCGTTAGATCTGGAGCAGAGTGATGAAGCCATTTGGGCGCAGACCGAGCGGGTCGTGCGCACAGACCCGAGCTTTATGCCTGTGGCCGAGTGGGCAGCCCAGTTTGAGCAGCGTCGTCAGGCTACTAGGAACGCATAGGCTCAGGTGGGCCGGCACTTGGAAAAGTGGCAAGCCATCGGCATTGAGCAATGTCCTCAATGCTGTATTGGCTTGTCCCTTCCCATGGCGGAAAGTTGTGCCGCCGCAGTCGATAAGCAGTTGTATGTTTTGCTTGCTCCTTGGCATCAGGAGCCAGCATCACAATCACTTAGACTCTTAGCAAGACATTCCCTTTGCGGCCCGGCAGCAAGCTTGCGGCTGCTGCCTGAGCAGCATCATTGAGATCGAAAATAGCTTCTGCCGGGGTTTTAGCTTACCCGACACATGGCTTTGTCGGAGGCTGTTGAAGGCCACGGAGGATTGGATCCGAGAGCTGATCCAGGCATTGGATAGATCTGAGACTGCTGCTCAGGCGCCATGAAATGCCCAAGAGCCGTCTGAGCCCACGCAGTCGTATCTTTGCTCTGCAGGCAGCGGCGACTTCAATTTCATAGCCCACTTTCAAATGGCCTCGCTTTAAGTCGACGTCGATCTGAAAGATTTATTGGAGTACTTGTTCAAGCCGGGGCATTGCCTACGCTATTGGTTGAGCGCACATCGATGAGAGGTTTGCCTAAGGATAGTTGTCTTGGAGGCAGGCTAATTCGTCTTTCAAGTAGCCAGTTGCTGCTCGAAGTCGGTTGCATCGTGAGATGAGTTCATGTGTTGGCTACTGAGTTGGGCCCGGCCTACCGCGACACTTGTCAAGGAACGGCGTGATATCCCCAATGCACTTCAAATCGGAAGGCTGAATGTGACTGGCAGAAATTGCTACGCAGCAGACATTTGCTGCCGGGGCTCGAACGACAGCAACGGGTCGACACGAGCCTGCCGGGGCACGCTGAAGCGGTCCTTCGGGCCAGTGCGTGGCAAACCGTGCAATCGAGCGGCCGGTCCCGAGGGTGAAGCGGCCGTTCAGGACAAGCAGCCTTCAACGGCTGGTGTTGGCCATTGCTGCCGTTCAAGCAACGAACCGTGAATGGCTCAGATCAGCCTGTAGAAGTCGTTCAGAGGTGCACTGTGGCCGTCCGCTCCTGGCCGAACTCAGTCAGTCACGACCAGCAGCCTAGTCAGCCACAACCCGCACGGGCGGTCAGCTCGACCGGAATACGCTTTGGAACCTGGCCGACATCTGGTCTTAGGCTACTACAGCCCGAAGTGACTGTGATCTAACTAGGTAAGCGCGACAAGCATTGTTGCGAACGCATAGGCAAATTGACTTGCTCAACACCGGGTCTGCGACTTGGTAGCCCTTCAAAAACCACCTGACGCCCCTTAGCGGCAAAAGAACCTGCAGAACTCGAATACGCAGCATAAGGCGCGCATCGTGCGAGGCTGCATGGGTATCAGTTCCTGCCTGCATGAGCCTGCCACAGCCGCGTCTGCACCAAGGTCAACTAGGGGAGTACGGATAAAACAAAGGCACAGGTTAAGTATTTCCGGTTTTTTTGAGAATTTTGCCTAAAAAAATAATCAATTTCAGCGGATGGCAACTTGTGAAAATCAAAATTTCACTAATTAAATCAATTGGTTATGCCAGTGTTTTGGCTTCAAAGCGGTACAAAACTCAGTGAGAAAAGTACAAATCTCAAGAAGAATCGACAACAAATTCAAGAAGAATCGACAGGCAGGTCACAACCTGCGCCGTCAAAAACCAACAAAAGCTGTGGGAACTTTGTCTTTAGCACTCTCTCTAACGGAGTGCTAATATGAAGATCATGGAAGAAAGGAAACCTGCAATGAAAACTGCCTCCGGCTCCATTGCTACTGCCCTGGCGCCCGCGAACCCCTGGGCGCTGGTACCTCCGCTGGGCAACCTGGATGCCTATATCTCGGCGGTCAATCGTATGCCAATGCTCACCCTTGAGGAAGAGCAGGACTACGCTCGCAAGCTCAAAGAACACAATGATCTGGACGCCGCCGGGCGTCTGGTGATGTCCCACCTGCGTCTGGTTGTCTCCATCTCGCGCCAGTACCTGGGCTATGGCCTGCCTCACGGCGACCTGATTCAGGAGGGCAATGTGGGCCTGATGAAGGCTGTCAAACGCTTCGATCCCGATCAGGGCGTGCGTCTGGTCAGCTACGCCATGCACTGGATCAAGGCGGAAATTCACGAATATATCCTGAAGAACTGGCGCATGGTCAAGGTCGCGACGACCAAGGCCCAGCGCAAGCTGTTCTTCAATCTGCGCTCGATGAAGCATGACCTGAAGTCCGATGCCGCCATGGCCGACGAAGAGCTGGCCCTGCGCGAAACCCTGACTTCGAACGAAATTGATGCGGTTGCTGCAAAGCTCAACGTCAAGCGCGAGGAAGTCATCGAGATGGAAACCCGTCTGGCCGGCGGCGATGTGCTGCTGGATCCTTCTCCCAGCGATGATGGAGAACAGGCCTTCGGCCCTATCGCCTACCTGGCTGATGCCAGTCACGAGCCTACAGCCATGCTTGAATCGCGCCAGCGCGATCATCTGGCAACCGATGGTCTGGTCATGGCCCTGGAGGGCCTGGATGACCGCAGCCGCCGCATCGTTGAAGAGCGCTGGCTCAAGGTCAATGACGACGGCTCTGGCGGCATGACGCTGCATGAGCTGGCTGCCGAATACGGTGTGAGTGCCGAGCGCATTCGCCAAATTGAGGTAGCCGCCATGAAAAAGATGAAAAAAGCGCTGGCCGAGTTTGCGTAAACGCCAACTTGCGCTTCAAGCCTTTAAAAGGCTGAAATGCTGAACCTCAAACCCGGATAATTTCCGGGTTTTTTATTTTTCGGCATTGGTGCATGCTTTCACGCACACCGATCGCCTATCAAGAATTCAAAAGAGACCTGCCATGCCTATTCGCACTTCGCGCATCTTGAAGAACCTGTCCCGCCGCAGCCTGGTTGCAGCAGGAGTCGCCATGGCGGCGACAGCAATGGCTCCGGCCGTCCTGGCAGCCGACAACTGGCCCGACAAGCCCCTGCACCTGATCGTGGGCTTCCCCGCAGGCTCCTCGCCCGACCTGACAGCCCGCGCGTTGGCCGAGCCATTGGAGAAGAAGCTGGGTCAGACCATCATCGTGGAAAACCGCGTGGGTGCTGGCGGCAATATCGCCGGCGAGTATGTGGCCAAGGCAGATGGCTACACCTTCAGCGTGATGATCAACGGCAATATGACCATTGCCAAGATGCTCAACCCTGCAGTGCGCTATGACCCCATCAAAGACCTGCAGCCCGTGAGCCTGATCGGCGTGGCTCCGCTGGTACTGGTGGCCCCTGCGTCGGCCCCACAAGGCAAGGCCTTCATGGAAGCGGCCGCCAAGGCTGGCGACAAATGGAGCTATGGCTCGCCCGGTGTCGGTACCGTGGGCCATCTGGGCATGGAACTGCTCAAGAGCCGCTCGGCCATCAAGGCCGTGCACGTGCCCTATACCGGCTATCCCCAGGTGTTCAACGGCATTCAGGGCGGCGATTTGAAGCTGTCCATGCTCCCTCCGGCACTGGCCATGGCACAGATTCAGGCCGGCAAGCTGCACGGCATCGGCGTGACCTCTGCAGCACGCAGCCCTCTGGCTCCCGGCCTTCCCAGCCTCAAAGAGCTCGGCGTCAACAACTTTGATCTGGAAATCTGGAACGCCGTCGCTGCGCCCAGGTCCATGCCCAAGGCCCATGTGGACAAGCTGGCGGCCGCCGTCAGCGAGATCGTGCGTACGCCCGAGATGCGCCAGAAGCTGTCCATGCAAGGCTGGCAAGCCGTGGGCAGCTCGCCCGAAGGCCTGAGCAACCGCATCCAGCAGGATGTGAAGGCGCTGGGCGCCATCATTCGCGAGCAGGGAATCACGGCGCAGTAAACACGCCCCCTGAGCCGCTTTGCGGCTTCCCCCGAGGGGGGACGACAGCCTCGCTGCGCGGCGGCGCTTGCTCGCTGTCACGCAGATGACGTGCGCCAGTTTTCCTCCATCCCACACGCTGAAGCAACTGCGGGTATCAACGAGAGCTACTGCGGCGTCCTTTATCATGCGCCCGACAGGCATGGGTTTACGCTATGCCGTCGGGCGCATTGTTGTATCTAGGGCAGCGCCACCGCTTTTGGAGCCTTCATGGACGCTGGTACCTGGTTCACGCAGCTCAATGCCTGGCAAGTCATGGCATTGGGCCTGGTTTTTTTCGGGGGTATTTATCTGCTGGGCGGCCTGCTTATGGGCGCTCTGACGGCATCTCTTGCCCGTGCCGGTATTGGCAGGCCGCTGGATATACGTCCGCTCAAGCCCGACCAGTTGCAGCGTGAATGGCGCCAGTCCTTTCATTCCATACTGATCTTCGGCATAGGCATGATCGTTCCCTGGGGCTTTCTGCAACTGGGCTGGGCCCAGCTCTCGCCCACCGCCAGTGCCGGACGCATCGCTGTGGAGATCTTTGCGCTGCTGATCTGGAACGATGTGCACTTCTGGATCAACCACCGCCTGCTGCACACGCGCCGCCTGGTGCGCTATCACGGCGACCATCATCGCTCCGTGGTGACCACGCCCTGGTCCACCTACAGCTTTCACCCCATCGAGGCGCTGATGCTGGGCAATATCATCTTGCTGCCCATGTTGGTGCATGACTTCAATTTCTGGTCGCTGGCCTCCGTGCCGGTGTTGAGTCTGATCCTGAATCTGATCGGCCATTCCAACTACGATTTTTTCCCTTCAGTCCCCGACACCCATCCACTGGCCGCCAGCCGCCGTCACCATCTGCACCACGCGCGCCCGGCAGGCAACTATGGCTTTGCGCTGGCCTTCATGGACCAGCTCATGCGCACGCGGGTCGCAGACAACACCCCCAAAAGCTCCAGTCACTGAATGAGCAGGCACCCAGGCCAGCGCCGGTATCCAGTCCTGCGCCACTGGCGGGACTGGCAATCCGTCTTCTACATGCTCCTGCTGCCGCTGCTCGTGTGGTGGCAATGGAGGCATGGCTTCAGCTTCATTCTCTACAGCATCGAGCTGTTTCTGACATTGGGAGTAGGCGTGATTCACCACAACCACACCCATGTGCGCATGTGGTGGGGACGCTGGACCAACCGCTTCACCGACTACTGGCTGACCCTGCTTCAAGGTCACCCCACCTTTGTGTTCTGGCCCGCCCATGTAGCCAATCACCATCGATTTCGCCATGGACCGCGCGATCTGGCACGCACCTACCGGCCTGAATGGGGTGGCGATACCAATCACCTGTGGGGCTATCTGCTTCACCCGGTTCAGGCGGCTTTCGTGCTGTATCCGTTGTTCTTTCGCTGGCTGAACAATCTGCGCCGTCACTGGCCTGGCGCCTTTCGCTACTGCATGGGGCAATACGCGTTGTGGCTGGGCAGCTGGAGCTTCTTTCTCTGGCTGGACTGGCAAAAGGCGTTGATCTTCATCATCGTTCCCCAGTTGCACGGCCTGCACTGGCTGCTGGCCACCAACTATCTGCAGCATGCCCACGCCGATGGCCGACCGCTGACCAGAGCGCAACGCAGTACTCCGGGTATCGAGCTGAACTACGCGCGCAACTTTGAAGGCCTGGTCAACCCCCTGCTTTTTAATATTGGCCTGCACACCGCGCACCATGAATGCCCGCATGCCCACTGGTCCGACCTGAGCGGGCTGCACGAACGCATTTATCGGCAACGGGTCACACCTTCATTGAACGAGGGTGGCCTGCTGCCCTATATGGGACGCGTGTTTGTATTGGGTCTGGTCTGGCCCGCGGCAAGAACCAAGCCGCAGATGCCAACCGACGCTGTGAAGTAAAAACCTGTTGAGGATCTATGCCTGTTTCCTATTCCAACGTCTATCTGCAATCTGCCGGCATGTTTCTGCCCGGCGCCCCAGTGGACAATGCTGGCATGGATGCGTTTGTCGCACCGCTGAACCGCATCTCCGAGCGCATCAAGCGCCGCATCCTGGCCGAGAACGGCATTCAGACCCGCCACTACGCCATCAATGGCGAAGGCCAGACGGTGTTCAGCAACGCCCGCATGGCAGCCGGCGCGATCGAGGAGACCCTGGCTCTGGCTGGCAAGAAGCTCTGTGATATCGGCTTTCTGTCCAGCGGCTCTTCGGGGGGTGATACGCTGATGCCCGGCTTTGCCAGCATGATTCAGGGCGAGATGGCCGCCCCGCCCATGGAAACGCTGTCCGTGCACGGGGTCTGCGCCGCCAGTGTGGGCGCCATGCAGGCCGCTGCCATGGCCGTGGAAAGCGGCGCCCATGCGTTGGCCCTGTCGGTGGCCAGCGAAATGCCTTCGCGCCTTTTCAAGCGTTCGCGCTTTGCAGCACAGGGCTATGACACCGACTTTGACGCCCACTTTCTGCGCTGGATGCTGTCCGACGGTGCGGGCGCCGTGCTGCTGGGCGGCCCCAAGGCCCTGCCCCAGGCCAACGGACTGCGCCTCAAGCTCAAGTGGACGCACCAGCGCAGCTTTGCCGGCGACTATCCCGTGTGCATGCAACTGGGCCTGACGGCCGATCGTGGCACAAGCCATCTGGACTTCCCCGCCTGGAGTGATGCCGAGGCCGCAGGCGCTCTGGCACTGCGCCAGGACATTCGCCTGCTGCCGCACCTGTTCGATGTCTGCATTCACGAATATGCAGCCCTTGCCCACCAGGGCTGGGTTCCCGAACGCGGCATAGACCACTTTCTCTGCCACTACTCGTCGGAGCGCTTCATCCCTGTTGTCGACGAGCTGCTGGACAAGGCCCAGCTCAGCATTCCGCGCGAGCGCTGGTGGAGCAATCTGGCATGGCGCGGCAACACGGGTGCGGCCTCCATCTTCATCATGCTGTCGGAGTTTCTGCAAAAACAGGGCCAGCGTCTGAAGGCCGGCGACACAGTGCTCTGCTTCATCCCCGAGTCGGGCCGTTTCACAGCAGGCTACATGCTATGGGAAGTAGAGCCGGATGCGAATACCGAGCAAACGCCAGAGGCCAGTTTCCGTCGGAAATCTGCACAGTCGACAGCACTGCCGGATGATGCTCTTCCCGATGTATCCACCATCGCCGCACCCCATGACCCGGCCGCTGCGCCATCGCAACTGGCGCCGCTGCTGACCGAGCTGGCCAGCATCTGGCAGGACTACCGCAGCAATGTCTGGCGCACGCCCCTGCTCCAGCGCATGCGCACGCGCCAGTTGCAGATTACCGACTATCTGCGCTGGATGAGCCACTGGATTCCCCAGGTGCGCGAAGGCAGTCTGTGGATGCGAGAAGGCGCGGCCTCGCTGACCGGTGACTACGCCACGCTGGCCTCGCTGATCGACCTCCATGCAGGCGAGGAGCAGAACGACTTCAAGATTCTGCACAGCGACTATCTGAAGGCCGGCGGCACCGAGACCGACATCAACCGCCTGCGCCGCAACCCCGGCGGCGAAGCGCTCAATGCCTATCTGCACAGCCTGGCTGCCACGCCCAACCCGATCGGCCTGCTGGGCGCCATCTACATCATCGAAGGCACGGGCCAGCGCATCGTTCCCAGCCTGCTGCCCCTGCTGCGCCAGAGCCTGCCGCTGCCGCCCGATGCCTTCCGCTTTCTCGAATACCACGGCGCCAACGACGAGAACCATCTGGAGCGCTGGCTGCTGGCCGTGCAGATGGCGCTGGAGCTGGACAGCGAAGGCACGGCCCAGCAGGCCATACTGCAAACTGCGCGCAATACGGCCGCCATGTACCTGATGCAGTTCCAACATGTGCTCGCCGAGCGATAACGAGAAACAGCAAGAAGCACCGGGAGGATTCATGAAGAACGAGTTCAACGACCATGTCTGGGACGAGCGCGACCCCAGCCCCTGGCTGGCGCTCTACCTCGACCAGAGCACACCTCTGCCCGATGACGTCAAGGCCGCCTGGCTGCGCGACTGCAGCAGCAGCTCGCGCCAGTTCTTTCTGCCGGCCATGCGGCCGCTGGCGCGGCTGTCCATGATCATCATTCAGGCGCTGAAGATCTTTCTGCCCAAGCGCTGGTCGCACTCCATGCTGCTGCACCGCCTGCTGGCCTTCGGCATGAAGAAGTTTCTCTCGCCAGAGGCCAACTGGCTCATCATGCGCCACTTTCACCTGGGCTCCCAGGTGCTGGCCTTCGTCGCCGCCAATGCCCCGACCAAGGTCAGCACCGCGCCCTTGATGCCCATGGAAATCGACGATGTGAAGGACGAACTGTTTCTCAAGCACGACCTCAACCTCTTCAACTTCGTGATTCGCCTGAACAAGGCACTGCGTGAGAACGGGCAGGAACTGGTGCCCGTGGCCGAGCCCGATTTCTCCATGATCCGCGAGCCCGATCTCAGACTCGAAGACATGCCGCGCGGGCGCTTCAACGTCATTGACCTGCAAAGCGCCATCGAGCTGTACACGCCCATCTACCAGTTGTTGCTGACCGACAACGACTTCTGGCGCGCCAGCAACTCGCTGCAGCTCGACGAAACCGTTGCCATCTACTGCGCCAAGATCCTGGCATCGCCAGAGCATCTGGTGCTGCTCAACAACAAACACCCCATGGTTCCCCTGTCTACGCTGTATGCAGCCTACCGCCTGGTGCTGCACGGCCTCTCCACCGAGATGCTGCACTCACTGCTGACACGCATGGCCAACGGCGAGCACCCCATTCCCGCGCGCGAGCTGGCCAAGATGCACCAGGCCGCCGAGACGGTGATGGATCAGACCCCCGCGCAAAGCTGAGCCATGGACCCACAGAGCAATCGCATCACAGGCGTTCGCATCGACGAGCAGACCATCTGGCTTGCACTGGCGGACGGACGTGAACTGGCCGAGCCCATCAAGCGGCATATCCGCCTGGAAAGCGCCGCGCCCGATCAAAGGCTGCACTGGGTTCTGACCGACGAGGATCACGGTCTGAACTGGCCGGCGCTTTGGCAGCCGGCTCCCGCAGGCATGGTCAGCGTCTGGGACCTGGATCAGGACAGTCTCTACAACCAGGCCATGGGCGCGCTGGCCTCCGCCCAATGGGACGTCACCCTGATATCCCCGGCCCAGCATCAGCTGGTGGCTCTGTGGCGCATGGAAGCCGATATCAACAACGGCGGCTTTCTGCAGTTTCTGGGCAACTGGGGAGTGGCGAACCATCAGCTCACACTGCAGGCTCTGCAGGCCATAGGCGCGCCCGTCACGCAGCAATGCCTGCAAGACATGTTTGCGGTGGTCAGGCGCTTTGAAGACATGCCAGAAAATGTGGACCTCTCCGATCTGCCTGCGCTGCTGACGGACGCCGAACACGAGCAATTGCAGGAACTGGAAGAAGCCTTCTGGGACTACCCGGAGCCTTTGAACAAGCTCGTGGTCATGCACTACGGACCCGCCCAATGAAGTCTGATAACCAATCCGGCGAGACCTATTCGCTGGCATTTCGCAAAGCCCTGGTGGACGAAGCGCTGAATCGCACACCCGGCGGCGGGTTTCCGGAGCTGGAAAAGCGCCACCGCCTCAGGCCCGGCACCCTGTTCGACTGGGTCGATGAGCTGGGCCCGACACCGCCGCCTGCGCCTTTTTCTGCACTGCATTTCTGGATAGGCAATACGCCGCTGGGCGAGCCGGAATTTGCCCGCTACTTTGAACATGCAGACAGTTACTGGGATCTGGAAGTCGAAGACATCGAGGGCAGCAGCGAAGATGTCACAGGCTGCGGCTTCTGCCAGGACCTGGGCAGAAAATTTCTGTTCGACGAAGACCTGCTGCTGGTGATCTGGCTGCCCGAGCCGGTCCCTGTCTCTGCCTTGGTGAGCCACAGCACCCTGGACTCCGATACATCGCTCGCACTCATCGTGCAGGCCTGCGAGGCCCAAGGCATTCGTACGGCCAACGCCATGTTTGTCTATGCCGACCCCTGCGAAACGATCACCGATCCGGACAAGCTCTACAACGGACTGAGCTACATCGGTCTTTTTGACGACTGACGCAGCTCAGACGCTTTTTCCATCTTCTTCATGCAAGACTTGATTGCCCAGATTTCGCAGCAATGGCTACAGCTGCCGGATTGCCAGGCCGAACACAAGGACGCAGCCAGAACACGCATTACCAGCAGCGCGGCAGCCGGCTCCATGGATGTCGAATTCTTTGTGCACCACGGTGGCAACGGTGCTTTCTCGGCCACCAGGTATGAGGAGGCCATGCAGCTGAGTGCGGAGCATCGGCTTCATGCCTGGATCACGCTGCGCGATGTGGCCGGTGAAGTCATACACCATGAGGTCAGCTGCAACCCCGGGCGCTTTGCACATCTGCTGCATGAATGGCGTATAGCGCCTGATGCAGCGCCGGAACAGGTCACCATCCAGGCCATGGCCTGCACTCCATCTCTCGCGGAAACTGAAGCCCGTGCCCCGTCAATGGATCAGGACCTGAACCTCGGCCTGCTGGACCAGCTCGCGGATGCCCAGCAGGCGCTTGAACGGCTCAAGGCCGATGTGGCCGCTGTCGACCTCATGCGCCTGCTTCAATCCTGGCCGCGCGATGATCGTGGACGACCTGCAGCGCGCACCACCGCCATACTCGCGGCCTATGGCCCCGCCACACGCAAGCGCCAGCCCTGCCTGCTGGTTCGATCGGTCATGCAGTCAAAGATGCCCTACTGGCAATTGCGTCTGTCGTCCGAGTTTCTCTACAACTGCCGCCATCAATGGAGCGATGCCCGCTGGCTGTGGTCGCCGGCAGAGCTCCCCAAGGACTCGGCTCTGGAGCGCAAGGCACGCAATCTGATGGCACAAGGCAAGGTCAGCGAGGCCTGCGCACTGTATGGCATCGAACTGCATGAACGCGTGCGTAGACTTGCCGCAGGTCAGTCATTCCAGCGCTTCTCCCCCGCGCCAGAGGCCTGGGGGCAAGAGCTGCGAGCTGCGCTCCTGCAACTGGCCCCGTGGCGTCTCACAGCAGGCCTGCAACGCATACAGGAGCACCTGATTCAGGCCAACCGCAAGCCTCCCCAGCCCGGCAGCTGGGAACGCAAGCTGTTCTGGTTCTCAGGCCAGCGCCAACAGGCGCGCTGGGGCCCCGGAGTGCGCTTCGACAAGGAGGGCAATCCGGTGCTGGACCTGATCGTCACCGCATCCAACGAGCATTTTCCCGAGCCTGACTGGAAGCAGCAGCCACGCTAATCCCGTCAAGCCACTGCCAGCCAGTCCCGCACCTGCTCGGCGGGCATGGCTCGCGAATGCAGCCAGCCCTGGAAAAACTCGCAACCGATGTCGCGCAGCAGCTGCAGCTGATCGAGCTCTTCTACACCTTCGGCCACGACCTCCAGATCCAGCGCATGGGCCATATGCACAATGCCGCCCATCAGTCTGTCCCGGCAAGGCGAGGGAAACAGAAACTCCCGCCCCAGCTTGACGCGCCGCAGCGGCAGATATTGAAGATAGGCCAATGACGAATGGCCGGTGCCGAAATCATCCAGTGCAATCGTCACTCCCAGCCGCGCCAGCCCCTGCAGCACTTCGCTCCCCTGAGCAGGGTTGATCATGGCCTGGGATTCGGTCACCTCCAGCTCCAGCCATTGCGGCGGTACCTGATAGCGCTGCAAACAGCTGCTGACCTGCTCGACCAGATTCACCTGCCGCAGTTGATAGGCAGAAAGATTGACCGCAACCCGCAGCGGCGTGCCAGCCCTGAGCCACAGCGCGATCTGCTTGCAGGCTGCGTCGAGGACATAGTTGCCCAGAGCCACGATCTGGCCCGAGGCCTCGGCTACCGGAATAAAGCGCGCCGGGCTGACATTGCCCAGCAAGGGATCATGCCAGCGAAGCAAGGCCTCAACAGCCACCACTGTGGCGCTCTCGACCTTGACCTGGGGCTGGTAATGCAGCTGCAAACCACCATAGCTGAGCGCCATGCGCAAGCGCTCGGCCAGTTGCACGCGTTCGGCCATTTCCTTGCCCATGGCGGGCTCAAAAAATACCGCATGGCCGCGCCCCCGGGCCTTGGCGCTGTACATTGCCATATCGGCGAAACGCATCAGGTCGTCACCGGTCTGCGCATCGTCGGGATAAAAGGCAATGCCCACGCTGGCACCAAAATCCAGCGCCAGCCCGTCATGCTTGAAGGGGATGGAGAGCGCAGCCAGTATCTGCTCGCTCCAGAAGCGGGCCCGAGCCGCATTCTCACCCACCAGCAGCACCATGAATTCATCGCCCCCCAGGCGTGCCAGCACGCCCTCGCTGCGCAGCTGGGACTTCAGCCGCCTGGCGACCTCCCGCAGCAGCTGATCGCCTGCTGCATGGCCGTAGCCGTCATTGATGGCCTTGAAGTTGTCGAGATCCAGCTGCAGCAGGGCCAGTGCTTCGCCGTCGGCCTGCGCCAGCTTGAGTTGCTCCTGCAGCTCCTGGCCGAATTGCCAGCGATTGTTGAGTCCCGTCAAGGTGTCCTTGGTGGCCTGGAACTTCAGGCGTTGCTGCATCTGATGCAGCTCCGTCACATCGCGCACAAAGGCAATGGCCAGGCCTTTGTCGTCATCGCCAAAATAGCCAAGAGCAATGTCCACCGGCACGGCATTGCCCTGCTTGCGCTTCAGCCACAGCACACCGCCAAGTCCCATGGGCCGGCGCGATGGCTGGGCAAAGTAGCTGCGCAGGTAATGACCATGCCCGGCCTGAAACTCGGGCGGCAGCAGCATGTCCAGCGCCTGCCCTTCGAGCTCGCCGCGCCCATAGCCTGAAATGGCCTGCATGGCGGCATTGGCCGTCACGATGTTACCGTCGCGGTCCACCAGCAAAATGCCGTCCGGAGCGGCATCCAGCGCCTGCTGCTCACGCCGGCTCAGCATGGCAGAAAGACTCACCCCCTCCTGCCAGGCCGACATGGCCAGTCGCAACCGGCGCTGGCATTCCGCCAGCGCTGGTTCAGACACCGGTTTGAGCATTGAAGAAAAAGGGCACTCGGCCATACACAGACTCCAGATATCCACTCTGGCGTCCCTGCGTGCAGCCACTCCCCATGCTGCATCAACGGCCTGCATGCCCAACTCTAGGAAGCCGGATCGAGCCTTGCCAAGTGTTTGAAGCGCTCACTATGCGCGTGACATCGCACGCTCTCATTGCGCTATATCAAACACCAACATGTAACAATAAATTTCAGAACCCAAAACCAATGCTGCTGGTCGCAACCGCTTCAGCCCAGCAGTGTCTTCACGTCCTGAGTCAGCAACTGCGGCCCCGCGCCGTAGCGCTCGTACACACGCAACCGGCCCTGGGGATCGAAAAGATAGGTACCGGCCGAATGATCGAGGGTATAAGTTCCTTCGACCTTGCCTGGCACCTTCTTGAAGAAAATCTTGAAATCCTTGGCCACGGCAGCAATCTCGTCTGCCGTACCGCTGAGCCCCACAAAGCTCTCGTCGAAATTGGCCAGATAGGCCTTGAGCACTTCAGGCGTATCACGCTCGGGGTCCAGCGACACAAACACGGCCTGCAGCTTGTCGCCATCGGCTCCCAAGGCCTGCTTTACTTCAAGCAGTTCCTGCAGCGTGGTGGGGCAGACATCGGGACACTGGGTGTAGCCGAAGAACACAGCCACCACCTTGCCCGAGAAATCCTTGAGGCTGCGCTTTTTCCCGTGAACATCGGTGAGCGGAATGTCCTTGGCATAGTCTGCGCCCGTCACATCCACGCCCTGAAATTTGGGCTTTTTATCGTCCTTGCAGCCAGTCAATGTCAATGTGGCCGCACCGGCCAGTGTTGCGGCGCCTAAAGCACCGAGTACGCGCAGCACAGCTCGTTTATCCATGGTCAGTCAGGCTAGGTAGTGATCCACCAGCAGCGCAGCAAACAGCAGGCTCAGATGGATCAGGGAAAAGCGGAAGGTCTTGCGTGCCAGCGCATCCGAGTAGTTGCGCAGCAGTGCCCAACCATAACCGCAAAAGCCCAACCCCAGAATCACTGCGGCAAAAAGGTAGAGATAACCGCTCATTCCCACCACAAAAGGCAGCAGACAACCGGCAAACAGCACCAGGGTATAGAGAAACACCTGCAGTCGCGTGAAGGCATTGCCATGCGTGACCGGCAGCATGGGCAGACCGGCGCGACGGTAATCCTCCACACGGTACAGCGCCAGCGCCCAGAAATGCGGCGGCGTCCAGAGGAAGATGATGAGAAAAAGCAGCAGGGCTTCATGCCCTACCTGTCCGGTCATCGCCGCCCAGCCCAGCACGGGCGGCATGGCACCCGATGCCCCGCCGATGACGATGTTCTGCGGCGTCAAAGGTTTGAGCACCAGGGTATAGATCACTGCGTAACCAATGAAGGTGGCCAGCGTCAGCCATAGCGTGAGAGCATTCACGGCCAGCAGCAAGATGGCGGCACCTGCTGCGCACAGCAAGGCCGAAAACAGCAAGGCCTGGGAATGCGAGAGCTCGCCGCGCGCCGTAGGCCGCCAGGCCGTGCGCTTCATGCGCGCATCGATGCCGCGCTCGACCAGGCAGTTGAACGCCGCTGCTGCCGCAGCCACCAGCCAGATGCCTGCGCAGGCCGCCAGCATGCGGCCCCAATCCTGCCAGCCGGGAACGCCCGGCACGGCCAGCACCATGCCGATGAAGGCGCAAAAGACGATGAGCTGCACCACCTTGGGCTTGGTCAGCGCGTGGTACTGTGCCCAGCGCGAAGAAGCCGCCATGGCGTCTGGAACAGCACCTTTCAAATCCGAGATTTCTGCCTGCATGCGGACCTCCTCGCTGACCATGATTCAGATCGCTGATAGCGCTTGCGAGAGCCGGCTATCGCGGGCTTCAACAGCTATTTCTGCACCGTGTCGGCCGTGGCTCGCCCAGCCTCGTCCCACGAGGCGGAAGCGCGCAGCAACCGCTCCAGATCGCGCTTGGCCTTGCCTGCCGCGGCTTTGTCCATGCTTGCCGGAAAGCGCATCATCCAATGGCCCTGCGGATCGACCACATACAGATGCTCGTCCAGCGCATGCCCGGCCTCGGGCTTGAGCCAGTTGCCGATGACTGCTGCAGGTACACGTAACGTTGTGGCTTGCTCGGCAGCCGGCAAGATTTTTTCAGGCACGGGCTGCTGGTCGCTGATGAGCCAGACCCAGTCCAGCCGGTCTTTTTCACGACCCAGGGTTTCACGCAGCTGGCGCTGCAGATAGAGATGATCCTGACAGCGCTGTCCGCAGTCCCCGGCACTGGTGCTGATCAGCAACCACTGGCCCTTGAGGCTGTTCAGATTCACGCTGCGGCCGTCCAGCGTCGTGGCCTGCACTTCGGGCAGGCCGGGCTGCTCGGCAATCAGCTCGCCATAGCTGCGCTGCTGCGTAGGACGCAATACGTAGTAGGTGAAGTAGGAGGCCAGCACCGGAGCTGCACAGACCAGCAGCACGGCCAGCATCTTCCAGCGACCGCTACGCGCCTGCTGCATCTGCCGTGTCTGGCTCTGCGCGGGATCGGGCAGGCTGTGAACCGCAAAGCTCAGCGGTTCATCACTGTGGCCGCGCTGCGTGGCGGCCGGGGTAATAGCGTCGGACGAGTTGAAACCAGACATAGAGCAACACCACCAAGACACTGAGTCCGAACCACTGAAATGCATAGCCGTAGTGCTTTTGCACACCGGCATTGATCTGCGGCCAGTCGCGCTGCAAGCCTTCGCTGGCGCTGCCGCTTTGCACCACGCTCAGCCCCAGCAGCGGCAAGCCGCTTTGCTGCGCCCACTGGGCAATGTCTGCATTCTGTCGGATGCGCGACTTTTGCCCATCAGGGTCTGCCCCGCCATGGGCAGCCTCCAGCTCCATCAGCCTGGATGGCGGCGCTTGCAGCCTGCCCTCGATGCTGACCATGCCTGCAGGTGTCTGCACCTCGGGCAGGACGGCGCGGTCCATGAAATTGCGCGGTGCCCAGCCACGCTGCACGACGACGACCCTGTGTCCGTGAGGCGCATTCAGCCTGAATGGCGTGAGCACGTAGAAGCCGGCCCGGCCCTGCATCTGCCGGTTGTCCAGAAACACGGTCTGCTCGGCCAGCCACTGGCCCTGCAGCTGCACAGTGCGATGCAGCAGCTTCGCCTGCTGCGCTACGTCAATGGATTCGGCTGCCAGCGGCACCTCGGCGGCCAGCTCTGCGTTATGCCAGGGCTGAAGCGCCTGCTGGCGCTCGATGGCATCAAAGATGGCCTGCTTCTGCGCTGCCCGGCCCAGCTGCCAGACGCCCAGCGATGCAGTGACGGCCACGCAGGCCAGGGCCGCCAGGGAGATCAGGAGAAACCGCCAGAGGTCTGGAAATCGGGAAATGCGCACCAGATAATCCGTTCATGAAATTCGTGATCATTCTCGCTTTTCTCGCCATTTTGGCGAGCCTTGGCAGTGCGCTGTTCTTCATGATGCGCAGGGGCGACGGCAGCGAAAGCTCGGAGGCCGACGATGCCGAGCGCAGCCGCAAGATGTTCCGCGCCCTGGCCCTTCGCGTGGCTTTGTCGATTGCGCTGTTTCTCTGCGTTCTGCTGGCTGCCAAGATGGGATGGATACAGCCCACGGGCTGGCAGCCCGGGCAATAGCCGGCTTGCTTGAGCGCTTTTTGCGCTCCCAAAATAAAAGCGCCTTGCGCCTGCCTTTCATGGAGTTCAGCGTTGTTTAATGCTGAACTCCATGCCGGCCTTGCGCAAGACGCTTCTATTTTTGAGAGTCTTACATCCAGTACACGAGAATGTAAAGAAAGACCCAGACCACATCCACAAAGTGCCAGTACCAGGCCGCACCTTCAAAGCCGAAATGGTGCTTGTCGGTAAAGTCTCCCTTCATCAGACGGATGGTGATGAAGAACAGCATCAGCATGCCCACCAGCACGTGGAAGCCGTGAAAGCCCGTCAGCATGTAGAAGGTGGAGCCGAATACGCCCGAGTTGAGCTTGAGGTTGTAGTCGTTGTAGAGATGGTGGTACTCGTAGCCCTGCACGCACAGGAAGACAAAGCCCAGAATCACCGTCATCCACATGAAGCTGATGCAGCGCGCCCGGTTGTTGACCTGCAGCGCATGGTGGGCGATGGTCAGCGTCACGCCCGAACTCAGCAGCAGCGCCGTGTTGATGGTGGGCAGCCAGAACGGCCCCACGGTCTTGAACGGCTCGACGATATTCGCGGGCGACGCCGTGGCACCGGGGGCAACGCTGGGCCACACGGCCTGGAAGTTGGGCCACAGCAGCTCGTTGGCCAGACTGCCCAGCGCCGGCACCGAGTGCGCGCGTGCCCACCACAGCGCGGTGAAGAAGGCGCCGAAAAACATCACCTCCGAGAAGATGAACCAGCTCATGCTCCAGCGGTAGGACAGGTCGATCTTGCGGCTGTTGAGACCGGCCTCGCTTTCGCGCGCCGCATCGCGGAACCAGACAAACAGCACGGCCAGCCACCAGACCAGACCGACGAACAGGGAATACATTCCCCAGTCATGACCATTGATCCAGGTGCCTGCGCCCAGAATCACAAAGAACAGACCGATGGCCGCCATCACGGGATGGCTGGATTCGGCTGGCACATAGTAGTAAGGGGTTGCGCCCTGCGGGGTTGCACTCATCACTCGGCTCCTGACTCTGTTGATCGTTGTTTTGACCGACGCTCCACTATCACTTGCACTGCATTCGCCACACCTGTTTCAGCAAAGGCTAAACGACCAGGTTGACGATCCATATCAACGCTAATACCAAGGCAAAAATCGCCACCAGCCCCACGGCAATCACATGCAGCGGCGTGATGCTGGCGAAATCCTTTTCGTACTCCTTGCCCTTGCGCACGCCCAGCATGGCCCAGGCGACGGCCACAATGCTTCGCCAGAATCCGGTCTTCTTGACATCCTGTGTCATGAGCTGCCTCCTGGCGTGACGACTGCAGCCGTGCTGCCTTCGGGCGCTGCCGGGGTCTTGCCACCGACCTCGAAGAATGTATAGGACAGCGTGATGGTCTTCACATCCTTGGAGATGCGCGGATCGATGACGAAGGCCACCGGCCACTCACGCTTCTCGCCGGGCTCCAGCGTGTACTGCGAAAAGCAGAAGCACTCCAGTTTGTTGAAGTAGGCCGTGGCCTGGCGCGGCGCATAGCTGGGGATGGCCTGAGCAGCCATGCGCCGGTTCTGCACGTTCTGGAATTCGTACATCACCGTGGCCAGCTCGCCGGGGTGGACCTGCACCGAACGCAGGGCCGGCTTGAAGTCCCAGGGCCCGCGTGCATTGGCATCGAACTCCACGGTGATGGTGCGGCTGGTGTCGATCTGGCTGTTGGGCGGAAGCTTCACGTCGCGGCCCGCCACGCCGGCACCGGGCACCTGCTTTTCGGACAGCGACAGGATGTTGATGCCCGTCAGCTCGCAGATATGCTTGTAGATGGGAATGAGCACATAGCCGAACGCAAACATGCCCAGGGCAACGATCGCCAGCTTGCCCACCATCTTCGCGTTTTCCTTGGCTATGCTCACCTCAAGCTCCTCCAATCGGTTGCCATCGGGCTGCCTCAATGCAGCCAGGCCATCTTCACCACAAAGCCGATAAAGAACACGGCAGCCGTGGAGGCCAGGATCAGTCCCAGCCTCAGGTTCGCCTTGCGCTGTTCCTGCGTCGTCATATGCGCCTCCTCAGGCTATCACCTTGGTGGCGGTTTCATCGAGCTTGGGCGGCGTCTCGAAGGTGTGGAACGGAGCCGGAGAAGGCACTTCCCATTCCAGGCCTTCGGCCGCTTCCCAGGGCTTTTGCGATGCCTTCTCGCCATGACCGCGCATCGCGGGCCAGACGACGAACAGGAAGAAATACACCTGCATCAGGCCGAAGCCAAAGCCGCCGATGGAGGCAATCATGTTGAAGTCGGCGAACTGCATGGGGTAGTCGGCATAGCGACGCGGCATGCCGGCCAGTCCCAGGAAGTGCATGGGGAAGAAGGTGATGTTGAAGAAGATCAGCGAGCCCCAGAAGTGGATGCGGCCACGTGTCTCGGAATACATCACGCCCGTCCACTTGGGCGACCAGTAGTAATAGCCGGCGAACATGGAGAACAGCGAACCGGCCACCAGCACATAGTGGAAGTGAGCCACCACGTAATAGGTGTCCTGCAGCTGGATGTCGATGGGGGCCATGGACAGGATCAGCCCCGTGAAGCCGCCCATGGTGAACACGAAGATGAAGCCCACGGCGAACAGCATCGGGGTTTCAAAGCTCATGGAGCCGCGCCACATGGTGGCCGTCCAGTTGAACACCTTCACGGCCGTGGGCACGGAGATCAGCATGGTCGCGTACATGAAGAACAGCTGACCCGTGACCGGCATGCCCGTGGTGAACATGTGGTGCGCCCAGACGATGAAGGACAGGATGGCAATGGCCGCCACGGCATAGACCATGGAGGTGTAGCCGAACAGCTTCTTGCGGCTGAAGGCTGGCACGATCTGGCTGACGATACCGAAGGCCGGCAAGATCATGATGTAGACCTCGGGGTGGCCGAAGAACCAGAAGATGTGCTGATACATCACCGGATCGCCGCCGCCCGCAGGATTGAAGAAGCTGGTGCCGAAGTGGCGGTCGGTCAGCGTCATGGTGATGGCTCCGGCCAGCACCGGCATCACGGCAATCAGCAGATAGGCGGTGATCAGCCAGGTCCAGGCAAACAGCGGCATCTTCATCAGCGTCATGCCTGGCGCACGCATGTTCAGGATGGTGACAATGATGTTGATCGCGCCCATGATGGAGCTGGCACCCATGATGTGCATGGCAAAGATGCTGGTGTCCATGGACGGGCCCATCTGCAGCGTCAGCGGCGCATACAGCGTCCAGCCGGCCGCCGGCGCACCACCGGGCATGAAGAACGAGCCCACCAGCATGATGCCGGCGGGAATCAGCAGCCAGAAGCTGAAGTTGTTCATGCGTGCAAACGCCATGTCGGACGCACCGATCTGCAGCGGCAGCATCCAGTTCGCGAAGCCCACGAAGGCCGGCATGATGGCGCCAAACACCATGATCAGCCCGTGCATGGTGGTGAGCTGGTTGAACAGCTCGGGGTTGACGATCTGCAGACCGGGCTCGAACAGCTCGGCACGGATCAGCATGGCCAGGATGCCTCCCACCATCAGCATGGTGAAGGAGAACAGCAGGTACATCGTGCCGATGTCCTTGTGATTGGTGGCAAACAGCCAGCGGCGCCAGCCCGAGGGCATGGCGTGGTGATGGTCGTCGTGCCCATGGTCGTGACCATGGCCCTCATGGGTGTGGACGGGAGGAACTACGGCGCTCATATTCTTTTCTCCAATCGGTCTCTATACCCGGGGCTTACTTCGCGGCCGTGATGTCAACACGGCGTGCCTGCTGGTCCGAGCCTGCAGCAGCCGTGATGGTCTCGGGCTTGCGCAGCTCGATGCGGTCTCCCGCAATGCCGCTGTCCTCCAGCAGCTTGGCCACGGCCTTGGCTCGCTCCTTGGCCAGCTCCGCGTTCTTGTCGGCATTGCCGGTGGAGTCCACAAAGCCCGACAGGGCAATCTTGCCGTCCTTGTGGGCACTCCAGTACTCGGCCGCCTTCTTCACCGCAGCCTGAGCCTTGTCGTCCAGCACGCTCTTGCTGGTCTCGAAAAAGACCTGATAAGGGCCGGCATCGCTGGCCGCAGCGGCTGCGCCTTGCGCAGGGGCGGCGGAGTCAGCCGCAGGAGCTGCGGGTGCAGTACTGCCTCCGCCTTCAGGAAACTTGCCGCCACGCGCAGCCACGAACTGGGCGGGCTGCACCAGCTGGCCGGTCTGGTTGCTCCAGTGGTTCTTGGCAAAGGTCACCACTGCAGCCAGTTCGGTGTCGCTCAGCTGCTTCCAGGCCGGCATGGCACCGTTGGCGCGGCCTTCGAGCACGGCATGCATCATGTCGGCCGTGGGGCCCAGCACCACGGGACTGCCGTCCAGCGGCTTGATGGGACCGGCCCCCTTGCCATTGGCCTGGTGGCAGGCTGCGCAGTTGGCTGCATAGACTTTTTCGCCACGTGCCACCAGATCGGCCAGCACCCAGACCTTGTTCGGATCATCGGCCTTGGCGGCCAGCTTCTTCTTTTCTCCGGCCACCCAGGCGGTGTAGGCTTCGGCAGACAGCACCTTCACGTGAATGGGCATGTAGGCATGTTCCTTGCCGCACAGCTCGGCACACTGGCCGTAGTAGTCGCCGGTCTTCTCGGCCTTGAACCAGGTATCGCGCACAAAGCCGGGAATCGCATCCTGCTTGATGCCAAAGGCCGGCACCATGAAGGAATGGATCACATCGTTGGCCGTGGTGATGATGCGCACCTTCTTGCCCACCGGCACGACCAGCGGGTTGTCCACCCTCAGCAGATAGTCGTTGGGCGCCTTGCTCACATCGCCGCTGTTGGACATCTGGCGCTGGGCGTTATCCAGCGTGGAGATGAAGCCCAGGCCTTCGCCCTCTCCGCTCAGATAGTCATAGCCCCATTTCCACTGATAGCCGGTGGCCTTGATGGTGAGGTCGGCATTGGTCGTGTCTTTCTGTGCCACCAGCACCTTGGTGGCAGGCAGCGCCATCAGAATCACGATGATGAAGGGAGCCACCGTCCAGGCCACCTCCACCTTGACCGACTCATGGAAGTTCGCGGCCTTGGCTCCCTGGGATTTGCGGTGCTTCCAGATGGAATAGAACATCACCCCGAATACCGCGATGAAGATCACCGTGCAGATGATGAGCATCATCCAGTGCAGCCAGTGCTGCTCCACGGCAATGCGTGTCACAGGCGGATGCAGATTGAGTTGGTTGACGGCAGGGCCTCCCGGCAGATCCTGCGCCGCATAGGCCATGGAACTACCCCACGCCGCCAAGGCCAAACTCCAGGGAACCAGCTTGGTGGAAATGTTTTTCATCGTTTTCACTTACCTCTAAGCCTCAGTTGTCCACTCGCTCACACCGCTTCGTGCCGCTGCCGGCCAGAAGGCTGTGACACTCACACTACCTCGCGAACTTCAACGCAGCATGCCCCAGAATTTGATAGCACTGTCTGCGCGCATTCACTAATGCATGTACCGGAAACTCATGCCAACCGGGCTTGCGCAGGCAAGCCTGACCGGACTTGAAACTCGTACTGGCAAGCGCATCTCACGGCAAGTGCCGGAGATGGCTGAAACTGGCCTGACAGCCAAGACAGAAGGGAAGAAGATGGGACGCTCCTGCACCGCGGCCACCGCCGGGCACAGGGATGCGTCAGCGCAGCAAAAGGCTGGCTTGTGGTGATGATGAAATGCGAAAACCGGCCGCTGTCGAACCCGCTGGCCAGTCCCCTTGGCAAAGCGAAACACCCGATATCTCCCCTGGCGGCTTGGGCCGCACTGTCTGTTTTCCTTCAGGCAGGAGAGAAGCCCGAAGAATTGCTGCTATCCATGAAATAACTTGGAGAAATTGTAGGCAGCTTTGTGTCGAATCAATGACCGGAAAACGACAGATGTGCTATCGCAAACCCGCGTTGCGTGGCTGCTTGAGCATGGCCTTCATGTCTTCCAGCGACACGGCACTATTTGCTTCCAGACGCAGCTTGGGCTGCGGTTTGTAGGCGTGGCCATAGACGATCTCGAAGGTCAGCGAGAGCTGGCCATCGGGCTGCTTGTCGGCCCAGCGCTCCTCGATTTTCTGCAGCAGCCCGGCCTTCCAGCCACGACCGCGCAGGCCGGCAAAACGCCCGGGGTGCAGATTGCGGCCCAGTTCGCGCAGCTCCTGCAACAGACGCTGCGGCGTGGCAAAGGTCAGGGTGATGCGCTCCATGTCCATCACCGGTTCGGCAAAGCCGGAATGCACCAGCATGTCGCCCCAATCATGCATATCGGTAAACGTATGACCTGCCGGCCCCCAGCCCAGTTCGGCGTAGAGCCGATGCAGTTGCTGCACGGTATCCGGCCCGAGGCAGGAGAACATGACATAGCCATCGACCTTGAGTGCCTTGTGCCAGCGCTCGATCAGAGTCTGCGGATCGGCTGCCGTATGCAGCAGCATATTGGCCCAGAGCATGTCCATGCTGCCGTCTGCAGGCGCGGTCATGTGAGCAGCAGCCCCCTTCCAGCGAGAGAGCTGCCACCAGCGGCTGCCGAGCTTGTCCTGCGCCACGACCTCGCGGCGAGCCACGGGTTCATAAATCGTGCATTCGGCCTGCGGATAGCGCTCGCGCAGCAACTGGTGTGCCTGCATGCCGCCGCGCACCGGCTCCCAGTGGCACCATTTCTCAGGCGGCTTCACTATCCAGTCCAGGCGCTGCTGCATGCGACTGGCCACCTCTTCGTGCAACCAGGGGGACTCGGCCGGAGCGGCCATTTGCCAATGGTTTGCAGCTGCAGAATCGATTGTTGGAGGCAGGACGTGGGACATGGGCAGACAAAAGCAGGCAGAGAGTCGAGCAAGCGAGCCGCTCGCCAACTGCCGGAGTGAAGATCAATGCGGCGCGAGTATATTGATTCCATGCCCGACCTTCATGCGACATGGCTTTCACACCTTCGCCGCCAGCAGCAGCGTTGGCTGGATGCCTTGCCCAGCCAGTGCGCAGTCTGTGGACGCTGGCCGGGGCCACGCGTCTGCCGCGACTGTCATGCACGCTGGGCTCTGCACAAGCATCGCTGCCACAGCTGTGCCCTGCCGCTGCCTGCACTGGTCAGCCTATGCGGCAACTGCCTCAAGCAACCACCCCGACTCAAGCGCTGCACCGCCGTGCTGGACTATGCCTACCCCTGGCAAAACCTCATCACACGCTACAAATTTCAAGCCGATCTGGGGCTTGTGCGCAGTCTGGGCAGGCTGATGGCCAATCACCCCGAAGTCAGGGAGCTGCTGCGGGCCTGCGATGCCTTGCTGCCCATGCCGGCCTCCAATGAGCGCGTGCGCGAGCGCGGCTTTGACCACAGCCTGCTGCTGGCACGCTCTCTCTCGGAGCAATACGACAGCCCTTTGCCCTTGCTGAGCGAGGCTGTGCAACGCCAACATCTGGAGCTGCCCCAACATGCCTCCAGCCGGGAACAAAGGCTGCGCCAGCTGCGCGGCATTTTCAGACTCGCCCCGGCTCGACAGGCTCTGGTGAAAGGACGGGAGATTTTGCTGCTCGACGACGTGATGACCACCGGTGCCACGCTGGATGCACTGGCAGACTGCCTGCTGTCGGCCGGCGCTGCATCGGTAAGCGCCGTCGTGCTGGCACGCACGCCTTGACCCATATTCGCCAGTCTGGAACTGCGCAGGCGGCAGCGTGGGTAACAGCCGGACTGCACAATAGCGCCCCATGTTTCATATCGTTCTTGTGGCGCCCGAGATCCCTCCCAACACGGGCAACGTCATCCGTCTGGCTGCCAATACGGGTTGCAGCCTGCATCTGATCGAACCGCTGGGCTTTTCCATGGAAGACCGGCATATGCGCCGCGCCGGACTGGACTATCACGAGTACGCCAATGTGGCCCGCCACGCCAGCTGGGACGTCTTCCTCGAAACCTGTCAACCGCAGCGCGAGCGCATGTTCGCCATGACCACGCATAGCAGCAGTCCGGCCCATACCATGGAGTTCAAGGCCGGCGACTGGCTGGTCTTTGGTTCTGAAAGCAAGGGCCTGCCGCCCGAAGTGCGCGCCCAGTTCCCCAACGAGCAGCGACTGCGCCTGCCCATGCTGGCCTCTCAGCGCAGCCTGAACCTGTCCAACGCCGTGGCCGTGACGGTGTTCGAAGCCTGGCGCCAGCAGGGTTTCGCGGGAGCTGCCCTTGCAGAGCCCAAGACGGTTCTTTAAGTTCCCGCTTATTGTCTCTATTTTCGGAACAATAAGTTGCGCAACAGGGGGTTTTTCTCGCAATTAGATCGTCCTAAAGTACGACTCATGGACTTGCAGCCGACCGACGATATCCGCCAGGACTGCAGGCCCGATGTACCCAAAGGACGAATCATGAAATACGCCAACCGCCTCGCCATCGTTGCCACTCTGGCCATGTCCGCCGCCGCTGCACAGGCCGCAGGCTTTGACTTCACCGGCGATCACTACCCTCCCGAAGTTGCAGGTCAATCCACCCTGACCCGTGCTCAGGTCAATGCCCAGGTGCAGGACGCCATGGCCAAGGGCCAGCTGCAGCTCGTTGGCGATGCCTATCTGCCCCTGTCCCAGCAACAGCAATCCAGCAACCTCAGCCGTGAGCAGGTGCGCCAGGAAACCATTGCCGCAGGCAAGGCCGGTTTGCTGGACAACTATGGCGAATGACAGACTCTGCGCAGCACCCTGCTGTGCAAGGTGCGGCTCAATAACAAAGCCCCAAGGCGCAAGCCAGGGGGCTTTTTTCATGGCTTGAAAATTACTCCGCGAATCAGGCCGCAGCACCAAAGCTGCGCGCCAGCGACTCGGCCACGCACACAGGCTTGTCGCTGCCTTCGCGCTCCACCGTCACCAGCCAGGTCATCTGAATGCCCTCAGGCTCGATGCGTTCCGCCGCCTGCAAGGTCATGCGAGCCCGCAAGCGGCTGTTGACGGGCACGGGAGCCATGAAGCGCACGCGGTTGAGCCCGTAGTTCACCCCCATCTTGGCGCCTTCGATCTTGAAAGTGCCTTCGAAGAACTTCGGCAGCAGGGACAGCGTGAGAAAACCATGGGCAATCGGTGCACCGAACGGCCCCTGGGCCGCACGCTCGGGATCGGTATGAATCCATTGCTGATCGCCTGTAGCGTCGGCAAACATTTGAATCTGGGCCTGGGTGATGGTGATCCAGTCGCTGACGGCGACTTCCTGCCCAATCGAGGCCAGCACTTCGGAGTAGGAGAGAAAGGTTTTCATGCCCCCAATGTAGAAGCCCCCTGCCCTGCGCCATGTCTGACGCGGGACAAGGGGCTTACCCTAAATCATTCGATCCAATATACCGCTAGCTCAATCTACTCATACACTGGCAGCTATGCTTTTCAAAGCGGCTCAGGCTTCGCTGGAGCGCTGAACAAAAAACAGGCCAGTGCCCACGGCCATCAGCAGGCCGCCGAAGACGCGGTTCTGATTGCGCATGGCGCGTGCGCTGCGCATCAGACCACGCAAGGCGCTGGCACCTGCTGCATAGCTATGCATCACCGTGGTGTCCACAGCCAGCATGGTCACGGCCAGAATCGCCAACTGAGGGGCCAGAGGACGGCTGGTGGTCATGAACTGCGGCAGCACGGCCACCATGAAGATGATGCCCTTGGGATTGGTGGCATTGGTCAGAAAGCCCGTCAGCACGCGCTTTTTGAGACTGGCCTCGGGCACGGCCTCTTGCGTTGCCAACGGCGAGCCACCGGAACGCCACTGGCTGATGCCCAGATAGATGAGATAGCCGGCGCCCACGATCTTGACGGCGTTGAAGGCCCACTCTGACGCCATGAGCAGCGAGCCCACGCCGGCACCTGCTATCAACAGGATGAGCAGCAGACCGAGTTGCAGACCCATGATGGTGGCGCTGGTCTTGCGCACACCGTAGGACAGGCCGTGGCTCATGGACAGCACGGCACCCGACCCAGGCGAGACCGCAATGATCCAGGAGGCCACAAAAAAAGCAAACCAGGTGTGCAAATCCATACTCACTCCAAACGCCGATCTAAAGCGCCAGTCACAAAGCGCCTATCTTAAAAGTTGCGCTGCCGACTTGCAGACGCATGGTTGACCAGGCGCTATAAGCACCAGGTAACCATTCGTCCCATTTTTCTTTCTGTCAAAAATCTGACGCCTGGTTGCGGGTGCCAAAATGGAATCTTTCTAGGGTTAACACCACATAACATTCCCATGGAACACGGCTCTCCCATCTGGCTGACTTACGGCTTCATCTATCTTACGGCGGCGGTTCTGGCTGTCCCCATCGCCAGAGCCCTGGGCCTGGGAGCCATCATCGGCTACCTGGGCGCCGGCATTGCCATGGGCCCCTGGGGTTTTGGCCTGGTGCGCAATGTGGACGACATCCTGCACTTTGCCGAATTTGGCGTGGTGCTGATGCTGTTCGTGATCGGACTTGAGCTGCAGCCCAAGCGCCTCTGGGAGCTGCGGCGACCGATCTTTGGCTGGGGCATGGCGCAAATGGCGGTCTGCACCGGGATTCTGTTTCTGGCCGCCTGGGCCTTTGGTCTGTCCTGGCGCGTCAGCCTGATTGCGGGCATGGGCCTGGCACTGTCGTCAACCGCTGTCTGCCTGCAGATCATGGCCGAACGCAATCTGATGCGCACTCCCAGCGGACAGGCCGCCTTCTCCATCCTGCTGTTCCAGGACGTGGCGGCCATCCCCATCCTGGCGCTGATTCCGATTCTGGGCGCTTACAAGGCCGCCCATGCCAGCCACGGCGACAGCCATGTCTGGCTGGCCATTCTCAAGACCGTGGGCACGATTGGCGCCGTCATCATTGGCGGCCGATTGCTGCTGCAACCGCTGCTGCGCTGGATTGCGCGCAGCAAGACCCCCGAGATCTTCACCGCCACCTCGCTGCTGCTGGTCGTGGGCATTGCGATGCTGATGACGCAGGTGGGCCTGTCCATGGCGCTGGGCGCCTTCCTGGCCGGTGTGCTGCTGGCCGACAGCGAATACCGCAGCGAGCTGGAAACCAATATCGAGCCGTTCAAAGGGCTGCTGCTGGGCCTGTTTTTCATGGCCGTGGGCATGAGCATTGACTTTGGCGTCATCCTCCAGTCTCCCTGGGCCATGGCCGCCATGGTGACGGGCTTTATTGCACTGAAGGCAGTGATGATCTTCGGTCTGGCCAGATTCATGCAGATTCCCTGGCGCGAACGCCCGGTGTTCACGCTGATGCTGGCGCAAGGCGGCGAATTCGCCTTTGTGGTGTTTCAGACCGCGGCGCAGTACAAGGTGTTTCGCCACAGCGTGTCTTCCATGCTGGTCGCGGCCGTGGCTCTGTCGATGCTGCTGGGCCCGCTGCTGCTGGTGCTGCTGGACAAACTGCTGCTGCGCCGCTTTTCCACCATCAAGGATGAGGAATGCGGCTCCGACAAGGCCAAGGAGATCTCCGAGCCTCAGGACTCGCCCATCATCATTGCCGGCTTCGGCCGCTACGGCCAGATCGTGGCTCGCGTGCTGCTGGCCCAGGGCATACGTCCGACCATCCTGGACCACAGCGTGGAAATGCTGGAGGCCGCGCAGATCTATGGCCACCGCGTGTTCTACGGCGATGCCACACGCATGGACCTGCTGCGCATCGCAGGCGCGGCCCAGGCCCATGTGCTGGTGATTGCCGTCGACACCACCGAGCAGTCCCTCAAGATAGCCAGTCAGGTGCGCAAGCATTTCCCCAACCTCGAGATCGTGGCCCGTACCCGTGACCTGGATCACTGGTTCCGCCTGCGCGATCTCGGGGTCGAGCATGCCCAGCGCGAAGTCTTCGAATCCAGCCTGATCTCGGCCCAGTCGGTGCTGGAGCTGCTGGGTCAGAGTCCGGCCGAAGCCAAACGCATCACGGCACGATTCAGGGAGCACAATCTGGCGCTGGCCGAGCGCATGTACCCGCATTACAAGGACAAGAACCAGCTGATTGCGGTGGCCAAGCAGGGCCGCCAGCAACTGGTGGAGCAGATGGCCAAGGAGCGTGCAGATCTGCTGGCCGACAACGCCGATGCACCCGATACGCCCCTGGCCAGCGAGCAAGACCACAGTCCGGCCGACGCTCGGCAGCCGTGATACGCTGCGCGCCATCATGTTCAACCCCAGCCAAGCCGACGTACGGCGATTTTTTTGCGGTGTGCGCGCCAAGATGATCAGCGGCGCGCCCATGGAGGCCATCGAGACGCTGGCCAGCCTGTGGATAGACGAGCACCCCGAGTACTTCGACGAGCTCTCCGACGTGGATGCCGCCGTGGCGCGCAACTACGACGCGGAGACCGAGCGTACCAACCCGTTTCTGCACCTGTCCATGCATCTGTCCATCAGCGAGCAGTGCAGCGTGGACTCGCCACGCGGCATACGCCAGGCCGTGGAACGGCTGACCAGAAAGCGTGATCTGCATGACGCCCATCACGCCGCCATGGAGTGCCTGGGCCAGATGCTCTGGGAAAGCCAACGTTCGGGACGCCCGCCGGATGGCGAGGCGTACGTCGCCGGAGTTCAGCGCCTGGCCACCACTGACGGCCGTTTTAAAAGTACCCCCTGATGCGCCGCGCAGCCTCCGCAGGGAGATGACACAATCGCGGCAGGAGGGCTCCAGCTCTGCCTCCCAAGCCCTGCGTACCGGGCCCCTGAGCTGCATACCGTTGAGAAAAAGCAAAAGCCCGTCTTCACGGGCTTTTGCTTTTTCTGAGACAAGGTCTATTTCTGGCCCAGGCGGAAGTGCGGCTGCGCCACTACCTGCATCTCGCTGTCCAGGCTACCGATGTACTTGGCGAGCTGCTGCAGCTCGTCGTTCTTGAACTGCTTGGCAATACCCGCCATCACGCCATTGCTGCGCCCGATGAGCGAATTGCCATCGGTTTTGTATGACTGCAAGGCGCGGAAAACATAGTCCGAATACTGCCCCGCCACCTTGGGGTAGGACGGGTCAATGGGTTTTGAAAAGCCTTCACCGTGACAGGAGAAGCAGGCACCTTTTTGCAGCAGCGCCGTGACGGCCGGGTTCGCCTCCTTGGCCTTGCCATCCTTGGCCTTGCCATGACCTGCATAGAAGGCCGCCACATCGGCCATGTCCTGCTCGCTCAGCGAGTCTGCAATGCCACGCATGGTGGGGTGTTTTCGTTCGCCTTTTTTATAGGCATTCAGGGCCGAGACGATATAGGCCTCATTCTGCCCGCCGATCATCGGCACCTTGTAAACCTCAGGGAAACTGGCCTGATAGCCAGTGATGCCGTGACAGCCTATGCACATGGCGATCTTGCCTTCGCCGGCCTTTGCATCGCCCTTGACAGCCTGAGCGTTTGCGATGCCGGTCACTGATGCGACAACTACTGCCAATACCGTGGTCCAAGTTTTTATCATTTTGCGCGCACAATCCTTCAAGAGTTCAGACGGGTGCTCAAATGCCTTGCTGCAGTGCAAACGATTATGGCAGTGAGAATTTCGCACGCTTATCAATACTTACGCTGATACCGCCCATGAAGTTTCAAGGTTCCGACAAATACGTGGCCACGCAAGATCTGATGCTGGCCGTCAACGCCGCCGCTACCCTGCAGCGCCCTCTGCTCATCAAGGGCGAGCCCGGCACGGGCAAGACCATGCTGGCCGAGGAAGTGGCTCAGGCGCTGGACATGCCGCTGCTGCAGTGGCACATCAAGTCCACCACCAAGGCCCAGCAAGGCCTGTATGAATACGACGCCGTGAGCCGCCTGCGCGATTCGCAGCTGGGCGACGAGCGCGTCAAGGACATTCACAACTACATCGTCAAGGGCGTGCTCTGGCAGGCCTTCACTGCGGAGCGCCCCGTAGCCCTGCTGATTGACGAGATCGACAAGGCCGACATCGAGTTCCCCAACGACTTGCTGCGCGAAATCGATCGCATGGAGTTCTATTGCTACGAGACGCACGAGATGATCCGCGCCAAACACCGCCCCCTGGTGTTCATCACCTCGAACAACGAAAAGGAACTGCCTGACGCATTTTTGCGCCGCTGCTTTTTCCACTACATCAAGTTCCCCGATGCCGACACCATGCGCCAGATCGTGAACGTTCATTTTCCCAAGCTGCAGGGCGAGTTGCTGAGCGCCGCCATGAAGGTCTTCTACGATGTGCGCAATCTGCCCGGCCTCAAGAAAAAGCCTTCGACCAGCGAGCTGATCGACTGGCTCAAGCTGCTGGTCGCCGAGGAAATTCCTGCATCGGCCCTGCAATCCGAGGAAGGCAAGGTCAGCGTACCGCCCCTGGTTGGCGCACTGCTCAAGAACGAACAGGATATGAGCCTGTTTGAAAAGCTGGTCTTCATGAACCAGCGCAACCGCTAACCTTCCTGAAGAACCGAGGAGACACAGCCCATGAGCACCGCACAACAACTGCTGCTGGAAGGCGGCTCCGACGCCATCGGCTTTGTGGGTGGAGCCCTGCTGGGCTGGGGCCTGTCCCATGTGCTGGGCCTTGACCTGTTTGCCCAGGGCTATGGTGCCGGCAGCATTGCCGCCATCGCCATGGTGGGGCTGGGCGGAGGCCTGGGGCTCAAGCTGGCACGACTCTGGCGCAGCAAGCGCAATCCACTTTGAGTGAGCAAGCTATGACCTTTGTAGAACCTGTGACCTTGCGCGACCGCGGCGTGCGACTGGAGCCGCTGGATCTGAGCCATGAGCCTGGACTGGCTGCGGCCGCAGCCGATGGAGAGCTGTGGAAGATTCGAGTGACTTCCGTGCCCGAGGCTGACGAGGTGCGCAGCTATATCGAAACCGCGCTGCTAGGCCGCGACCAGGGCCACCGCTTTGCGTTCGCCGTGCTCGACGATGCCACCGGCAAGGTGCTGGGCACGACCAGTTATCACGACATCGTGCCAACCATTCGCCGTGTGGAAATTGGCTACACCTGGTATGCCAAAAGCGTTCAGCGCACCCATGTCAACACTTCGGCCAAGCTGCTGCTGCTGGCCCATGCCTTCGGTACGCTGGGCTGCCATGTGGTGGGCTGGCGCACGGACAACTTCAACTTCGCCAGCCAGCGCGCCATCGAGCGGCTGGGAGCCAAGAAGGATGGCGTGATTCGCGGCCATGCTCTGCGCCGCGACGGCACGATTCGCGACACCGTGATGTACAGCATGCGCAGTGGCGAATGGCCTGAAGCCCGTGCACAACTGCTCTACCTTCTGGAGCAGCATGCACCCGCTGCATAAGCGCTGGAGGCATTTTTCATGCTGATCGATTTCTTCTATACCCTGCGTGCTGCCAAACTGCCTGTGTCGGTCAAGGAATTTCTGGCTCTGCTGGAAGCACTGGACGCGGGCATCATCGGCCCCAAGAGCGAGGATCGCTGGAGCCTGGACGACTTCTACCACCTGGGCCGAACCATTCTGGTCAAGGACGAGAAGCACTACGACAAGTACGACCGCGCTTTTTCCGCCTATTTCAAGGGCGTGGAGATGCTGGCCGACCTGACCAAGGAAATTCCGCAGGACTGGTTGCAAAAGCTTCTGGAGCGCGAGCTCAGCCCCGAGGACAAGGCCAAGATCGAAGCCATGGGCTGGGACGAGCTGATGGAGACGCTCAAGAAGCGCCTGGAGGAGCAAAAGGAGCGCCACGAAGGCGGCAACAAATGGATTGGTACGGGCGGCACCAGCCCCTTCGGTCATGGCGGCTACAACCCCGCGGGCATACGCATTGGCGGACCGGGCCGCAACAAGAGCGCCGTCAAGGTCTGGGAGCAGCGAGCCTACCGCGACTATGACGACACCCAGGAATTGGGCACGCGCAACATCAAGGTCGCTCTGCGTCGCCTGCGCAAGTTTGCGCGCCAGGGCAGCGAACTGGAATTGGACCTGCCGGACACCATCCGCTCCACGGCAGCCAATGCGGGCTATCTCGACATCAAGATGATTCCCGAGCGGCATAACAATGTGAAAGTGCTGCTGCTCATGGACGTGGGCGGCACCATGGACGAGCATATACAGCGCGTGGAGGAGCTGTTCTCGGCCGTGAAAAGCGAGCTCAAGCATCTGGAGTTCTATTACTTCCACAACTGTGTCTACGACTTCATGTGGAAGAACAACCGCCGCCGCTTTGCCGAAAAATTTCCGACCTGGGACATCATTCGCAAGTACAACAAGGACTACAAGCTGATCTTTGTCGGTGACGCGACCATGAGCCCCTATGAAATCCTGCAGCCCGGCGGCTCGGTCGAGTACATGAACGAGGAGCCCGGTGCCGAGTGGCTGCAGCGCCTGACGAATGCCTTCCCGCACTTTGCCTGGATCAACCCCGAACCTCAGGGCGTATGGCAGTACCGCCAGAGCATCAGCATCATCCAGCAGCTGATGGGGGACCGTATGTACCCTTTGTCGCTCAAAGGCTTGGAAGACGCCATGCGCATGCTGTCAAAATAGGGGCATGCCCCAGACCTTGCCCTTGAAAAAGCCGGCCTTGAGGCCGGCTTTGCTTTTGGGAGCCGCCTTGCTCCTCAGCGGCTGCAGCCTGCTTTCCCCCAAAGACAAAGAAGCCGAAGCCATGGGCATCGACACCAGCGGCCCCCCAGCCTTCACTCTGGAAGTCGATGCCCCCAAACAAGTCCGTGCGCTGCTGGAGCAGCATCTTGAACTCAAGCGTTTTCGCCACCAGCCCGATCTGCAGCGCCGCGAGCTGACGCGCCTGCTGGGCGCGACTGATGCCAACGTGCGCGAGCTGATAGGCACCCTTGGCTATTTCAGTCCCACGGTGACCGTGGAGCTGACCGATACTCCCGAGGAGGAAGCACCGCGCAAAGTGGTGGTCAGGGTCGATCCGGGCCCACCCACCATCATTGAGAAATCCGAGGTGCGTTTTGCCGGCATCAATGCCAGCGACGAGCTGGGGACCTCTCAGCGCCTGCAGATCGAGGAAACCTGGCCGCTGCAGGCCGGCGAGCAATTCTCGCAATCGGCCTGGAGCAGCGCCAAGAGCGGTGGTCTCAAGGAGTTGCAAAAGCGCCGTTACCCGCTGGCCCGCATAGATACCAGTCTGGCCGATGTGGATGCCGACACCAACAAGGCCCAGGTCAGCGTGAGCTATGACCCCGGCCCGGCCTATACGTTCGGTCCGCTGCAGATTGATGGTGCCGAGCGTTACGACCCGGTGCGCACGGCCCGTATTGCGCGCCTTCCGGAAGGTCAGGAATATGACTTGCAAAGCATGCTCGATGCGCAACAGCGCCTGGTCAGCAGCGGCTATTACGACTCGGTATTTCTCTCCCTGGCCGATTCGCCGCAACAGGCCGCTACCGACGCTGAGCGCGACGAACAGCGCAAGAATCAGGGTGCAGCCATCACCTCGCCGGTAATTGCCAAGGTGCGCGAAGCCAAGCTGCAGAAATGGGTGTTTGGTGTGGGTCTGAGCACGGACACCGGACCTCGTCTGTCCATCGATCACACTTACAACAAGGTCCCCGGTCTGAACTGGCGCGCCGTCAGCAAGCTGCAGCTGGACAGGAAGAACCCGCTGATCTCCACGCAGCTGGTCGGCCTTCCCGGAGAGGATCTCTGGCGCTGGTTTGCCAGCGGCAAGCTCGAACGTGCGCCTGCAGGCGACTTCTACACCAACAGTGCACAGATGCGCTTTGGCCGCTCCAAGGCCGAGGACCGCATAGAGCGCAATATGTACCTGCAGTACGACTACGCCAAGACCCAGGGCGCAGGTGCTCCGCCCGGTGCCTCCTCGCTGTTGGCCAACTATGGCTGGACGGCCCGCTATTTCGACAACAATCTGCTGCCCACCTCGGGCTTCGGCCTGGCCCTGGAGGCTGGTGCTGGCACCACGCTGACGCCGCAGCGCTCGCCGTTCGGGCGCCTCACTGGGCGCTGGCTCAGCCTGATACCGCTGGGCGAGCGCGACGAGGAAACCAGGCGCCACAGCCGCCTGCAGCTCAAGGCGGGAATCGGCGCCGTCATGGCCAAGAAAGATGTGGATCTGCCCACCACCATCATGTTTCTGACGGGTGGCGACAACACGGTGCGCGGCTACGGCTATCAATCTATTGGCGCTCGCACGGAAAACGATCGTGTGATTGCGGGTCGCTATCTGGCCATGGGCAGCGTGGAATGGCAGCGGCCCATCACCATCAAGGGCAATACGCAGGACTTCGAGCACGCCGTTTTCATCGATGCCGGCACCGTGGGCGATGACATCAACCGCCTCTACACCCGCGTAGGTTTTGGCACCGGCATTCGCTGGAAAAGCCCGGTTGGCCCAATTCAAGCAGATCTCGCCTGGGGCGCACAGGAGCAGCAACTGCGCCTGCACCTGCGTCTGGGCTTCACGTTTTAAGCATGGCAGAACAAAACACCTCCCCTCCCGCCAAGGCCTCCTCTTCGCCTCTCAAACGCCGCCGCTGGCTACGCGCGCTGGGCTGGACCTTTGCAGCGACCCTGCTCGCCCTGGTGGCGGCGCTTGGCAGCCTGCTGTGGTGGATTGGCAAGGACGACTCGCTCAACCAGACGCTGCAGCGTGTGGCCAGCTGGATGCCTGCAGACCAGTCCCTGGTCGCCAAAGAGGTCACGGGCAGTGTCAAGAACGGCGGCCGCATCGGCTGGCTGCAATGGCAGAGCCCGACCATGAAGGTCGAGGTCAGGCAAGCTCAGATCGGCTGGCAGTTCAGGCCTTTGCTACTGTCGCGCACGCTCAAGCTGGGCGAGGTTCGTATTGCCGAGTTGCGCATTGCCAGCACCCACGACCCCGACAAACCCGCCAGCGAACCGCTGCAGTCGCTGACCCTGCCGGTGAAGATAGAGCTGCCCTTCAAGGTCGACCAGATCATCTGGCAAGGCCCGCCCGAAGCCGTGGTGCAGGACCTGCACGGTCGCTATGAATACACGGGAACCAACCACGAACTCAAAGTCAGCAGCCTGCGCTTTGCCCAGGGCACCTATCAGGCCCAGCTGAAGCTGCAGGGCGCCGCTCCCATGGCTATGCAGGCCGAGGCCACCGGCGATGTGCAAATGCCCAACCCTCTGGACAAGGACGGCGACGCCGGCGCCACCATTGCCGTGCAGGCCAGGGTGACAGCCGAAGGCACGCTGGCCACCGAAGCGGCGAGGCTGGAGATCAAGGCCAATGCCAATGCCAGCGCCGAGATCTCCGGCGCAGACCGTCAAGGCAAAACAGCTCTAGCCCCCGAGCAGAGCAGCAACCGGCAGCCCTCAGGCTCGAAGTCCGGGCCAGCTGCAGACACTCCCCCCATGCAGGCGGATGTGGCGGCCAGCATCATGCCCTGGCGCGGTCAGCCGCTGCTGGCTGCCAAGGCCCAGCTACGCAATCTCGATGTCTCTGCATTCTGGCCTCAAGGACCGCGTACCCTGTTGACCGGCCAATTGCAGGCCGGCCCCGACGAAACGGTAGCTGCCGCTACGAACCTGGAGGCTCAGCCCTGGAACCTGAGCACCAGCTTCAGCAACGCGCTGCCCGGCCCCTGGGACCGGCAGCGCCTGCCCGTGGCCGAGCTGATGGCCGGAGCCCATTTCGACGGCCAGCAATGGCAGGTCGACGACTCTAGTATCCAGATCGGCAAGGGCAAAATCGCGCTCAACGGTCAGTTCACGCCGAGCACCCGGTTGTTTGAAGGCCTGGCGGTCGTGGAACAGCTCAACCCGGCCGATCTCTACAGCACACTGGAAGCCGCCCCTCTGGAAGGCGAAATCAGCGCCAAGGCTGTGCAAGCCGAGCCTGGCAGCGGCGATGCCGCTGCCAGCAAGATTGTGTTTGCCGCCAATCTGCATGCAGTGGACGGCAAGCGCGACAACAAGACGCTGCGCATTCAGACCCTGGCTGCCAAAGGCCAGTGGCAGGCCCCGCTGCTGCAGCTGGAGAAACTACAGCTAGAAGCCCTGCAGGCCAGCGTCGACGCCCAGTCCGTGGAGTTCAATACAGAAACCCAGCAGGCCAAGGCTCGACTCAAGGCTGCGGTGCCCGGTGCGCAACTGAACTTTGACGGGCAGATGAGCCCTGCCAGCGGCACTGTCCAAAGCCAGCTGCAGCTCAGCTCCATGAGCACGCTCACACAATGGCTGCGCAAACTGCCGGGCGTGAAGGACCCGCTGGGCGGCGCTCAACTCGATGGCAGCGCAGATTTGCAACTGGCTCTGAAGGGCGGTTGGGAGAATCTGCTCAAGCGCTTGAGCGCCGCCCATGGCGCGGCCATTCCCGCCAGTGGCTTGCAGATCCAGGCCAAGCTGCGCGCCGAGAAGATTCGTTATCTGCCTGCCGGCACCGCAGTCGACCAGGGTGCCGTCTTGCCTGCGCTGGCACTGAACATTGACGGCAGCCCCGAAAATGCCAGGATCGGTCTGGCCGCGCAGGCCCAGCAAGCTGGCAAAAGCATACAGATCGACACCGCTTTGCAAGCCGGCCTGACGGGCGGCAAGGGCACGGCGCCGCAGGACTGGCAAGCCAGTCTGCAAAAGCTGCAGGCCCAGCTCACACCCGACAAGAACAAGCCCGCCCCCTGGGTGGTGCAGTTGCAAGCCGGAGCCCCCGTGCTGATCAAGCAGCGCACCAGTGGCAGCACGGTGCTGAGCACCGTCTATCAGTTCAGCGCCGGCAAGCTGCAGATCACGCCCCCGAAGTTGGGCATCAGGCGTACCAGCAGCGAGCCGCTGGCACCTGCGCAACTGGCATGGGATGATGGCTCCGTCACCCGTACCGGCAGCGGCCAATGGGGGCTGCGCAGCGCAGGGCAAGCCCTTGGAATTCCGCTGGCCTGGGTCGATGCATTCAGCCTGGGCGATGACGATCCACCGCTGGAGGCAGCCGGCATTTCCGGCGACCTGAGCTTCAACACGCGCTGGAACCTGGACACCTTGGGCAAGGATCTCAAGGCCGATCTCACTGTCGAGCGTGCCGCAGGCGATCTGCGGCTGGCAGTAGACGATGGCTCCAGCACTACCGTCATCCAGACTACCGGCCCCACCGCCACACGCGCTGGCGGCACACGCACGCGCCAGATCAGCGGCGCAGGCATGCGCTCGCGCATCAAGGACATTCGCCTCAACGTGCAGGCACAGGGTAGTCAGGTCAACGCCAAGCTGCTCTGGGATAGCGAGCGTGCAGGCAAGCTCAGCGCCGACCTGCGCACCCAGCTCAGCTATCAGCAGGACCGCTGGACGCTGCCCGCCACGGCGCCTCTGTCCGGTCAGTTGCACGCCAATATGCCAGATATGGGACTGTGGGCCCTGTTTGCGCCACCAGGCTGGCGCATTCAGGGCACGCTGGCGGCGGACGCCAGCATCAGCGGCACCTTGCAGGACCCCAAGTGGCAGGGCGATATCAAGGCCGATGGACTCAATATCGTGTCTCTGCTCGATGGCGTTGACCTGCGCGACGGCATTCTGCGTGCCAAGCTGCAAGGCACCAGACTGGACATCACCGAACTGCGCCTCAAGGGCGGCAAAGGCAGCCAGGCGCGCATTCTGGGATATAGCGGCAACCTGACCCGTGCCCCCGAAGACGGCGGCCAGCTCACCGGCACGGGATATGCCCAATTCACACCGCCGGGTACAGGGAGCGAGTCAGGCCTGAGCATGAATCTGCAGGCCAAGGCCAGCAAGCTGCAGGTACTTGTGCGAGCTGACCGCCAGGTCAGCGTCTCCGGCGATCTGCAGGCACGACTGGAGCAAGGCCAGTTCACGCTGCGCGGCGACCTCAGCGTCGACAGAGCCTCCATCATCCTGCCCGAGGAATCCGCACCATCGCTGGACAAGGATGTGGTCGTGCGCTCGGCGGCATCGCGCAAGGCCGAAGAGGAAGAACGCCACCGCGCCGAGCAACAGGCCCGCAAGGAGCAGGCCCGGGCCACGCCGCGCAAGGTACCCGACATTCTCGTCAAGCTCGACATGGGCCGTGACTTTGCTCTGCAAGGCTTTGGCATCACCACGCGGCTGCTGGGCCAGCTCGAAGTACGAGGTGCCAGCTACATCGGCGGCCCGCCCAGCGTGACTGGCGAAATCCGTACCGAGCAAGGTCGCTACCGGGCCTGGGGCCAGTCGCTGAATGTGGAAACCGGCCTGATCCGCTTCAATGGTCCCTATAACAACCCCTCGCTGGACATACTGGCGCTGCGCCCGAATATTGCCGTCAAGGCTGGCGTGCAAGTGCTGGGTACGGCCAGCGCACCACGCGTGCTGCTGTACTCGGATCCCGCTCTGCCCGATGCAGAAAAGCTCTCCTGGGTGGTCATGGGCCGTGATCCCGCCTCTGGTGGGGCCAGCAGCGCCTTGCTTCAGCAGGCCGCCATGGCCTTGCTGGCCGGCGGCAACAGCTCAAGCGGCAAGATTGCGGGAAGCCTGGGTCTCGATGAGGTCGGCTTCAAGGGCGGCGGCGACGGCACGGATGCTGCAGGTGCTGCACTGACCATGGGCAAGCGCATCTCGGACAAGCTCTACCTGACCTATGAGCAGAGCCTGTCGGGAGCCATGGGCATCATCTACATCTTCTACGACCTGTCGCGCAGCGTCACCTTGCGCGCTCAGACCGGCATGACCAGTGCCATGGACATCGTCTATACCGTTCGCAAGGACTAAGCATGAAAACATCCTTTACCCCTTTCCTTGCATACGATAGACGCTATCAATTTTGCTATGCCACGCAACCGCACCGCGCTTGAGCAAGCCGCAGGCAAGCTCATACTCCGCATCCAGCAGGAATGGATTCTGGAACTGGGTGAGCCTGCGGCCGCAGACAGCGAGCAAGTCATGAACCGCGCCCATGACTTGCTGCAGGCCGCATCGGCCCGCCGGCCCGGCCTCGGGCTGCAGCAGCAGTCGATCGAAGAATTTCTGGGCAGGCAATGGCTGCACGGCCATCCTGGCGTGCAGCCATTCGTCAACGATCTGGCGGCGCTGGTGCAGTCCTGATCCATCTATTCAGGCCCTCAGCGGCCTGCTGCCACGCCTTATTTGACGTAGGAACGCAGCACCTTCACGACCAGTTCCAGGTCCTGCTCACGCTGCTCGGCCGTTGTCGCTTCGGCACCCAGGTGCTCGCGCACATGGCCTTCAAGCAACTCCAGCATCAAGCCATTGACAGCCCCGCGCACAGCCGCCAGTTGCTGCAGCACCACGGCACAGTCCCGCCCCTCTTCCAGAGCCAGCTCCAGTGCCTGCGTCTGCCCCTTGATGCGGCGAATGCGCGCGAGCAATGGTTTTTGATTCGAAACGGTATGCGACATGGGCAGGAATTGTAGTCCTCATGCCTGCGCGGAAAAAATACTGGGGTAGAGTATATAAAAACAAGCCAGCCATGACCTCATACACCGCCACCCCATTTACCCGACAGCACTCCCATAGCTTTGACCAAGGCAATCTGCTAGGTGAAAAAAATGCCAAGCAGGCCATGTTGCTGACGCTTGCCATGATGATGTTGGAAATCACCGCCGGCTATTACTTCAACTCCATGGCCCTGCTGGCCGATGGCTGGCATATGAGTTCCCACGCGCTGGCGCTGGGCCTGTCCGTCAGCGCCTATGCCGCTGCGCGCAAACTGGCCAATGACAGACGTTTCAGCTTCGGTACCTGGAAGATAGAAATCCTGGCGGGCTACACCAGCGCCATCTGCCTGTTGCTGGTTGCCGGCCTGATGGCTTTTGAATCCATACAACGCCTGCTCTCGCCTGCCGCCATTCACTATCAGCAAGCCATAGGTGTGGCAACTCTTGGCCTGCTGGTCAACCTGGCCTGTGCCTGGCTGCTCAAGAACGGGCACCACCATCACCACGGCCATGAGCCTCACCACGAGCACGACCATGCACATGGCGACCTGAACCTGCGCTCCGCCTATCTGCACGTGATTGCAGATGCGGCCACATCGGTCATGGCCATCGCAGCGTTGCTGGGCGGCATGCTCCTGGGCTTTGCCTGGCTGGATTCGATCATGGGTCTGGTCGGCTCCGTGATGGTGGCCATGTGGGCCTTAGGCCTGCTGCGCGATAGCAGCCGCGTGCTGCTCGATGCCGAAATGGATGCTCCCGTCGTGGAAGAAGTGCGTGAAGCTGTTGCACAGGGTCCGCAACCCGTCAACATCACAGACCTGCATGTCTGGCGCGTGGGCAAAAACCACTATGCCTGCATCATCGCAGTCGAGGGCGCTGCCACGGTCACACCGGACTACATCCGCCAGTTGCTGTCGGTACACGAAGAACTCACCCACGTCTCCGTCGAAGTCAACCGCACAGAGCAGGCATAAATACGTCGGTTGAAATCCGCAGGCTGGTAACGCAGGTAGAATCCAGCGTCCCTCCCCGTAGTTCAATGGATAGAACGGTCGCCTCCTAAGCGACAGATACAGGTTCGATTCCTGTCGGGGGGACCAAATTCAAGGCCGCGAAGGTGCATAACCTTCCGGCCTTTTTCTTTTCTCCCTCTGTAGACCTCAATTCGAAGTGCGCCAAAGTCCATGGAAGTGTGCCGCAATCCGGGGGCATCTGGGGGCACATTTGGGGGCATATTTTTAAAAGTTGGGGGCACATTTCAGATGCCCCCAGCTTTTGCCCCCAGGCTTCATCTCCCCCGCCCGTCGCCCAACCCCTGCCCGCGTCGGCGTGAATATAGACCAGCCCTTGTCTGGCGCTGGTATATGGGCCATGCTTTTCGACCCAGGCAGCCAGACAGCGCCAGGAATACTGGCCGCTCAATGCAAAATAATGTCCATACGCGTGCGAACTTCGCAATCAAGCCTTGGCACGGGGCGTGAAGAGATGGATGGTTTCGCCGCGGGCAAGCATCTCCACCAACTGAGCGATGCGCCTGGCACGTGTCTCGGCTCTCGCGGCCGTCTGGATACGCCAAAGTATCGCGTAGCGATTGGAAGCGTTGATGCTTGCAAAGAAGGCCTTGGCCGCCGGCTCGGCTTCCAGTGCAGCCAGCAGATCCTCAGGCACAGTGGACGTACGCGCACTGTCATAGGCCCGCGCCCAGCGCCCGTCAGCCTTGGCTGCCTCTATCTGAGCCTGACCCGGGGCCTGCATCCGGCCCGCTTCAATGAGTGCCTGTACCTTGTTGACATTGATTCTTGACCAGACGCTGCGCGCGCGCCTCGGCGTGAAGCGCTGAAGATAGTGCTGGTCGTCAAGACTTTTCTTCTGTCCATCGATCCAGCCCCAGCACAGCGCAATCTCCACCGCTTCGGGGTAGGTGACACTGGGCTCGTTGGCGCCTCGCTTGGCGATCTTGAGCCAGAGGCCTTCGGAAGCAGCGTGATTCTTCTTCAGCCAGGCCTCGAAGGCTTTGGCGCTTTTGAACAGCGTTGGAGCAAGTTCGAGCGGGACGATGGATTTGACGGTAGGCATCACCTGGACCTATGCGACATGAGCACCAGCGTGGCTCGTGACATAGAGACAGGAGCCTGATGGATGGTACGGCAGGGCAAGTTTAACCAGATCCCCAGGCCTGTGGCAGTCGCAAAATGCCCCACACCCTTGAGGCCCCCCGATCAGGGACTTGAGCAATCACCACAACTGCGCAAGCAATCCTGTCAGTCCTGCCGCCACAATGACGTAGATGACATTGATCTTGAAGCGGAGCAACGCGATGCCTGCTGCCAGCCCAATGACAATCGACGGCCACTCTATGTGTCCTGCGAAGCCTTGGGGCCAAATGACATGGTAGGCAAAGAAAACCGCCAGATTCAGGATGACACCCACGACCGCAGCGGTGATCCCGGCCAATGGCGCAGTGAATTTCAGCTTGCCATGGGTGGACTCGATAAAGGGGCCGCCCAGGAAAATGAAGAAGAACGATGGCAGAAAAGTGAAGAAGGTCACTATCACTGCTGCGACGACTCCTGCGAGCAGCAGCGAATCCGCACCGAAGATTGCTTTTGTCCAGCCGCCCACAAAGGCCACAAAGGACACCACCATGATGAGAGGGCCCGGAGTGGTCTCCCCCAAAGCCAGGCCATCGATCATTTGTGTTGCAGTCAACCAATGAAAGTTCTCCACTGCGCCCTGGTAAACATAGGGGAGCACCGCATACGCGCCACCAAAAGTCATCAGCGCGGCCTTGGTGAAGAACCACCCCATTTGTACCAAGGGTGACTTTAGGCCAAACGCCGTGGCGAGCACGCCCATAACGCTGCCCCAAAGCGTCAGGCAGACCAGCGACACCATCCAGAATCCTCGCCAGGAAAATTGTGCATGCGGCGGAGTTGGAGTGTCGTCATCGATCAATGCAGCCCCGAGTGGCTGACTCGCCTTGCCTTTTTCATGGCTGGAACCACCAAAGGCTTCAGGTCGCAATTTGCCACCGATGAAACCGATGACTGCAGCCGCAATGACGATGAGCGGAAACGGAACATTGAACGCAAAAATGGCGAGAAACGCAGCAGCTGCAATTCCCCAATGCCAGCGGCTCTTCAGCGACCTCGAACCCACTCGGTAGGCTGCCTGTGCCACAAGCGCCGTTACAGCGGGCTTGATGCCATAGAAAATGCCCGCAATGACCGGCATGTCGCCGTGGGCCATATACAGCCAGGCCAGAGCAATGATGATGAACAGCGATGGCAGGACAAAAAGAACCCCTGCAAAAATTCCGCCCCATGTCCGGTGCAGCAGCCACCCCAGATAGGTTGCAAGCTGCTGAGCCTCTGGCCCGGGCAGCAACATGCAGTAGTTAAGGGCGTGGAGAAATCGCTTCTCGGAAATCCATCGGCGGCGGTCTACAAGCTCCTCATGCATGAGTGCAATCTGACCTGCGGGACCACCAAAGCTGATGAATCCAAGCTTCAGCCAGAAACGCAGCGCTTCTGAGAGCGAAAGAGAGGCCGGCGCAACCGGATCGGTAGGCCTGGGTAAAACGGTGTCCATAAAAACTCCATAGAGAATATCCAGCTCTTGGACGGGACACCGTCTACCCTTGCGGGACGGGAGGCTGCTTTCCCGATACAGAAATTCTAGCCCAGTCTCCTGTGCTCTCATACACGCCGAAGACAAAGTCTGCAGCGACCGAGAGCAGCGCCAGTACGTAGAGCAGAGCTGTATTTGCTGTGTGCTACAAGGAAATGCATTTGAGTCCTCAACGCCCAGAGCTCCTTCGCTGCAGATCTCTCGCGCATACGAAGGCGCCGAGCGCCGAAATTCCCCCCTTGAAGCACGCCGCAGCTCGGATCGCTAGAACCGCATCACCGATGGAGCTGCTTTCAATATTCAGGCCGCTTCCACAATCGACGAGACATCCAGCACATACATCTGGCGCTGGCTCTCATGCACCGAGTCAATGCATACCTCCTTGCCATCACGGCTCCAACGTGGATGCAGGTCACAGCGGTTTTCCTTGCTCAGTTCCGGATTGGCATAGAAACTGCCCAGATTGCGACGCTCTCCGGTCTGCATGTCGAAAAGGAACAGAAAGCGTTCGTGTGTCCTGTCGTCCGGATAGGTGTCACTCAGCATCCAGCGGGTGCTCACCGGCGAGAATGTCATATGGCCATTTTCCACCAGTACGTCGCGGCCAATCACTTGCACCTCGCCTCCTTCAACGTCGTGATAGAGGTGGTAGTGAATCTCGCCGGCATGCGGCCCCCAGACAATGATGTGCTCGTTGTCCTGCCACAGGGGATGGGAGATCTGGCATTCCGACTTTTCATAGTCAAACGTGCCTACGGCACTGGGGTCGAAGTCGTCGGCAAGCTGCGGCAGCGGATGATCCGAGCACTCCATCAAGCGGATGTCCGAACCGTCCGGATTCATGGTGATCAGGCGATGCAAAAAGCAGGTCTCATCCTTCACACGCTCTGTCCAACGATGCAAAAACAGGATGCGTGAAGAAGCCGGATTGATCTCGATATGGCTTACCCAGTGAATGGCCTTGTCCATCGACGACACATGATGGAATGCCTTGAGTTGCGCATAGCTGACCAGCAATCGGGAATCGCCTGTCGCCAGCTCCATGCGCCAGATGCCGTCGTCGGGGGGCTAGAGGCAATTCAAAAGGCTGGCCGGGCTCGCTGTAACCAATGGTCTCGTGCGTGATGTACAGACGCCGGTAATTGACCGACAGCGCCCAGGCACTGCTGGGCGCTACCACATACACGGGCATGGGCAGAACGCGGCGCTCCTGCGTATCCACATCCAGCACCACGGCGCCAAAGCCTGGGTAACGAGCGGACATATCGCCCGTGCGATCGTTATAGATCAGCTTGCGGCCCAGCTCTGCGGCAAAGGCTAGCCACTCAAGAAAACTCCAGCGTCAGATGACGGCGAACGCCAAATGCGCCTCAAAGGCCTGCGCCTGCAGCCGAGCACATGCGCATGGATGCGGTTGAATTCTGGCGATAGTCAGAGGGCCCCTTGCCGGGCCCTGCATTGGATCGGCACCATGCGGCCGATCTCGACCGTCAGATCCAGTCCTTTTCCTCGGATGGTATTGGGCCCGTTGCTGTAAACGAATCCGGAGCCGCTTGGCTGCTGTGGAAGCTCTACGCCTTGACCGCCGCGTATCAAGACTGCCTTGTTGTTGGCAGGCGAGAAACGCACCGAAATGGATTCTCCGTTTGCACAGGTGAAGGCAACTTCTCGGTCTGCATCTTGAGACGGTGCAGAGCTGCAGGCACTGACGGCGATTGCTGCGAACATGGCAAGCCCGATGACTTTCATAGACTTCTCCCGTGATATTTCAAGGCCAGACTCAAGCAGCCATGAAGAACTCTGGTGTCTTGTAGCACTTCCAAAACTTGGCTGATCGCCTTTGGTCTTTGTCTCGACAGATTGAAATGCACCAACCCGCTACAAGCTCCTACAGTCGGACCGCAACGCGAAGCGGAACTGGATTGACGCATACCTGAGCTCAGGCTGAGCTCACACGCCTGTCGCGCTCCTTGTCCCGGTAAAGGCGTGCTTTTTCAGCATACATGGCCTTGTCCGCCCCTTGAACAATGGCCTCTATAGGCGTGCCTTCCTGGCCACAGGCATGGCCCATGGAAACCTGGATGCTGTGACCCGGATAGAACTGATTGTTCAGCTCCAGCAATGACAAGATGCGCTCCTGCAATGCCACGGCACCGCGCTCATCGGTTCCCGGCAAAAGGACGACAAACTCATCGCCGCCGATGCGGGCGGCGCAAGCCGGCGCATCCACCGCCTTGGAGAGAACTTCCCCCATACGCCTCAGCATGGCATCGCCTGCAGTATGGCCATGCTCGTCGTTGACGACCTTGAGTCCATTCATATCTATGGCAAGCATGGACAAGGGCCAGGGCCCTTTGCGCGACAGTCTGTTCAGCTCTTCGGTATAGAAAGCGCGGTTGCGCAACTGGGTCAACACATCATGCTTGCCCAGGTATTCAAGATAAGCCTCAGCCTTCTTGCGAGCGGTGATATCCACGAGTGACAGCAGCACCAAGCCCCATTTTTCCGCATGGCTGCTCATGATGGCGAACTCCATATGAATATGGAGCACATCGCCGGCCAGCCCGTAGTTCACCACCTCCCGCTGCTGCACCAGCTTACCTTCCCAAAGGTCTATCAGCTGCTCGGCAAACGAATCATACATTTCGCCCCTGAAAACCTTGGACAGATTCTGCAGCAGTTGCTGCTTGCTCTCGGCACCGAACATCTGCAGCGTCTGGCGATTGACATCGAGCACCTGGATTTCCTGCATGCAGCGGGTCACGAATTCCGGATGCACTTTCAGAAAAGTCCGGAAATCGGTGATTCCGCGCGCTCTCACATCGTCCATCAGGCGCTTGACCACGCTGAAGTCCTCGACCCACAGCGACACCGGCGAGTACTCGAACAGGTCTCTGGAGTATTGCTCGCTGCGCTGAAGCTTCACCGTGCTCTGCACCTCCGTCGTCACATCCTCCAGGGAGACCAGCACCCGGCTCCAGCTTTTCTCGTAGCCCGGCAGCACACGCGCCCTCACCTGCACATCAAGCCGCCTTCCATCCAGGGCATAGTTGACCGAACGGGTCTCGAAATTGAGCGCACCTTCCCAGAGAGCGACCAGTTCGCTCATGATGCTGTCGAGCATGTCGCCGCGAAAGACCTCGTTGAGCCTGCTCTTCAGGGTTTCCTCATCTGCGGCCTTGAACAGGTCAAGCGTGTATTGATTGACCCGCAGCACCTTGTAGGACTGACTGCAAAGCTTGAGCCGCTCCGGATCTTCTTTGAGAAAACTGAGCAGATCGCTCACGCCCTGCGCCCGCCATTGATCGAAAATCTGTCTCAGGCCGCTGTAATCCTCCATCCAGAGCGATACCGGGGCCAGGTTGAACATATCCTCGAAGTCCAGACCTTCTGCGAGCGAATTTTTCACAAACGATACCTCCGCCAACGATTATTACCGAGACTTCAAGCCTGCACGCAGCCCCCTTTTGCAAGGTCGACCGACTGTCGTGCAGCCATGAAAAAGACTCCCTGGGAGTCTTTTAAAGTCAGATCACCT